>DHUW01000016.1 GCA_002409365.1 Anaerolineaceae bacterium UBA5224 | reverse complement strand
AATATCCTCGATCAACACGTATCCAATGATTGCGTAATCTCCAGAAGTATATTCAATCAACACACATTCACGGTTAAATTCGTCAAAACGGCGCTCCGGCATGGAAACCAATTGCACGGTCATTCCTTCCCGCAGACGTCCAGGTGAGCTATAGGAACCGTAGCAGCCGGTCCTGACCCAAACATCTCGAAGAGCACGGACGAACATGACCGGTGTGGGTGTGACTGTAGTGGTAGGTGTGGGTGAATAGTCGGGTGTAGGTGTCACGGTGATCGTCGGGGTTAATGTCATTGTCGGGGTGAGCGTGATCGTCGGTGTCATGGTCACGGTTGGAGTGCGTGCAAGGTTGCGCTCATAAGCTGCATCAGAAATTTTCCTGGCTCCCAGGCTGATGCCCATGATAAGCAGCACCAAGATCACCACAGTACCGATTCCAGTCACCAGGTATGTCGGCAGAAAACCACGCTTGAGCTCAAGAATACGGGGATCCTGGGGGAAGCGTTTACGAGCTTTCGAACTGATGCGGATGGCATCGAGTGCGAAATACTTATTTCCATTCTCAAGTGCTGCTTCAGCCCTCTTGATGGCATCTTCATTCGTACTGATCTCAGTTTCGAGTGCACTTATCTCATTTTCAAGCGAGAGACTCTCCGAATCGTAAGCATCCAATTGCCTGAGATAATCAAGATTTTCACGAGAACCGGTGACCTTTTCGCGAGCCAGTGCAACCGTGGGTGCATTCGCAGCCTCTGCTTTAAATCGCCTGGTGTTATCCAGAAGAGACTGAATTGTGGCAGGGACAAGCTGATCGAGGCGGTTGCGTAAACGCCCCAATTGCGGGATTTCGCCGTATTTCATACGGATTTTTTCGAGTTTGCTTTTGGCATCCGCCAGCCTGGCAGGCGGAATCTTGCCACTCAGACTGACCAGATCACTTACCTCGTTGATCATGGCTATATCCGTGCGCACCTCGGCAGCTTTGTCGATGTATTCAGGGATTGCCACAGCACTTGCGGCTGTCTGGATCTTGCCCAGTGCAGTTACCAATTCACCTTGTGTGAGCAGATTGAGCCCTTCGTGGTAAACATCGTATGCCTGCATCTGGTTTTCAAGGTCGTGGCGCAGTTCCTCACCCTCACGCCAGCGTTTGATACCAGCATCTTCAAGGTGATCAAAGGCTTCGTCAAGATATTTAAGCGCCACCTGGTAACGGAAAACGCGGGCAGCGCTTTGCGCCTTACCATAGGCTTTGCCGGCTTCAGGGGGCAGGGCGACCGAAGGGATGTTGCCGGAACGCAGGTAATCTTCTGCTTCGCTGTGGTGTTCCTGCGCTCGTGTCCAGCCCGGTTCCATCTGGATCACTTTTTCGTAAAGCGGAATTGCCGCCTGGTAATTACCTTTATAAAAAGCCTCTTCAGCTTCATCCATCATCTTTTCCGCTTCCGGATCGTGTGTGGATTGGAAGAAGCGTTTGAGTGGATCGCTATCGATACCGTTCGCATCAGCATCGCCTAAGTTAGTGCGAGTGATCGGTGTTGATTCCGAGAAATCTCCCAGCACTGGTTTGGATGCTGCCTCCTGCTCACCAGCTGGTGTTTCGGGGCGTGTTGCTGAGGGCTGACTGAATGAAGGCGATTCGGGTTCGAACTCTGCTTTTTCAGCGGAAGGAATATTTGTTGATTGAGGTGTTTCTTGACGTTGAGAAGCTATGCTGGCAGGTCCGGCAGCACGGCGGCTGCGTTCGCGGCGTAATTCGCGCAAAAGGCGATTGGCTTCTTCGAGCTCGTCGATGCCTACATCATCCGCAATGCGGTTGGTTGCCAAAGCTTCCAGATAGGTTGATAGACCGCTTTCAGCCTGGCTGAGCTCCTCATCTGTGGGGTCCTTGCTGGACAGCACTTTCATTGCCTGTTCAATTAATGAACTAACCATTTAATGTCCTTTCAAAAGGGAAGCGGACTTAGAGCCGTTTGCGTTGCAGAGCCTGCAGGGCAGCTTTCATCTCCGAGGGATTTTTATAGTAACCGTCAAGAGCTTTTTCGAGGAAATGGATTTCCTGGTCATTCAAACGATTTTGAACATCGAATGAGTAACTGGCTTTGAAGTGAGTCGGAGAGTTGGCGATGTCTTCCGGTCGGTTGGGTCCAACCGCAACCGAACCAGGGGCCTGCCGTCCCGTAAAGATATGATGCAGGGCGCGGGAACTGAACTGAACCATATCTGCTTGCTGAACTTCTGGCGAGAAATTGTTAGGCTGCCAGTGACCGATATTCCAATCAATGATGACCACCTTTTGACGGAATTCGTTCCAATAATAGTGCAGCAATTTATGATCAAGAAAAGTAGCGCCCTGGCCATGGGCTTCTTCAAGTAATGTACAGATTTGAACAGCGATGTCCAGCACCTGTTTCATGCTCAGGTTGCGGACGAAATTACCGCGGGTATAACCAGCATCACAGAGCAAGTAAAGGTTATCTTCCCATCGGCGTTCCAGGATCAGGAAAGGCAGCCAGCCATCCTGAATACGCTCTTCAATTTGGGCGAGCACGTCTTCAATCTCGTCCACTTCGTATACATCCATATCACCTTTGATATTTACACCCTCACCTTGCTTTTCCATCTGCTTGGTCAGTGGGGCGATCTCGGACGGCCAGGTTGTGTTTGGGTCTGTTTTCAGAAAACCTGCCTGCAACATGGGCGTTAAATTACCCAGTCCGCGCAGGTTCGCCAGGATGTTGTATTCTTCGATGAAAAGCGGCTTGGCATAAGAAATTTTGTCATGCCGCATAACTTTAAAAGCAGGGTCACGGCTGAAGGGTGTTTTCCCTGAGATATGTTTGTAAAGGAAGACACGTGCACTTGAGCCGCCCGCTTCCGGGATGGCAAAATCGTGCTGACCCGCGGTCAGCCAGGTGTCTAAAGGTTCGGCTAAATAAAAGCCAGATTGAGAGTCAAGTTTGATTTGTTGCATATTTTTTCGTAAAGTCCAGCTATTTTACCATCGATGCGCAGCCGGCTGTTCAAAGTAGCCTGCATCTCGTCGAACCAGTTCGTCAAACCAGGGCAGGAGCGGGTGTATGCCTTCAATTTCCTGGATACCCTGGCGAATTTTGGTACTGTCTGCCACGGAGAGCAGATCCAGGTATTGGCGTTGCCATCGTTTGAAGACAGGATTGGCTTTGTGGTCAGGATTGATGGTTTCGTCGAGTTTGATCAAAAGAAACATCAGGTCACCTGCTGCGTTACTGGCAAGACGTGTTCGTGCCATTTCGAGCTGGTTGATAACCTCGAAGTTGCGCTGCAGCTCCCGTAAAGAGCGGTAGAGAGTAAGCAAAACCTGGTTGATCTCGCTTAAAACGCCCTGCTGGTTTTGTGCAAGCCAGGTCAGAACAGCCGAATCTGAGCGTGACAACTTTTGCCAGGCGTCGAAAAAGTCTTTTTGAGCAGCATCACTCTGGTAAATGAGCTCGTTAAGCAATTCGGGATACAAGCCCTGGTGTTCGATTTTGTGCCATTCACATATGAAGGTGTAGAGATGAGCCTGGGCATCTGACAGCTCGGGTATCGTAGGCTTGAGAATCTCTTTATATCGGGTCGATTTCCACTTGCGCTGCTTGAGGTCAGTGATGATGGGTAATATTTCATTAACCCAGATGAAGGTTGCTTTTTTCAGATCATCCAGGATTACCCATCCAGGTTCAAAGCCGTCGGTCATGGAATTCAGTGAAGACCACTCTCCTGACTCCGCTGCTTTTTTCCATTCATTAACCTCAGTGAGCACTTTCAGAGCCAGTTTCACCTGGTCCGTATCCTCGGCTGGAAAATTTTTCAGATCTGGAGAATACGGTTCGCGGGGAATGCCTGAAAAAATGAATTGGAATTCCTCATCGAGTTCCTTGTAAGAGCCATAAGAGGAAGGTAAATATTGGCGCAGGCTCAGCAACTGTTCTGCGCTTGACTGCAGGAGATGGAGATTTTCGTGAAAAGTGCTTAACTCAATCTTTTGCTCATCAGTCAGCATGGTTTGAGCTAATTGAACGTAAGGCACGTCCAGCTTCAGGTTCGGCTGGAAGACCCACTGCGTGGGCCAGTTTTGCTTCCGACCAAGATCCTGCAAGTTTTCAAGATTGTTTGCCCGGCTCATCTCCCGCAGTGCTGTGTCGTAATTAACCAGCCAATCGGCAGCCCCGAGATGCTTATGCAGATCTTCAGATTGGGCTAAAAGTGCCGATGCGAAAGTGTTAACCGTTTGATCTGCCTCAGGTCCATCTTCAAAATCAGCCAGGTTAGCTTTCATGCGAGAGAATGAGTCTGCAAGCGGTAAGAGGTAATCTAATGTGGGCTCGATCGTATAGAGTTTCTTGGTGGATTTAAGACAGCCTTCAATGTCTGCAGAGTTCCAGCATTGATAAATCTCACGCATGCTCGCCAGTGCTTTTTGGAGCCGGTCAGAGAACCCATCAGGTAGTCTCAGCCTCATCACAGTGGCTTCGCTGATGATCTGACGCAAGTTAAACAGCTGGTTGCCAAGTGCCTCACCCGGAGATAATGTGGACCAGTGAGATACGATCACCTGCAATCTCTTGTGGAGAGAGATCAGGCGGTTGCCCAATTCCGATTCAAGGGAAGCGTTATTTTTGAGATAAGTGAGTTGCTCTTCCAATTGGGAAAGGAATTTCAGCATGTCGGCATAAACTGTGGTCACAGAGCTTGAGTCGAAAAACAGGTCGCGCATGGCATAAACCACAGAAGCGAGTTCTCTGGTCGAATAGTCACGCCCAATCAAGTTTCTGGCTTTCCAAATCGCCTCTGCCCAATCGCAAGCGAAAACAAATTTGAGCAACTCGCTGAGCTCGTCTGATGGGATTTCTTTTTTCAACTTAAGCAAGTAACTTGCCAGCTTCCACTGGATTGATAGAGTCTCTTTCAAGGAAGTTTCAACTACATTGAGCATTCGATCAACCTGGCCGAAATCTCTTTCAGCCAGAAGCCTGATCAGCAAAATCTCGGAAGCTGCCCGTAGGCGGGAGAGATCCGAGATAATGCCAAACTTTCGCAGCTCCTCGTTTAACTCCAGGGCTTGCCTGAGGGCGTCAATGTTGGTCAACGAGTTTGTGAACCGTTCAAAGAACAGTTCGTACTCGATCGCTCGCATGGTCAGGTAATTTTCGTAGTACTCAACGCGCATACGCAGCTGCGGGATTTCATTAAGCGTGATTTCTGAAGAGTGCAAAGGCCAGTCCAGATCGTCGATAACGTTCGAAGAAGCCTGGTTAAGCAAATTGAACCCCTCTTCGAACATTTGCGTGTAGTCTTGCCAGACCGGACTGTTTTCAAGGTCCGGCTGGGGTTGGAAAAAGATGCCGTTACCCCAGTCGATGAAACTCATGGTGGTTGTTATCGGGTTCCAGAAGATGTGGTCCATCTTGATGTCATTCCAGACAACGCCTTTTGAATGCGCTATTTCCAGCAGGAGCAATAGGCTGGAAAGCACTTTCAAAACTACATTTTGCGGGATCGGCTGTCCTGTGGTGAGACGATCTGCCAGAAGCGAGGAAATCGATTTGCCTTTAATTTCTTCACTGACCATGAAAAGGTTTGCGGTGTTGGAGGTACCTTCAATGCTGCGGTCGAGCAGCAGCGGAGTGTGGATCGTGACTTCGTTTTTTGAAAAATTGATGCCATCCAGGGCTGCCAAAATCTTGCCTTCCGTCTCTATTTGACCTGCCTGGCGCACAATGGTGCCTCCAGAAACATTTTGCACTGGGCGTTTCATCACGCCTTGTAGGTTTCCAGGTTGGGAGACGACCCGCAGAACTTCGCCAGCGTCACCGCTGCCGATCAATTCCTGGATTTCCCAAATCCGTTCCCGTCCGTGTACTGTTTTTGCCATGAGCTAGATTATACGATGGATGCACAATTGTCGTTTCGAAGGAGATCAGGATCGTGGAATTGACCCTTTGGTTTGCTGTTGTTGACGTATTCGAAAGGAGGAAATTAAAATGCCCCCGGAGAGATTCGAACTCCCAACCATCTGATTCGAAGTCAGGTACTCTATCCATTGAGCTACGAGGGCAGGCAGGCAAGTATTATACCTGAAATGCTCTGTTTATCAATAAATAAAGGCTAACCTACCAACCAAAGGCCAGGCCGCGTTTGCCCAGAATTTGGTCATCGAAGATCACTTCAGCAGGTTTCTGAGCCAATCCGGCACAAACCAGCAGCGGAAGCAAATGTTCTTCACGGGGGTGACAATAGCGGGCGGAGGGAGCCTCCTCCCAGTTG
>DHUW01000056.1:44816-49501 GCA_002409365.1 Anaerolineaceae bacterium UBA5224 | reverse complement strand
GCAGTCGCGCTGCACAATCGCAGCAGTTACAGCAACATTCCGGCCAATCAACCAGACCTGGAGACCTGGGCGCGCTCGTTACGACAGGAACGCGATCAGTTTCTGGAGCACTTGCGCTTGCGCACTTTTACCCAGTCAAATCTTGTCCCCTGGGGCACCTGGGTGCTGGAAAATCCGGAGCCTTATGACTAACCTGTCGATCGGCAGACTGGATTTACCTGATGAGCAAGCCTGGCTCGCACTGACTGGCACTAATGTTTTGGATGGATTGGTTGGTTCGGATTACCAGTTCAACCCCGGTGAAGAAAAAACCTCGCAAGAAACTGTGCGGTTATATCTGCGCGGCTCACAGCTGCAGTTGCGGCAATGGTTGGATCGCCTCGAGTTATTCCAACAGCAGCCAGCTGATCTTTTTCTCCGGTTGTGGAGTGAAGGCTTGCAGGCTTACGGATATGCCCATATTCACCAGTTCACGATAAAAATCTTGCCAGGTCACCTGGCATCTTTTGAAAAGGGTTCTTCGGAACTCGACCTGGAGATCCTGCGGGATTCCTTCTTTTTTGGCGATGAGGTACCCCTGCCGCTTACCAACAGTTCAGGACCTCCTACGACGACCGGGATCACAATTTTCAATCATGATGATAATGATGTCGGTCATGACAACTGGTTTTCGGTAGATGTCGGCAGCCTTAACCTGAAGTATCCGGCACTGTTACGTTTTCAGTATGAAAACAACTTCAACGGATCTGATCTGGGTGATTTTTGGATCGGCAGCCTGCCTGTTAGCCTGGGCGCGCCGCAACCAAGCCTGAACCTGGAAGCTGAGAACGGCAGCGGAGGGACGGTGGTGGCTCACAGCCTGGCTTCGGGAGGAAATTATTGTCAATATCGTTGGAGTGGTACCCGTTGGCAAAATTTGGCAAGCTGGGTTCTGGGACCAATCGAAGTCAGCCAATTGGCAGGAGGCTCGATTTTACCTTTGGTGAGATTCTTCAGCGCGACCCTGAGTCACTCGCTTCAGTTGCGTATTGCCATAAAATTGCAGGATAAGCTGGTCTTTGAAGGACCGGTCACTGACGTGGTAGTGGGAAAAGGTTTCGCCAGCCTGGACCCCCTGCACCTGCCGCTTGGCGAGCTGCCTATGGAAAGCTATACCATCCCACACCAGATCATTTTGCAGGCAAAGCAAACTGACGCAGGTGAGCACCTGCTCGAAATGGACGATATACTGCTCCTGCCGCAACACGAGTTTTCTGGTTTCCATGCCTTGAGCGGGTTGAAGTATCCGTTGAAAATGATCCAGGATCAAATGAGTGGGAAGAGTTGGAGCCTGCAGGATAGTCTGGAGTTCAAAAGTCACACACACTTCGGCACAGGGCTCAGGCTGCAACCGGCTTTACCCCAGTATTTTTGGTGTTTTCAAACCGATGTGAGCGGTTCGGCTCCTATCGACCGGACACTCTCTATCCGAGGCTGGTATCGTCATCAATGGAGATTGCCTTGAGCTGGTCGGTTGAAGTTTTGGATCGTTATAACGGTCGGTTCTTAAACTCGCCCAACAGTTGCCTGCCAATTAGCCTAAATTGGGATGATTTTGCGGGACCCACCAAGGCGCTTATTCGCTGCCCTTGCGAGCAGTTGAGCATGGAAGATTGGCGCACCCGACTCGGTCAGGATGTGCGTGTTTATGACCCGCAGGGCAGGTTAGCCTGGTGGGGTTACCTGGAGCGTGTAAGCCATGAAGATGGTGAGCTGCAGCATCGGGTTGGTATGAGCGAGGTCGCCAACCGTGTGGCGGTGCGCTACAAAGATTTGGGCAGTTCTGAAACAGAACAGACATATCAGACCGCCTGGGTTGATGACCTGGAGAGCCAGGCTGTGTATGGGATTAAAGAAAAGGTTTACAACGCTAGTTTTACCCAGCGGGCAACTGCTGAATGGATGGCATTGGTGCAATTGCATGAAAATGCCTGGCCTGAAATTCGACTGGCACCCCGGACCAGGAACACAGGTGATGGACAACGAGCATACTATTTGGAATGCCGAGGGTGGATGCAGACCCTCAGTTGGCGGATTTGGCCCGGTCTGAACGCGCTTACGGCACACTCCCCCTTTCAACAGGGGACGCAGAGCCTCGGAAACTCACTTGCGAACCGGAAAATGGCGCAGTCTTTTGTTCCGAACAATTCCTTGCAATATCAGCGCCTGGCGGTACGCGCCCGAAAACAAGGCAGCCCTACTGATATGTTAAAGTTCAGCCTGCAACCTGACCTGGCTGGAAGACCATCCGGGGTCGATTTGGGCTTCCAACTGTTAAACCCAGGCGAACTGAGCGCTGAAAGCTATGGTTGGAAGGAAGTGAATTTGCCTGTGCCTATCAGTCTGGATGCCGGATTGCATTATTGGTTGGTGTTGGAACGCACCGGTGCAGTAAACCCGGACAACTTTTACCTGCTCGGGCTGGATGAAAACCAGGGTTACCAGGCAGGCACTTTGTTACTCTATGACGAAACGAGCGCTGCCTGGAAGAGTCGCCTTCCGGGGTCAGATCTGCTGTTCCGACTGACTGGTTTGCTCGACCAGGTGGAGCAGGTTCGAAGCGTGGTTGCCCATGCCGGTCAATTCCTTCAGTTTGCAGAGTACGATTTTGGCCAAAGCCAGGATGTACCACCACTGGGTGATGAGGGAAAGGACTGCCTGGAAGTGTTCAGCACATTGATAATGCAAGGAAATGCCGTTTTGGAACCTTTATGTGCTGGCATTGACCCCAACCGCAATTTAAAAGTATGGCGTAAGGTTGGGGTAGAAAACGCAAATTTATACTTGAGTCCGTATGGCAGTCTTGAAACACGTTTTGGTCAGCCCTTGGAAGCACCCTGGCAGGCGGTCGGGCAGTGGCTGCTGTCTGAGTCCGCCCGCCCTCTTTATTTGTCCAGCCTGACCCTGGAGCCAGGCAGTGGAAAATTGAGATTCAATGGATAGGTGGTTGATTGAGGGCGGAGAATTTGCGTTTACGACCGACCGTCCTCATTGAACCCTCGCAGGCACATGAAAAATCAAATGTGACAGATGTCACCTTTCAAAAGTAGCGATTGTGTTCGAATATAATTAACTTTTAGTACGAAACATTCAGGTTACTTTTTTGAAACTGGATTTCATGTATTAATTACTTATTATGAGGAGCGGAGGATAAAATGAGCAAGGTCGCGATCGTAAGTGATTCTTCAGCCTATATACCCAGGGAGTATGTTGAAAAATATAACTTGTCAATTGTGCCATTAACGGTCAACTGGAAAGGGAAGACTTATTACGATGGTATTGATATTCAAGCCACCGAGTTTTACGAGCAAATGGCTGTATCGAAAGAACTGGCAACTACCAGCCAAGTTACTGTTGGGCAGTTTTTGGAAATTTTCAAAAAGCTCCTGGACGAAGGAAAAGATGTACTTTACCTGGGCCTCTCCAAGGGTTTATCAGCCACTACTGATTCCGCCGTCCAGGCAAAGGCAGAACTGGGCGATCCGGCGAACCTGATCGTCATGGATACCCGGCTGGTTTCGATGGCATTGACCCTGATGGTGCTCGAAGTTGCTCGTGCGGCAGAGAAGGGAGCGACCCTGGAAGAATGTTATCAGCTTGCCCAGGATGTTTACCCACGAATCGGCGTATATTTTACGGTCAATGACCTGGAATATCTGCATCGCGGCGGTCGGATCAATACCGCTAAACGTCTGCTTGGTTCGGCTTTGAACCTCAAGCCGATTTTGATGATCCGCGATGGAAAGATCGAATTGGTCGAAAGCGTTCGCTCACAGAAAAAGGCCCTGGTTCGCATGGTGGATTTGATTGAAAAAGACATTGACGGGCGCAAACCTGTGCGGATTGGACCTTTCCATGCCCTGGACTTCGACGCGATGGTAGCGATGGAAGAAATGGCTATCGAACGCTTGCATCCGATTGAAGTGATCCGCTCGGAGGTCAGCCCGGTGATTGGCAGCCACGTCGGCCCCGGTACCGTTTCAATGGCCTACATGGTGGGTGAATAAGTCACACATTTCCCCTGACCTGGTCGGTTTAAGCAGTAAATTAATAAGGGAGACCTTCCACGGTCTCCCTTATGTTTTGAGTTGCGAAGGGACAGATTCCAAACCGGCCACTGCGATGTTATTACCAGATAAAAATCATTACTCCCTGTGACCTGCCAAAAACACCATTCCCAGAACCTTCAAAGTCGCGCCAAGACCGTCATCTTTATCTGGCTGGGAGTTCAGCAGAGCCTCCCAGACACGCTCGTTCAACTCTTTTACCTCGAGGTTCAGCAAGGCTGGAACTGCACAGGCAAGCATCGCCGACCGACTGAATTCAGGCTCTGCTTGTAAACCAACCAACCATTCCTCAACAAATTCAACCAGATCCGCCTGCATTTTATGAAGAGCTTGTATTGCTTGAAGATCATGGTCGAACAAAGCAAGCATGCCCATCTGAAGCAAATTCAGCCCTAACTTTCTGAGAACTGTTTCACTCGTGAAATACTCATGTTCCACAAAAAGGTTGAAAAACTGCTCACGGCTCTCTCCCAGGGCAGACCAATCCAGGCTCGGATCAAGGTTGATAAGCTGATGAGTAAGAAACCCGCTGAATGATAATTGCGCAGTCATCTCTGGTGCCAGCGTTTCAGCATACTC
>DHUW01000056.1:37565-44459 GCA_002409365.1 Anaerolineaceae bacterium UBA5224 | reverse complement strand
CTGCACACTGGCTTGGGGGTCATTTTCGGCCATTAGTGTACTCAGGTAGATGGCAAGCGCCTGAACCTGCGTGCTGGCAACCAACTGGTAACGCAAGCCGTTTTTCTCAACACCAGTCCGTATGAAAAGGCTGTTTCCATCCTCACCCCGCAGCAATCGCTCTTTTTTCCAAGTTTGGTATTCCTGCAGGAGGGCAGTTACACGATCGCTTTGCTCGTCTGGGTTCATTGCCTTCAGTTCTGCAGTCTCTGGCAGGCTGGCTGGTGCCGGGGTGGGTTCGCCTGGTTTGGCAGCTTGCTTGCGCCTGATCATCCACAGTGCCAGCCCAAGGAAAAATACGACACCAAAAATGCTGACAATGATCTCTGCCAGGAAGCGTGCTTCGCTTGGGTCAAGTTGTGGAAACATACAATAATCTTATCATTGATCGGATTACGCTTACTTGATGGGACCGCAATAAATGTCATCGCCTTCGATGGTGACCCCAAGCCAGCCATCGGGTTGGTACATCTTTTCAAGGGGCCATTTCTGCAGCAGGTCCTGATTTTGGCTGTAGAGGTTTTTAGCTCGCATGAAAGAGATGTCATAATCCAACCAATTTCGCCTTCCAGCCATAGCCTCTTCAAATCTGGTTGCTCTGCAAGCCAGAACTTTTTCAAGGTTCTGCTGCAGATTCTGAGTAAGGCTGCCAGAATGTACCACTTCGAACAGGAAAGGTTCGGCGTCGGTTGAAATTCCATTCACTAAAAAGTTGTAATCCAACTCTTTCCCTTGCAGGGCACGCTCAACATTGTGACGCGCTGTCACCTTGTCCACATTGATCACAGCCAGGGTGAGCGTGAAAAGCATTGCCGCAGAAAACAAGATCAACGCCAGGCGTTTAAACTTGTCAGAAAATTCCATCAAAACCAGCGAAAGCAGTGTTGCAGCCAGGAAGAAAATAAAGATCTGGGGGATGAATCGGTAGGCAGTCAAGCCATAAGCGTTAACATACATGTTGATGCGCTGGTAAGCGGAAACCAAAACCACGCCAACCTGCAGCAGTAGCAATCCGCCAAGCAGCGAGAAGATCAGGCGCCTTGGTTTGCTCTCGCGACGGGTAAAAGATGCCAGGACATAATACACGAGGCCGGCAATTGCTGCGACCAGGAGCAATTCTCTGAATCCCCTGTCAGCGTACTGGGCGTAGGTGAAGCCATCCTGGGTAATGTTGGCTTCTCCAGCAAAAAAGTATTGGAACTGGATTATTAAGAAAAATGCAAAGAGAAGATTCAGGCTGACCAGTGTGATTGTTGTTTCGGTCATTCCTAAAAAGGGTGCCAGGAGGGGTGAGTCTGGTTCGATCTTTTTGGCTTTGCTGCTGTGCGTTACCAGCAGCCACAACGCAGCTGCCAGCAGCCAGGTGAAAAAGAGAGTCAGGAAGACCCGCCCAACCAACTGGGAAAGAAAATCTGCCTTGATCCATTGGAACAACGAATCGATCTTGCTTTCGAAGATCGTATCGGCATAAGCGAAAAGAAAAGTAAATATCAACAGAAGAGGTATCGTGATCAGGATGCCCTTCAGGATACCAAGCGCCAGCCGCTTGCCTGATGCTTTTTGGTCAGGGTCCTTCCCGGTTGTGCGCAACGCCTGTGAGGCGATAATTGGGAAGCCGACGAAAAAGGCAAGAATTGCCTGCAAACCTGCTTTCAGATACTCCCTAATGCGGAACTGCCACCATTGCCCGCTGAAGAGATCAGCCGTGAGCAGTGCCAGGCTGACCAATGTAACCGGAATGGAAAGCATCATGGTGTAATCGTTGCTGCGTAGGGCAGGGATGAAGCCGACGAGCATTGTCAGACCCAGCAGAACCCATGAAGCAGCAGGAATTTTTCGTTCCTGGAGAAGGCTATTTATCCCATAGAGTGCACAAACCACCAGCACAGAAAGCGGCCAGCGCCAGCCCATTTGGTTTACACCCCACCAGATCAGCATCATCACGGCACCTGCCGCGAAAAGACTGAGCAAAGAAAGCCCGGGTCGCTTCAGCGTTTCCTTTGGCAGAAACCCGGAATTTTCATTGAGATCACTATTTTCAGGCTTGATTTCATGTAACGGTTCTTCATTCATAGAAACACCTCTCTAAAATATACCGGTACGTAGATCCCCCATCGGATTGAGGATAGCATATTCTTGTATCACTCTCAAAGACTGCCAATTCCTCTCAAAAATCCATGAGAGTCTGTGACTCTGATTATAAATCTGTAATGATTTCAGCAAATACGATACAGATGACCTGGCGAACTATTGATACAATTCAACCAAGGACTTCATCCAGGAGGAAGTATGCCGAGAGCGGCTTTCAATTATCCAAACGGCTTTTTGTGGGGCACTGCTACCGCTGCGCACCAGGTGGAAGGCAATAACATTAATAACGATTGGTGGGCATGGGAGCAAGAGCCAGGGCATATCCAGGACGGCGATCGCAGCGGGAAAGCCTGCGACTGGTGGGCAGGGCGTTGGCGGGAAGATTTCAACCGGGTCCAGGATACCTGGCAAAATGCACATCGTTTCTCCGTGGAATGGTCGCGCATCCAGCCTACGCCAGACCGCTGGGATGAAGCCGCACTCGATCGCTACCGCATGATGCTGATCGGTTTACGCGAGCGCAACATGACCGCCATGGTCACCCTGCATCACTTTAGCAACCCGCTTTGGCTCGTAGAAATGGGCGGCTGGGAGAACGAAGCCATTGTTGATCTCTTTGCCACTTACACCCGCCGAACCGTGGATGCGCTCAAGTCGCATTGCCAGTTGTGGATCACCATCAACGAGCCCAACGTTTTTGCCTATGGCGGTTATCTGGGCGGGGGCTTTCCACCCGGTAAAAACGATCAAAAAGCAGCTTTCCAGGTTTTACTCAACATGGTCAAAGCACACGCTGCCGCATACGAAGTGATTCACGAATTGCAGCCGGAAGCCCAGGTGGGTATTGCACATCACTGGCGTGGGTTTCAGCCTGCCAACCAGGGTCCCCTCACCCGTTATGTAGGCAAGCGCCATGATGAAATTTTTAATGGTGGTTTAGCTACATCTTTGAAAACGGGTAAGTTTGATGTCGGTGGTCTCAAAGAGGAAGTTCTGCAAGCCAAGGACACCCAGGATTTTATCGGACTCAATTATTACACCCGCGATCTGATCAAATTTGATCCTACCAAAAGCAACCGCGCCTTCAGCGACCGCTATTTTTCTGATGATGCGCTGCTATCTGAAACTGGTTTTATGGCAAACGACCCGCAGGGTTTCAGGGATGCGATTAAATGGGCAAACAATTTTGATCTGCCAATTTATGTGACCGAAAATGGCTGCGACGACAGCAAAGATGACTTCCGTCGACGTTATTTACTGGAACATCTTCTCGCCATGTGGCATATGGTCAATAACAATATCCCAGTCAAAGGTTATTTTCACTGGACGTTGGTCGATAATTTTGAATGGGAACGCGGCTGGAGTCAGCGCTTCGGACTGTGGGCTCTGGATCCGCAGACTCAAGTCCGCACCAAACGCAAAAGCGCAGACTTGTACGCAGAGATCTGCCGTACGAATGCGATTACATCGGAAACGGTCGAAAAATTTGCACCAGAAGTGTACGATCTGATCTATCCCGAGTGATTGACTGAAGCGCTCCTTTCATAAATTCTGCTAGTTTTTCGAATTCTCTGTCATCTCATGTCCAGGATAATGGTTCATTTTTCTTTTTCTCCTACTTTTCCTCTCCTGCTGGCTCGACTCTTGCAACTATAGGGTTAGGTTTAGATCAAAGGAGAAGAATATGGTCGGCGTCATTCGAGATTTTTTCGTGCAATTTTTAAATCCGCTTGCTTTTGTGAGCTTGGTTTTATTTCTCTCCCTCTTTTTAATCAAAAGTTCGCCCAAAACTGCGATCTGGTTTGTTGCCATTTCCCTGGTAATCGTTGCTGTATTTGGCAACCAAATCTTCTCTACCTTCCTCACCCGCTCCATGGAATGGCGGTATATGCCCGTCGAGAAAATGGAAAAGGCAGATGCTATCCTGCTCATGGCTGATGGCGCCATGGAAGCAGACACTCCGCGCCAGCGCGTCGAGGTGGAAGGAGAAGCTGATGGTGTACTCTATAGTGCCATGTATTATCAACAAAAACTCGCCCCAGTGATCATTGTCAGTGGGAACACCGCCCGTACCGAGAACGCAAAGATCCTCCTGATGGAGTTGGGCGTTCCAGAACGCGCCATCATTATGCAAAGCCAGGCTTCAAACCTACGGGAAGATGTTACAGAATCGCTTAAGATCATCGAGGACAAGGAAATGCAGTCTGTCATTTTGGTGACAACTGCTCTAAAAATGGACCGCACCATGTACTTGCTCCGCTACAGCGGTTTGACCATCACCCCCGCTCCCGTCGATTACCAGGTCACACTTGCCAGTTGGCAAAACCTTGCTGATTCGACCTGGCAACAAATCCTCACCCGTATTCTTCCCAGTAGTACTGCACTGGATCAAACCTTCCAGGCATTATGGGAATATTTTGGACTTGCCTTTTATCGCGTAAGGTCCATCTTTTAACCAGGTTAATTCGCTGACCCTCTATCAGCGATTAGACTTCCGCAAAAAGCCTGTTGGTCCACCCGACAGGCTTTTGCGTTAATTTGGTAAGGGAACCTTCAAAGGATAGAATTCGTCTTGTACACAGAAGAGAAAATAGACCAAAATTACTTTCTCTTCCGAAGGAGAAAAAATGAAAATTAGAACATCACTCGCAGTCTTTTTGGTAGTTGGCATACTATTAAGTGCTTGTGCACCTGCTACGACTATGCCTACTGTTCCAACCGACATTCCCATCGAGCCTTACCCGTCAGATGAAACCCAGGAACCAAGCGGGGAACCTTACCCAGTCGAGGAATCGCCAACGCAAGATGCAGTAAGTGGAGTAAACGGTGGTTTACCTTTTATCACCGACCCCATTGCCAGCGAGGACGACCTGCTTAACCAGTCTGAGGAGATCAACAAATTCGCTATCGACCTCTATCGAAAGCTGGCAGCCCAGGAGGGCAACCTGATCTATTCACCCTATAGCATCTACCAGGCATTCCTGATGGTTTATGCTGGTGCCGATGCGGAAACGAAGGCTGAAATCGCCCAGGCGTTGAAAATCAATACTGACGTCGATGTCGACGTGCATAATCGTATGAACGCGCTCAACAAGTTGTTGATCACAACGCCAGCCAACCCGGATGAGAAGACTCAACCGCTGCAGATCAACATTGCCAATGCACTTTGGGTGCAGCAGGGCTTCGAATTTAACCAGGAATTCCTGGACATACTTTCGGCTAACTATAATGCCGGTTTGAAGCTGGTCGATTTCGCGGATGCCGAAGCTGCCCGCCAGGCGATCAACTTGTGGGTGGCTGCCCAAACGAATGACAAGATCAAAGATTTGATCCCCCAGGGGGTGCTCGATGAGCTTACCCGCCTGGTGATCACGAATGCGGTTTACTTCAAGGGTGCCTGGCAGAATCAGTTTGACCCCAACCAGACAGCCAGTGCGCCTTTCTTTTTGCTGGATGGCAGCGAACAAACTGTCGAGATGATGCGCAACAGTTTCACAGGAGCCGGATTGGTGACAGAGCGCTACCAGGCTGCCAAACTGCCCTACCAGGGTGGTAACTACGCCATGGCGGTGATCATGCCGACTGGTGATTTTTTCCAATTTGAGCAAGGCTTGGAAGATGGTTTGTTGGAAGAGATTTTGAACGGCTTCAATGGTGTTTTTGGCCAGGTAAATCTTGGTCTGCCCAAGTTCACCTATGAAAGCTCCTTCAATCTGGGCGCCCAGATGAAAGCGCTGGGCATCAAACAAGCGTTTGACCCCCAGGCAGCTAACTTTAGCAACATCTCGGATACGATCGACCTTTACATTACCGATGTTCTCCACAAAGCTTTCGTCGATGTTAATGAAGAAGGCACCGAGGCAGCCGCTGCGACGGCGATTGTAGTTGGCACCACATCAATGCCAGCCGATAGCTGGGATATCACCTTTGACCATCCCTTCATTTATGTGATCTACGAGGTCACCACAAATACAGTTGTGTTCATGGGTCGCGTTGTAGCTCCTTAGGGGTTGCTAATAGAAAATCAACACCCCGCCAACCTGGCGGGGTGTTTTCTTAATTTTTACCACCCCACCTTTAAGAGGGTAGAGGGTGAGAGGCGAAGAAAGCAGATCTTTGCTATCGCGCCACACGCATATTACGGATTTCGCGGAATTTGTCTTTCTCTACTGCGGTCAAATTTTTAGGAATTGTCACCTGGATGGTCACATACAAATTACCGAACCGGGTAGGATCTTTTATCGTCGGCATACCCAGACCTTTCAGACGGAAGCGTTTCCCGCTGTCACTGCCCTCCGGGATGGTCAGTCGGATCGTCCTGGTCATCGTATTGATGCCCACCTCGCCGCCTAAAATCGCCGTGTAAAGGTCAACAGGAACCTCCATAAATAGGTCATCGCCTTTCCGTTTAAAAACCGGATCGGGCAGAATGTTAATTTTCAAAAACAAATCCGCTCCTCCCGCCTGACCGCCCAGGCGGACTTTTGAGCCAGTTTTTACACCAGGCGGAATGGTAGCTTCAATTTTGCGGCCATCTTCAAACTGGAGCGTGCGCCTGGTGCCCGTGTAAGCTTCGTGCAGGCTCAGGTCGATTTCATATTCCATATCCTGTCGGCGTGGTTGAGTTTGGCGGGTTTGCCCAGAGTAAGAAGAGCCAAATCCACCTCCTCCAAAAAGGGTTTCGAAGAAGTCAGAGAAACCGCCAAAACCACTTGTGCTGCCAGAGCCGCCCATACCACCGAAAATGTCGTTAAATTCATCGGG
>DHUW01000056.1:19336-37297 GCA_002409365.1 Anaerolineaceae bacterium UBA5224 | reverse complement strand
TTCCGGCGTTTTTCTGCATCGGAAAGTACCTGGTAAGCTTCGTTGACTTCCTTGAACTTATCTTCTGCTCCGGGTTCTTTGTTTACATCCGGATGGTACTTGCGCGCCAGGTTACGATAAGCGGTCTTGACCTCTTCATCAGACGCGGTTTTGTTGACACCAAGCGTATTGTAATAATCCTTATATTCCATAATTCCCAATCAAATAATCTTATGTAATTTTATCTGACGTTTGTTGGTATCTTGTTAACAGCCTTCACAAGGCAGGCTTGAATCATTCAAATACGGACCGCGGGCGCTTTCAGGCAGCAACCCGGCAATCTGCTCCATAATTATCTGACCGGCACGTTTGACTTCTTCCCTGCCGGGTACACATTCTATATCTCCCTGTGCGAGGGGTCCAAATGGTTTGCCAATGCGGGTGATGACCTTGGGTTTGCGTTTTTTCTTAAGAAGCGTGCCAAAAATATCCCAATTGTTTTCGCTGTAAGTACCGATCGGCACAATGGGCACTCCCAGGCGCAGGGCTAAAAAAGCAGCACCCGGCAATGGACGACCAAGTGGTGGTTGGTGCACATGACCTTCCGGAAAAATTGCCAGTACACCGTCTTGTTCCAGGATTGCTTCAGCCGCCCGAATTGCTTCGAGGTTGGGTTTACCTTGCTCAATTTTCAACGTGCCCCAACAGCCAGGCAAAAATTTGACAATTCCGGGTGCCATGGGCATCTTGGCGTCATTAATGAATTCCAGGGGATACTCGGTGGCATAGATGGGACCAATGGTATCCAGAAAATGGAAATGATTCCCAACGATCAGAAGGGGTCCTTCCTTCGGCAGATTTTCTTTACCTTCGACTTGATAATTGATCAATAGCGAGACCAGAAAGGCGATGCTCCCTCTGAGGATCCCACGACGGGTGCGGTTACGTGGGTAAGGGTATTTAACTAAAAACTCTGATTTACGACGGGACCTTGACATGAAATCTCCTGGTGGACTTTCTCGCCCCTATTTTACCAATAAATCAAGTCGATGGAGATTGCATTGACTATTCATGGACCATTAGTTAGCTGCTAACTACTCTGGAGTTGGAGGGCTTCACGTGCCTTCACTAGCTTAGAATTATCCGCTCATTACCACCCCCTCCGAAGAAGGGTAAGAGAGTAGGTTTTTCATTTGCGTATTTGAACTGGCATCCAGGGTCAATGCAATTGATTCGGATCGATTCGGAATATCTTGTCATCCCCTTCGCGTACGCTTCCACGTCCATCCGTATTCGAAGTGCCCATGTAAAGCAAACCATCCGGACCCAAACGCAAAGCTCTCAGCCGACCGAACTCGTTTGTAAAATGGCGCTGCAGTGCCTCCGGGCGGATATCATCCAGCGGAACCGAATAGAGTGTGGCTCCCCGCAGCCCTGTAAAATAGGCTATTCTATCAACGATCTCAAGGTCGCCGGGCGCCCAGGTTTCATTGCCCCCCGATTGCAGTCTGGGAGTGATCATCCCTTCGCGGGACTGGTCGCCCTGGATCTCAGGCCAGCCATAATTCCCGCCTTTCTCAATCAGGTTGAGTTCGTCATAGCCATTTCCCAACCCGCTCGGACCATGCTCTGTTGACCAGAGCTGACCTTGCTCGTCCCAGGCCAACCCCTGCGGGTTGCGATGACCATAACTATAGACCGCATTTCCAAAGGGATTGTCTTTCGGGATGCTGCCATCATCGTGCAGGCGTAAAATTTTGCCTGAAAGAGAATTTACATCCTGGGCAGAAGCACTTGCACCGGCATCTCCGGTTGTGATATAGAGAAAGCCATCCGGCCCGAATTCGATGCGTCCACCGTCATGGATGGCAGCACCAGGGATTCGGTCAATAATGAACATCGGATCACTAAGGGTAGTGCCATCAAAACGATAGCGCTCCACCCGGTTTAACATTTTGCCGTTCGCCTGGTAGGTCAGGTAAAGATAAAGATATTGGTTTTCGGCAAAAGATGGATGAAGAGCCAGGCCGAGCAAACCGCTTTCACTGCTCTCATAAACATCAGCGATCGGGATACGCACGCCATTCGTTTCGATCAGGCTGAGTATACCTGGCCGTTCGGTGATCAGCATACGCCCATCTGGCAGGAAGACAATTTCCCAGGGAGTCTGAAGGTTTTGGGCGACAATGGAGATCGGTTCAGGGTTGCCTGTTGGTTTGTTTTGGGTCTGAGCTTGAGGGGTTTCTCCAGGAGGTGTCAAACTTTCCTCTGGTTGGGTGGCTTGCTGCGTGGAAGTAACCATTGGTATCAATGGCAGAGTAGCTTCACCCGTTTTGAGTGTGCCTTGAGCGCCGCAAGCTGCTAATATGCTCAGCAAAAATATCGATCCAATGATCAATAGGTTTCTCATAATTGAATGTTACCAATTTGAAAGGATATCTGGAAATTCTTGGATAACCTTGTATTGGAACCAGCATATAACATTCCTCGACAAAGTTCGTAATAGTGTGTATCAATGAAGTGAGGGTCAATTGCGCAGTGGGGGGAATCTTCCCAACAGCCGTGCTGCTACATTTTCCGTTGTGAAATTTCGAAAATCTCTTGTAAAAATTATCACATAAAATAATTTTTACGATACAATCAACCCGATGAAAAAAAGTTATAACTGAAAAACATGATGAAGTAACCAAGTCAGAAACCGAGCAAAATCCGTCATCCAGTGGAGAAGAGATTTCAGCTAATTGTCTGGACACCAGGATTCTTGAGAAACATTTTTTACGTTACAATCATCCCCATGGAAAAAATTGATATGACCGAAAAACATGATGAAGTAATCAAGTCAGAAAGCGAACAAAATCCATTATCCAACGGACCAGAGATTCCAGCCAATTGGCTGGCTAATTTTTTGCCCATGTTCGGCGGGCAGGTCATCTCACTGCTCGGCAGCAGCCTGGTTCAATTTGCGCTTGTTTGGTATGTAACCAAGCTCACCGGTTCTGCCACTGTGTTAGCTACCGCCACAACTGCCGCCTTGATCCCGAATATCCTGATCGGACCTTTTATCGGCGCCCTGGTGGATCGTTGGAACCGCAAGTTGGTCATGATCTTTGCCGACCTGGTGGTCGCCCTAGCAACCGCTGTTCTGGCACTCCTTTTTGCCTTCAATCTGATCCAAATCTGGCATATTTACGTGATCCTCTTTATCCGCGCGCTGGCTGGCATCTTTCAGGGTCCTGCCAAGACCGCTTCCATCAGCCTGATGGTGCCTCAAGAGCACCTTGTCCGTTTGGGTGGAGTAAATCAGGTCGTGAACGGTTTGACTGAAACCTTCTCGCCTATGCTCGGTGCCCTTCTTCTGGAGCTTCTGCCAATGCAGGGTGTCCTTGCGGTAGATATTGTTACTGCGGCGGTTGCCATTTTACTCCTGATTTTCTTTGTTAAGGTGCCGCAGCCCAGGACGATAACCAGTGGTCAGAAGGTGACCCCCCGCTCCTTATTGACTGATGTTAAATCCGGGTTCAGATACATCATCACCTGGCCCGGGCTGCTCATCGCGATCTTGATTTCCAGTTCAATCAACCTGTTTTTAGCCCCTCCAGGTAACTTATTGCCCTTGCTGGTTACCGATTTCTTCAAGCGTGGTGCTACTGATCTTGCTTTGTTGCAGGCTGCCTTGGGTATCGGCGCGATTTTAGGTGGCGTTTTGCTGGGTATCTGGGGTGGTTTTAAGCGCAAAATAGTGACAGTAATGGTTGGCATCCTGGGTATCAGCCTGGGTATTATCGGTATCGGATTTGTCCCGCAGAATGCCTTCACCGTTGGCGTTGGGCTCGCCGGATTCACAGGATTCATGCTTTCCTTCGCCAATGGCTCGTTTGGACCCTTGCTGCAAACAAAAGTCCCTTCAGAGATGCAGGGACGTGTGTTCACCGTTCTCTCCAGTATGAACCTGGGATTAATGCCAATCGGGTTGTTTCTGAGTGCCCCGATCGCTGATCGTTTTGGTGTACCGGCTGCCTATGTAATCGGCGGATTTTTTGGCCTGGCGATAGCGATTTATGGCTTCTTGGAAAAACGGGTCATGACCATCGACGATCAGCTTCCCGGAGGGAAAATGCCTGAAGTCTCCACGCTACCAGAGCAGATAACGATCGTCGAATAAATGCGCTTAATGCAGTTGGAGTTGGGCTTCCGTCAAATAACTTGCCAATGAACTGATAGAATCCAGGATTGCCTGGGTACCGGCTTTCTGCAGCTCGTTTTTTGTGCCGAAACCAGATAAAACTGAGAGCGATTGTGCCCCAGCTGCCCGGGCAGCGCGCACATCTGTAACAGTATCGCCCACCATCAGGCAGGTATCCACAGGCACCCCCATTCTTTCCGCCGCATGAATGAGCGGGTCTGGGAAAGGTTTC
The DNA here is from genome assembly GCA_002409365.1 of Anaerolineaceae bacterium UBA5224. Taxonomy (GTDB): domain Bacteria; phylum Chloroflexota; class Anaerolineae; order Anaerolineales; family Anaerolineaceae; genus Mesolinea. The sequence goes on along the minus strand of DHUW01000056.1, from coordinate 32,903 downwards.
GTGCGCCGGCAGGTCTGTGAGCTGATCACCACTGGAAAGTAATGCTCGAGGTTGTTAATTCTTAAGAATTGCGAAGTGGTCACTTCGTTTCGGGCTGTCACGATCGCAAACGAGTAGCGTTTTGAGAGCGCTTCGAGCATGGGCTGTACACCGGGGACCGGTGGATAATGATGCGGCAAAACTTCCCGCGCGCTGGCACGCTTATCAAAAAAAGCCGCGATCAGGTGGTCAAACCCAAACCTATCGGCGGTTTCAAGCATCCAGTTTCCCGGTCCTTCAGCTGTGCGCACAAACCAGCGCGAAAACCGCTTGAGTTGGCTTTCCCCGACTATTCCCTGAAGAAACCGCAACTTGTTTTGGATGCGTTCAACCATGTGGTCATCACTGTCAGACAAAGTGCCATCAACATCAAAGATGAGTGCTCGAATTTGGGATACGTCGAGAGGAGCGGCGGGAGTGGGCATCTGGATCGTTTTTCAGTTCTGGACTATCGCCTGCAGAGATTGCAGTGTGGAAAGTTCCTGTGCCACGATCCAGGTAAAGCTTGTGGGAATGGTTTGCACCAAGACGCTCGAATAATCAGTGCCCTGCCAGATCCCATCAGCTCCGACCGTGCCGAATCGCAGGTCAGAATAATCACTGAATGCTTTGAAGGCAGCATCGGCATCGGCTTCCGTATCCCAATTGATCTCCACCAGCATAGCCACTCTACCAGTTTGATTATTTTTGAGGACAGAGTAGGTGTCACCGCCCCATCCTTCAGCGGCATCCTTTGCCAGGCTGTCAAACAAGCGGTATTGAGGATCATCGGCTTTTGCCAAAATCATGAAGATATACCATTCACCCAGCGTATCGCTCTCAATCTCTTTCCAATCCGCACCCAAAGCTTTTTCCAGGTCTGGCAGTGTGGGATTGTTTGGCACATCATTGGGGTAGGCAGTCGGGTGCATGATCTGCTCTGACGAAACTGGTTGGGTCGTCGTGAAAGCCTTGTCGATGGCAGCATACCCTCCCTGGGCATGGAGCGCCTGTACGAAAGTACCGCCATAAAGATATGGGAAGGTGAGCGTTTCACTGATTGAGACGGGGGCAGAATCAAAAACCGGACTTTGGAAGGTTGTGGCGAAATCCTGCAAATCCTGCATGTCTTGTTTGGTTCCGTTGGTTTGAAACCAAAGCTGTTCGGTAAGTGTGGCATCACCCTCAATGAGTGATTGGATCGCCACGCAGCGTTCCGAATCTTGTTGGCAGGCTTCGTCGGTGTATTTCAGTTTGCCTTCGAAGTCAAAATGTTCATCCTGCAGGGCATGCACAAATTCATGTGCATAGGTGGAGCGCTCCAAGCCGCCAAAACCACTGTCGCTGATGACGTACATTTCTTGTTTTTCTGAGTCATAGAAACCGGCAATTTGCTCAGTATAAAGCTCAAGATAAAAATCGCGCAGCTTGAAATCAGCTGGCAGAAAGCCAAACAGGTTCATCACAGCCACATCCTGGGCTTGATCCTCAGGGGTGTAGGTGTTCAGGAAGTCATTTAATACAACATCACGCAATTCGTTTCGGGTCAGTAGCTTACGTGGAACCTTGGCTTTGATGTCGAGACCCCGCAGTTCGCTTACCTGGCTTTCGATTACGTCCATGTTTGCTGAAATTTCAGGGCGTAGACTTGTATTCTCAACGGCAGTGTCTTGATCGTTTGTAGACAACCGGATGAACAAAAAGATGCCTATCGACAGGATAACAATTGCGATTAACAAAAGCAAGACTTTGCCATTTCGGTTCATAATTTTTCCTTTTACGTATTATAACGGGAAAAATTGGTAGATATCCTGAACCTTAGTCGTGAAGGATCTTCGCTTGCATAGCGTCGAGACTTATACACTAACTGTCATCCTGAGTTTTTTTTGCGAAGGATTTTAACAGGAGTGGGCAAGATCCATCACTTCGTTCAGGATGACAGACGAATGAGGTTCAGGATGACAGACGGAAAAGGTTCTACCTCTTTTCCATCGGTCTGGTTTCGAGGGGGATGTCATCCTCTAGCAGGGGTTCCATTTCCTCTTCCTCCATTGGCTCCTCTTCATCAACTGTGGGAAGAAGGTTTTCAATCTCTTCAGGCATTTCTTCTTCTTCCTCATCATTAAAATCCGTAGGAATTCCGGACATGCGGTCAATCACTTCGATGAAAAAGCCAACCATCCTGGAAGCATTCTCGATGCTAAGACGTTCGTTTACACCGTGAACGGTCTTATTTTCATCATGGCTAAGCACAAATGGTGAGAAGCGGAAGATTCGATCGCAAATCTGCGTATAATGGCGGGCATCGGTAGCACCACTCATCAGGTAAGGTACTGCATAAGCCCCCGGTACAGCCGCCTTGATCAGATTCACCAAAACCAGGAATTGTGGTGAATCGACATCCGAAATCCCGGTAGGGTCCCAGGAATTGGCTTCATACAGGCTCTCGCCGTGTGCCGGCATCACCTTAAGAATATCGTCTCCAACCATTTCGTTGACATATTTGTATACATCTACCAAAGTATCGCCCGGCATCAAGCGTATATTGACGATCGCTTCTGCCAAAGCTGGCAGCACATTCTCGGTCGTCCCACCCCTGATAATTGTTGGTGCGATAGTTGTGCGGGTGTTCGCGTTTGTTACTGCTGTGTCTGCAAATCTATTTGCGACTGCTTTCCCAAACAACCAGCGGTTTGCCAGCGCCATTCGTTCTCCGAAAGACAATTCGTCAGCCAGGAAACTCATCATAAACTCAACAAAATCCAAATCCTGGGGAAAAGGATTGCTCTCCAGGGTGGCAATTGCCAGGGCAAGCGCGCCGATAGAGGTGACCTTTCCAGGAGCCGAAGCATGCCCGGGGACAGTTTCAGCCTGCAAAACCAGGGATAAGTGCCCTTTTTCAGCAACACCCACCAGTCCGACCGGGGCATCGACACCAGGAATGGAGCCTTGTAAGATCGCGCCGCCTTCGTCCAGGAGGAACGAGAGATGTACACCGCGTTCTGCCAGAGTCTTCGCGATTTGGGCAGCACCATTCAAACCGGACACTTCCTCATCCTCTCCGAACGCAAGGTAGACTGTACGTTTCGGTTTGAAACCGGTCTTGAGAAGATAATTGACCGCTTCCAGGATGCCGATCATGACCCCTTTGCAATCGATAGCGCCGCGTCCCCAAACATAACCGTCAGCAACTGTGCCGCTAAAGGGCGGGTATGTCCATCCCGATTCGGCATCCTCCCTGGCAGGAACCACGTCCATGTGTGCAGTCAAAGCAATTGGGTCCAGATCCGGGTCATTGCCTTTCCAGGTGTAGAGTAGTGAATAATTACCGATGGTTTCGCGTTCAAGATACTCTTCCACTTCCGGGTAGAGGGTGCTGATCAGGTTGCGCAAGCCTTCAAAAGGTATTGGGTCAACCTTTTCAGGATCGATATTATTAATCGTTTTCATCTGGATCGCCAGACCAATGTGCCTGGCGACTTCCTCGCCATCAATTTCTGTAAGCGCAATCGGCTCAGGGTCGGATGTTTGGGTTGGATATTGAAATGTTCTGACCAGGATGATGGCAATGACTATTGCCAGGATCAAACCGATCAGAATAATTATTATTGTTAAAGGGTCCATGAGAGCCTCCGAAGAATCGCATAGTTAAAATTCAATCATGGTTATTGTACCGGAAAAAGAGGTAATTGTTATTGAGTGAAGCTATACTTGCATCTAAAGAAGGTCTCTACACCTTTTCTAAATAAATTCCGGGTAAACTTTTTACCTATAATAAATGATATGAACGAAACGATCCTGGTCGTGGATGACCAAACCAACGTCCGCAAACTGCTCAAAGATTACCTTACGAGCCAGGGCTACCGCGTGGTGCAGGCAAACGATGGTCAGAGCGCACTGTTCGTTGCCCGGCATGAACACCCTGATTTGATTTTGTTGGATGTAATGATGCCTGGCATGGATGGATACCAGTTTTTAAGCGCTTTCCGACGGGAAAGCCAGACTCCGGTGATCATCATTACCGCTCGCGAGGAAGAAAACGATGCCGTTTTGGGGTTGGAACTGGGCGCAGATGACTACGTTATCAAGCCATTTCGCATGCGGGAATTGGTTGCCCGCATCCGCGCCACCTTACGCCGCCAGGGAGAGCAGTCGGAGCAACAAGAATATTTGCGTATAGGCGATGTCCTTCTCGATCGCGAATCGCACCAGGTTACAGTAAGAGGCGAACCTGTAAACCTGACACCGCTCGAGTTTGACCTGTTATTGACCCTCATGCGATCACCGGGCAGGGTGTTTACTCGGGCCGAACTGGTGGACCGGCTCTTTGAGAGTGGTTTCACTGGTCTGGAGAGCACCTTGAATGTACACATGCGAAATCTGCGCCGAAAAATTGAAAAAGACCCTGCCAACCCGGAATATCTCGAGACCGTCTTTGGCATCGGATATCGTTTTACCCAGCAGGGGTCCAAATGAAACACTCGATAAGCATCAAGCTCGCACTCGCTTTTATCCTGACAGCAGTTTTGACCGCTGTATTGCTCACAGTTGCTTTTGTTTCCACAAACACAACCAGTTTTGAACAGTATGTCTTTGACCAACAATTCTATACAAAATTATCCCTTGTCGAAGAATTTTATGCCGCCAACAAAAGCTGGGTCGGGGTGGAACAAGTTCTGGAAACTTCGATGGGTGGCAACATGTATGGGGGGCAAGGTCAGGGCAGGGGTCAGGGCGGCAGATACAACCAAACCACACAACCTACAGCGTCCAATCCGCAGATGCCAATGATGAATGCAGGAGGACGCCAGTTTGCCCTGGCGGATGCTTCGGGCAAAGTTATTGTCGGGATTCCGGATTTGTATGAGCAGGGACAACAGCTTTCTGCAGAAGAGCTTGCTACTGGCATTTCTATACAGTTTGATGGGCAAGCTGTTGGCACGCTTTTCGCTCAACGGCGAAACATCATCTACACTCAGGCAGAGCAGCTTTTTTTGGATCGCTCAAAAACCAATTTACTGATCGCCATGCTGATCACCATTTTCATCGCAGCCCTGGCAGGGGTTTTGCTTTCACGCAGCCTGACCCGACCGGTAATTGAGATGACTGCTGCTGCTCAGAATCTGGCAGCAGGTGACCTGAGCCAAAAGGTGGAAGTGCGTTCTAACGATGAATTGGGGGAGTTGAGCAGGGCTTTCAACCAGATGAGCGCAGAGATTGAGCAAAGTGACCGCCAACGAAAACGTATGACTGCTGATATTGCCCACGACCTGCGCACTCCTTTGACCGTGATCGGGGGCTATATCGAATCGATGCGCGATGGTGATCTGGAGCCAACCCAGGAACGCCTGGCCATGCTTTATGCAGAAATCACTCGCCTCAACCACATGGTGGCAGACCTGCGCCTGCTCAGCCAGTCCGATGCGGGAGTGTTATTGCTGAATCTACAACCGGTTGAGCCAGGCCCACTGCTCGAGAAAGTACGCCAGTTGTTTGAACTGCGCGCCAGGGATAAGAACATCGGCATGACAGTTGAGATCGAAGAAAACCTGCCACCAATATCTGGCGACGAGCTGCGCCTGGTCCAGGTGATGGAAAACTTGGTAAGTAACGCCATTCGGCACACACCAGAAGGTGGAAAGATCCGGCTGAGTGCGAAAGCAGTCCGAACAAATTCGAACAAAGAGAAGCACTGTGTGCTCTTTACGGTCCGCGACAATGGTGAGGGGATCCCCGATAATGAAATTCCCTACGTATTTGACCAATTTCACCGTGTCGATAAGAGCCGGCATGCCGATGAGAACCAGAGCGGCCTGGGGCTGGCGATTGTGAAGGCAATTGTGCAGGGGCATGGAGGCAGGGTCTGGGTGGAATCGACGCTCGGAGAGGGATCCGCATTTAACTTTTGCATTCCAATTGCAGGTAATTCGCTTGACAGCCGCCAAGTCAACGGGTAAAATCTTTTCTCACGCCGAGTTAGCTCAGTTGGTAGAGCATTCGACTGAAAATTGAAGGGTCCACGGTCCGAGTCCGTGACTCGGCACAAAACAACCGCTCAAATTGAAGCGGTTGTTTTTTTTCTTTATTCATTTTTTAGTGGAGAGGAAGTTTAGTCGTGTAACTCTTCTTCATCCTCTTCGAATTCATCCTCATCAAATTCGTCTTCATCGAATTCTTCGCCTTCTTCATCTTCCTCGTCTTCTTCCATTCCAAGAAGTTCGGACATTTCGGCGTATTCGTAATCATCTTCTGCGATCAGGTCGTCTAATTTTTCGTCTATTCCCTCAAGCGAATCGGCGATGCGTTCAATTGCCTCACGTAACAGGCTTAATTCATGGAGTAAGGACTCGTTGTATTCCATTGCAGGCTCCTTTTCTAGAGATTTGTTCAATAAGATACCGAACGCGAACCATTCGGTTAAGGTTTATTAATTTTATCAGAAAATAGATTCTGACCCGACTATAATAAAGGTTAACCTGATCTTAAGGAGCGTGTTCTATGAAAATTGGTCTGCTTACTGCTGGCAGTGATAGCCCTGGTGTGAATGCTGCGATCCGTGGCTTTGGAAAAGCTGCTTCGAATGTACCCAACGTTCAGCTAATCGGTTTCCGTGATGGTTTTGAAGGTCTGGTTGAAAACCGCACAATCAATCTCTTACAAGGAGGGCTGCTTTCGGGCATTCTGACCGAAGGCGGCACAGTATTGGGTACCAGCCGCCAGAACCCATCTGCCATGAGAAAAGGCGGGCAACAGGTTGATCGCACACAGGAAGCAATTGATACTTATAAAAGTAACCAACTCGATGGTCTGGTGTGCATCGGTGATAAGCCGGTCCAATCCGTGGCATACCAGCTCAGCCAGGCTGGTTTGAACATGATCACCATGCCGCGTTCTGCTGAGAATGACGTGCCAATCACCGATAAATGCATCGGTTTTGACAGCGCCCGCGAAATTGCCACTCAGGCAATCGACCGTTTACACACCACTGCCAATGCTACTCATCGCATCATGATCGTCGAACTGCTTGGCAACTCCTCGGGCTGGCTGACCTTGGGGTCAGGTATGGCGGCAGGAGCGGATGTAATTTTAATTCCTGAGATCCCTTATGCATACGATGTGATCATTGAAGCAATCCAGGAACGGAAAAAAGCAGGGCGCAACTTCTCGCTGGTGGCTGTTGCTGAAAAAGCCAGACCTCGCGAACTGGTTGAGTTTATGGAAATGGCTGCCCAAAAAAAGGGTGGTACGGTAGAAGAAAAAGAGAAAACTTTCGAGAAAATCGAGAATAACTACTCAGCCCAGACCCTCCTGCTTGCCAACCGGCTTGGCTCTGCTACAGGGATCGACACGCATATCACCATTCTAGGTTCACTGGTTCGGGGTGGAACACCCACGGCTGCTGACCGGCTGCTTGCGACTCAATTGGCAGAGCATAGCCTGAGACTGGTTTTGGAAGGTGATTTTGGCAAAATGGCTTGCCGGAAGGATGGCGCCATGAACAGCGTGCCGCTGGCAGAAGTGGCTGGTAAAAACAAACCCGTGCCCATGGATCACGGCTGGCTGCGCGGAGCAATCCAGGTGGATACCTGTTTGGGGGTCGATTCTGAGATTATTATCAAAAGCTCGTAGCTGATGGGCGGGCGACCATGGCAGGCCGCCCCTACGAGAACAATTGACCAATGTAAGGAATGGACTTGCCTTTGCGGCAAAGTGCTTAGTGTTCATGCTCTCCCACTAAGCCAGACCAGGAGTGCGGCGACCTTATAAAAATAGAAATTTTTGGAACTACAGATCGAGTTTGTACCCAATCCCGCGCACGGTTTTGATCAACTTGGGGTTGGTGGGATTTTCTTCAAGCACTTTTCGCAGCCAGCTGATATGCACATCCAGGGTACGGGTATCACCGGTGTAATCAGTCTCCCAGACACGCTTAAACAATTCCTCGCGGGCAAGGGCTTTGGAACTATTTTCCATGAAAACTTTCAGAAGCCGGGTCAGACGAGGAGTCAGATATGCTGTTTTGTCATTTATTGAGACCATGCGTGTCTTCTGATTCAGCTGCAAAGGGCCTCTGATCAAAACATCTTCATTTAATGTCTGCTGGAAAGAGCGCAAACGGTTGACCAGTTTCTGCACTGTAAATGGCAGATGCATGATCACATCCACCGATTCTGCATCAGCAATCGGTTCGTCCTCAGCGACAATCAGGATTACCGGGATATCGGGCAGACGGTTGTGGTACCAGGAGCAGATTCGCAAACCATTGGTGCGTAGCGATGCAGCATTGATGATGATTACATCCGGTTTGTATCCGTTCATTTGGATCAAACCATCGCCTCCGCTATTGACTTGTGTCACATCGTAGCCTTTGCGCAGCAGGGCATCATTGAAGCAAATTTCGCGTTTGCGGTGCTTCTCGATTAATAATAAATCTTGCTGCTTTATTTCTTGTGACACGTCCTCTTCCCATTCGACTTCTGAACCGCGTTTTCCCTTTTTATACCCGATAATCAAAGACAATAGCGTGTTGGTGATATGTATTTTCCATTATATCCGAAACTGGTTAGTTTTCCCTGTCTTTTCCGTTAAAACCGCCCGCAATCTTAAAACCTCAATTTCTTTAGGTGAGCAAGAGCAAACATGTTAGAATTTAAGGTAACAATTACTCATGAAAACAATTGGTGGAATATGGGAAAAATGATCGAATGTCAGATTGATAGTGTCAGAGTCAGCCTGACCAACCAGGATCGTATCATCGTTTTGAAAGACAAGACACAAGAACGTTATGTACCAATTTGGATCGGCTTGTTTGAAGCCGAATCGATCACTATTGCCCTGCAAAACATTGCTGTTGCCAGACCACTTACACACGACCTGATGTTAGCACTTTTGGATCAGTTGGGAGCGCATCTGCTGCGGGTGGAAATAAAGGGGCTGGTGAATGAGACCTATTATGCCAACCTGGTGATCGAGACCGATAAGACCTTCTTTGTAGATTGTCGTCCCTCGGATGCTCTTGCGTTGGTTGTCCGCACCGGCGCACCCATTTTTGTAGATGAAGACATCCTCGAGGAAGCTGGCATCCAGCCGGAAGATGCGATGTTATCTGATGAAGTTGAACCTGAAGAAGAGCCAGAAGAAACCGGGGATATCTCGGTTTTTGAGGACTTCCTTGATGATCTTGAAAAAGGCAATGGGCAGGATGATTCTTTACCACCAGAACCACCTGTTGAACCGGGTCCGGATACAAATTAACCTTTTAATCTAACAGACAGGAGCCTTTGTGGAAGATTCGTATCAACAATCTGATGAGACTATCTCGATCAGTGAAAACAAACTGCATGATCGCGAAATGGAAGAAGCCCTGATCGGTTCTGTTTTGATTGATCCGGATGTACTCATTGACGTTATATCTTTTTTGGAACCAACCGATTTTTATCAACCGCGCCATCAATGGATTTGGGAAGCCTTTCTTTCGCTTGACCGGGAAAAGCATTACATCGACGTTTTGACCGTCCAGGATGTGTTGGAGTCACGCGGACAACTCGATGAAATCGGCGGTCTGGATTACCTGCTTCAACTCAGCAATCGGGTGCCTTCTTCTCAGCACGCGGTTTCCTACGCGCGTGCCATCAGCGAGTTGAATACCCGCAGAAAATTAGTCAAAGCCGCAACTGATATCGCCCAGTTCGCTTACCACAAGGACATGGAACTGGACGATGTCATTGATAAGTCTGAGCGCTCGATTTACAGTGTTAGCGAGAACCGTTATAAGCGCGACCTGGTCCCGATTGGCTACGTCGCCAGGAATTACCTGGACCAGGTTACCGAAGCAAGCGCCAGCGGAGAGGAAGTAGGAGGACTTAAGACCGGGCTCAAGGCAGTGGATGATGTATTGGATGGGTTGCATAAATCCGATTTCATCATCGTTGCTGGTCGACCTGGTATGGGTAAGACCGGTTTTATGATCGGCATATCCAAGTATGTTGGTATGGTTTTGCGCCGGAATGTGGCGATGTTTTCGCTGGAAATGTCCGCTGTGCAGTTGCTTCAGCGTATGATCGCCCAGGATACCGGGATCGATTCTCAAAAATTGCGTTCAGGGCGGTTTTCTGATGAAGAAGCCAACCGCTTTACCAGCGCGATTACCAAATTTGAGAATGTCAATATCTTTATCGACGATACACCCGGCATCACACCGCTTCAGCTCAGTGCCAAATGTCGGCGTCTCAAGGATGAGCATACACTTGACCTGGTGATCATTGACTATCTGCAGTTGATGTCAGGTGATCACCGCTCAGAAAACCGCGTACAGGAAGTTTCTTACATCTCCAGGCAATTGAAAATTTTAGCCCGTGAACTGGACGTGCCTGTTTTGGCAGCCGCCCAGCTCTCCCGTGCTGTAGAGCAGCGCCAGGATAAAAACCCAATCCTCTCTGACCTGAGGGAATCTGGTTCACTGGAACAGGACGCTGATATTGTCATGTTCATCAACCGACCACATATGGATGACGTCGATAGTCCCTATCATAATATTGCCAAGGTGGCTGTTGCGAAGCACCGCAATGGTCCTGTGCATCCAGGTGTTGAATTGGTGTTCCTGGAAAGATTAGCTCAGTTCAAAGATAAAGCATACGTTTCAGATCATGACCATGGATAAAAAAAGTAAATTTTCAGAAAATACCCTGCAAATCGAACTGCCGGTGAATTTTCTTGATTCCATCCAGGATCTCAGTGCTGATGCTCTGCATGTTCTGCTCGCCTATTTTCAGTTGATGAGTCAGCAGAACCAGCCAGGCGCGTTCGCCCTGCTTTTTGATTTCAAAGCCAGCTTGCCTGCCTATCTCAAGAAGGATGAACTGTGTCTGCAGAAAGCTTTGGACCAACTGCGTGAGGCTGGGCTGTTGCTTTTCTGGACTGACCCCAACAACCAGCAGAAGACCTATTTGATCGCAGGTACCCCTGCTGGAGCGAAAATTTACGACGAGTTACGCGAAAACCCTGAACTGGTCGGTCGGTATCGATTGGCTAAAGTTTTACCAACCGCTGACCGCCCCAATATTTTTAAACTATATGAAGATAATTTCGGCGCGCTTACACCCATGATGGCAGAAGTCCTCAAAGCAGATGCCCAAACTTATCCTGCAGACTGGATTGAGGATGCCATGCAGGAAGCAGTCGAATATAATGCCCGTAACTGGAAATATGTGCAGGCAATCCTGCGCAACTGGCAAGAAAAAGGACGCAAGAGAACCAATGAAGAAGGTAAACGAGATCTCGACCAATTTAGGAAACTTTATCTCGAACAAAAAAGAGACCACACCGGAGGTTGAGCCCACCATTCAACCCGATCGGATCATTTACGGTCCGGGAGACCCCGATTGCCCCATCTGTCATGGGATCGGCTTTGTCGGCTATGATGTCCCCATGAGCGATCCCCGCTTTGGCAAGAGCGAAATCTGTGTCTGCCGCCTGCACGCTGTACAATCAGTTAAACAACAACACCTTTTTTTGCTCAGCAACCTCGGCTCGCTGACTGAACTGACTTTTGCCAACTTTTTACCCCGCGGCAGGGTTGGGCTGGGCATCACCCAGGCGAACTCGCTGGAGCAAGCTTTCAATTCTGCCCAAAATTTTGCTGGCACTCAAAATGGCTGGCTTTTATTGACTGGCGGTTACGGTTCCGGTAAAACGCATCTTGCAGCTGCCATTGCCAACCAGGCGGTCGCGATGGGGACGCCGGCAATTTTTCTGACCGTACCTGACCTGTTGGATTGGCTGCGCTCTTCTTTCTCTTCCTCAGGAAGCTCTAATTTTGAAGATCGCTTTAATGAGATTCGCAATGCTGCCCTCCTGGTAATGGACGATTTTGGCACCCAAAGTTCCACCCCCTGGGCTGAAGAAAAATTATTCCAGATCATCAACTCGCGCTATATCAATCGTCTTCCTACAGTCATCACCAGCAATCAACAGCTTAATGAATTTGAAGGACGGATTCACTCCCGCCTGCTTGACCCCGATTTGGTAACTCACGTACATATCCTCGCACCCGATTTTCGAAATCCGACCGATGAGTTCGGGCATCCTGAATTGTCAAGTCTGCACCTGCATTCAAGACAGACTTTCGGAAACTTCAGTTTTCGCAAGGATGAAGGTTTGCGCAAAGAGGATATCAACTCTCTGCGTGAGGCTTTCGAAGCCGCCCAGGCTTTCGCTGAAAAACCCAAAGGTTGGTTGAGTTTACATGGCACCTACGGTTGCGGGAAGACGCACCTGGCAGCCGCCATTGGCAACTACCAGGCAGCCAAAGGGTCCCCGCCGCTTTTCATTGTGGTCCCGGACTTGCTTGATCATCTGCGAGCGGCTTTTGCGCCTAACAGCGGCATCAGCCTGGATAAACGCTTCAACGAAGTACGCACCGCCCAGCTGTTGATCCTGGACGATCTGGGCACGCAGTCGGCTACCCCCTGGGCTCGTGAAAAACTGTATCAACTTTTCAATTATCGATATAATGCCGAATTGCCAACCGTGATCACTTCATCCGCTTTACCCGATGAATTAGACCAGCGCCTTTATAGCCGTTTGTCTGATCGCCGGCTTTGCCGCATCCAGATCATCACAGCAAGCGGTTACACGGGAAAGAAGTAATATTTATAACGCAGGATTATTGGATAACCCTCCGTTTAAGACTATCCTGATTTTGGGTATAATGGACAAACGTGTATACATAGGTATTAACGCGGGTTAATCACAACTTATAGGAGAAATAATTCATGGATAATAAAATCATTCGAGAGTATCCCAACAGCTTTGACTTGCCTTATCGCATCAAGAGGCTCGGCGATATTGCCCACAACCTCTGGTGGGTAGGAAACCCTGATGTCGCTCGTTTGTTTAAGGAAATCGATGCTCTCAAATGGAGACTAAGTAATCATAATCCGGTCGTCATGCTTCGCACGGTGGAAAAATCGAAATTTGAAGACCTGATCAAAGACCGTTATTTCCTCGATCGGTATGACAAGATCATCAAGGATTTTGATGCCTACATGAACCGTAAAGATACCTGGTTTAATGTGAAATACCCAAACAATACTGGCGAAAAGATCGCCTATTTTTCGTTTGAATATGGCTTGCACGAATCCCTGATGGTTTATGCGGGTGGGTTGGGCATCCTATCGGGTGACCATTTGAAGGAAGCCAGTGACCTTGGGCTGCCTTTGGTTGCGGTTGGTTTTGTGTACACTTTTGGCTACTTTTCACAACGCATCACAGAAGACGGCTGGCAGGAAGCGCGAAGCGTTGAAATCAATTTCAACGATATGCCTATCGTCAAACTCTACGACGAAAACCACGAACCCGTGAAAATTTCCATCGAACTCCCTGGTCGCACGCTTTGGGCAAGGATTTACGAGATCCAGGTCGGGCGCGTGCCCCTGTTTTTGCTGCACACAGATCTACCTGAAAATAACCCCCAGGATCGCCAACTGACCGATAAACTTTATATTAGTGACCCTGAATTACGCATTTCGCAGGAAATGCTCCTGGGCAT
>DHUW01000056.1:15921-19051 GCA_002409365.1 Anaerolineaceae bacterium UBA5224 | reverse complement strand
ATACCCTTGAACAAGCCAGGGAAATCGTCAAAAAATCTGGTATCTTCACCACCCATACCCCTGTACCGGCAGGCAATGACGAATTCCCTGCCTGGCTGATTGATAAGTATTTTGCACACTACTGGGACAAACTGAGATTGAATCGAGACCAGTTCATGGACCTGGCAAAGATCAAGACCGACTGGTCTGACGAGGTTTTCAGCATGCCGGTTTTGGCGCTGAGACTTTCAAATTATCGCAACGGTGTTTCCAAGATCCATGGGGAAGTCTCCCGCAAGATGTGGAACTATCTCTGGCCGGGTTTGGAATCGGAAGACGTTCCGATCACTTCCATAACCAACGGCGTTCACACCGGTACCTGGGTTGCGCGTAGACTTGCCGACCTCTATGTCAAGTACCTGGGGGATGATTGGAAAGAACACCTGGATGACCCCCAGATGTGGGAGCGCATTGATACGATTCCTGACAGCGAACTTTGGCAGGTACGTATTCATCTGAAACGAAAACTGGTCAGTTACATGGTCGCTCGCGCTCGTGACGAATGGGCGAAAGACAATGTCCATCCCGTTCAGACCGTCGCCAGTGGTGTCCTTCTGGATCCGCTCGCCCTGACCATTGGTTTTGCCCGCCGCTTTGCCACCTACAAACGTGCCAACCTGGTTTTCAGGGACTATGAACGCCTGATGAGAATCGTCACCAACGAGGAACACCCCGTACAAATCATCTTCGCAGGCAAAGCCCACCCAGCTGATGAGCCTGGAAAACGCCTGATTCAGGAAGTATACCGATACGTGAAAAACTCTCGTAATGGTGGACGCCTGGTGTTTTTGGATGATTACGACATGGACATGGCACGCCACCTGACCCAGGGCGTTGATATCTGGCTTAATACTCCCAGACGACCCCGCGAAGCCTCCGGTACCAGCGGCATGAAAGCCGGCATGAATGGCACCCTCAATTTCTCTGTTCTCGATGGTTGGTGGGCGGAAGGTTATAATGGCAAAAATGGCTGGGCGATAGGGGATCATACCGTATATGACAACCAGGATTTGCAGGATGAAGCCGATGCACTCAGTCTTTATGAGACGCTCGAGAATGAAATCGTGCCGCTCTATTACACAAAGCGATCTGCTGACGGCTTACCTGGACCCTGGATTGAACGTATCAAGGAAACCATCCGTACAGTCTCTCCCCAGTTTTCCATGACCCGCATGATCAAGGAATACACCACCAAGCTCTATTACCCAGCCTGGCTCAGTGCCAAAGAGACAAAATCGGGTGAGGAAGGCACTAAGTAAGTCCTTGGCGAGTTCTGAAACAAAGAAGACTGCCTTTTCGTATGCCGGGTTGTGCAATTCAACCCGGCATTAGGAAGGACTCTTAACTTCCCTCCCCTTCTGTGAGGGGGGAGGGGGCATGAGAATCTTTGTTTTTGTCTACTCACGACGACGATTTAGGAGGAGAAAACTATGGCTGATTTACTAACCTGGCAGGTATTTGGCACAACACTATTGATATTTTTTGTCCGTGTCCTCTCTATCTCCATGGACACCCTGCGCTTTATGTTCACGATGCGCGGAAAAAGAACAATCGCCTGGTTTTTAGGTTTTTTCGAATCTGTCCTATTTGTTCTTACGGTCGGTGTCGTCTTGAACGACATGACCAACTTTCTTTATATCATCGCCTATGCAGCAGGTTATGCCACAGGCAATGTCATTGGTATGTATATCGAACGAAAATTGGCTGTGGGTTATTCGCATATCAGTGTCATCAGCAAAACCAGGGGCAGCGAAGTCTCCCATGCCTTGCGCGAAAACGATTTTGCCGTGACCGAGATCCCAGCCCAGGGTATGGAGGGACCAGTTTGTATCAGTGACCTGTCAGTTCGCCGAAAAGACATCGCTGATGTTGAGAAAATTGTCAAGGAAACTGACCCCGAAGCTTTCATCACCATTGAAGAAGTCACACCGTTACGCGCTGGATACTGGGGCAGACAAAATGTCAAGAGGTGACCCAGCGAAACGCGCGTTGATTTTTGATTTCGACGGTCTGATCTTAGAAACCGAAAGTGCAGAAGTTGAAATTTGGAGTGAACTCTACAGCCAGGTCGGTTTGACCTTCGATATGGAGTCATACCTTGGGGTGGTGGGCTCCAATGGTCCCCGTGGTTTTGACCCAGCTCGACCTTTGGCAGACCGCGTAGGCGAGACCCGCAGCTTCGAACAAATCCGCGCAGATTTTCACCAAATGACCTTGCGTCATTGCGAAACTCTGGATGCGAGGGAAGGGGTGTTCGAACTGATCAGCAATGCCAAAGCTAAAGGATACCTCCTGGCAGTGGGCTCCAGTGCGGCTCTTTCCTGGGCAAAAACACACCTGACCCGCCTGGGTCTTTTTGATCAGTTTGACACCGTAGTGACCTTTGATGATGTAGAACGAGCAAAACCAGCTCCGGATATCTTTCTTAAAGTGCTGGAAAATCTCGACGTTTCCGCAGAAGATGCCCTGGTTTTTGAGGATTCGCAAAACGGTGTACTGGCAGCGCACCGAGCTGGTATCAGGGCTATTGTAGTCCCTAACCCAGTGACACAAAGCCAGGATTTTTCTCTCGCAACCGCAGTGATACCCTCCTTGGCCGACTTCAATCCTGATTTGTATTTCAATCGGTAGGGACCAAGAAATCCACCTCGTCTAGATGTTTATGCGGCAAACCCGTACCCCGAATTCCCAGCTCTCTTGTACTATAATTTACCCACCTGACATTACGAAAGGAAGAATTACTTATGGAAATCGATCCTTCTGAATTTTATTTTGGCAATGCTTACGACCTTAAATCCCAGGCGATCATCCCCGACAAGCTGACTTATTACGACCCACAGGACCTCACTACCCACATGGTCATTACCGGTATGACCGGTTCCGGTAAGACCGGTATGGGCATCATCCTGCTTGAAGAAGCCGCGCTTAAAGGAATCCCCGCCATTCTCATCGACCCCAAAGGTGACCTCACCAACCACCTCCTGCACTTCCCGGATTTTTTGCCATCCGATTTTGCACCCTGGGTGGACGTCGATGCTGCCAAACGCGATGGGCAGACTGTTGAGCAAGCCGCTGAAGCCGCCGCTGCTTC
>DHUW01000056.1:13308-15695 GCA_002409365.1 Anaerolineaceae bacterium UBA5224 | reverse complement strand
CTCTCAAATGCTGTCGATTACGCCATCTATACCCCCGGCTCTGATTCCGGCATTTCAATCAGCATCCTTTCATCTCTTAAAGCTCCTGCGATTGACTGGGAGGAGAACAAGGAAATGCTTCGCGAAACAATCAGCAGCACGGTCACAGCCCTATTGGGACTGGTTGGTTTCAAAGATATTGATCCGGTTCGTTCCCGCGAGCACATCCTCATGTCTAATATTTTTGAATATGCCTGGAGCAACGGCGAGGATCTTGATCTTGAGAGCCTGATAATGCAGGTTCAAAACCCGCCTTTTGAAAAACTGGGTGTCTTCCCGGTTTCCAAGTTCTACCCCGAAAAAGATCGTTTTGAACTGGCGATGCTTTTGAACAATTTCATCGCTGCGCCTTCGTTTGAAAGTTGGCTGGAAGGGCAGCCTCTCGATATCCAAAGCCTGCTTTATTCATCGGACGGCAAACCACGCCACAGCGTTTTCTACCTGGCACACCTGGCAGATGCCGAGCGCATGTTTTTCATCACTTTGCTCTATTCCGCAGTCGAAACCTGGATGCGTGCCCAATCCGGCACCAGCGATCTGCGTGCCCTGGTTTACTTTGATGAAATCGTGGGCTATCTACCGCCTGTTGCCAACCCGCCCAGCAAACCGATCATCCTGCGCATGCTAAAACAAGCCCGCGCTTTCGGCGTCGGGTTGGTGCTCTCTACGCAAAATCCGATCGACCTCGACTACAAAGCCCTTTCAAATGCTGGCACCTGGATCATCGGTAAATTGCAAACCGATCAGGACAAGCAGCGCTTATTGGATGGATTAACCAATGTCTCAGGCAGTTTTGATCGTCCCTTCTTCGACAATGCCATTTCCTCCCTGGGGAAACGTGTTTTCCTACTACACAATGTTCACGCCAAAGGACCGGAGATTTTCACAACCCGTTGGGCGATGAACTATCTGCCAGGGCCTATTACCCGCAATAAGCTGGAAGACCTCAATCACCTGGTAGGAGCCGATGTGCAGTTGGTTTCCGCTGCGATGAATGGCACTGCCCAGACCGTTTCCGCGGAACAAGTAGTCAGCGGTGGCAACGGAAATTTACCTGGAAAACAAACTCAGCCAGTTTTGAGTTCCAAGGTGGATGTCTTTTATCTGCCGGTGAAGCTGAGCCTTGGTGATGCCTACAAACAGGCAGCCGACCGCGGAATCGTCCCCACCACTCAACCACGCTACCATTACCGTCCGACTCTGATC
Source organism: Anaerolineaceae bacterium UBA5224 (assembly GCA_002409365.1). Classification (GTDB taxonomy): domain Bacteria; phylum Chloroflexota; class Anaerolineae; order Anaerolineales; family Anaerolineaceae; genus Mesolinea. The sequence continues at coordinate 14,450 of DHUW01000056.1, read as the reverse complement.
GGACAGGCACAAATCTGGTTCGCCAACCGCACCTATAATGTCAACACACAGAAGCGGGTTACCGTTTTGATCCCAGAACTGCAAACCCGCGGAATGGTCCAGTGGCAGGATTACCAGGTAGAAGAGATCCCCTCCAATGAATTTGATGGCAAGCCATTGCCAGAATCAACCTTTGCCGACCTGGTTTATCCGTTTGACGATGAGAAAAATGTGGTCGAGCTGTCTGGCGATTTCTCCGACTGGCTCTATCGCACTTATCAACTGACCCTCTATCAAAATCCTGAGTTGAAACTGGTCTCAGAAATTGGCGAAAGCAAGGAAGCGTTCGTCGCCCGAACTCAACAGACTGGCAACAGCAATCTGAGTGATGGGATCGAAAAGATCCAGGAAAAATATGCCAAGTTAAAGAAGACCGTTGAAAATAAGTTGGTCAAAGAGGAAATGGACCTTGAGAAAAACAAACAGACCCTCAGCCACCGCCGGATCGAAGAGGCAGGGACCGGTCTGCAAACGGTCATCGGTCTGCTTGGTAAACGAAAAAGGAGCATCAACAGTTCGCTGACCAAGCGGCGTATGACCGCCACCGCCAAAGCCAACGTCGAAGAATCGGAAGCGATGATCGAAAGGTATAAATCTGAACTCGCCGAGCTGGATGCGAAGATGCAGCAGGAAATCGATGAGTTCAAAGCCAGTGCTCAAGAGAAAACGGTTGAGGTCGAAGAAATCTTCATCAAACCGCTGAAAAAAGATGTCGTGGTGGAGTTCTTTGGGCTCGCCTGGGCACCGGTTTATGCCTTCAAAAACGGTGACCGCTGGCTCGAAATCGACGCTTTTTAGTATTTTGAGTTGATCTTTCGTAAGGGAGACCTTCCATGGTCTCCCGTCAAGCGGGACGGCTTGGACCCTGTCCGCTTCTCTGCCAGGGCAGGAATGTCCCTTACATGAATATTGCATTCTTATCTGTAGGGGCGACCTGCCACGGTCGCCTTGCCGTTTGACTTCCTGTGCTTCTATTTCGGGTTTGCCAAGGTTACATTCCCAAAACCATTCACTTCGATCTCCCAGTCGCTGCCTGGTTGCGCTAATTGATACAGGTTGTAATCCGTGGTGGTGTATTCATAGCTATCGCTATTGGCTAAAAA
>DHUW01000056.1:0-13061 GCA_002409365.1 Anaerolineaceae bacterium UBA5224 | reverse complement strand
TAGGCCAGAAGGCGTTGGTCCCGTAGCCACTCTCGGCCAGGGTATTCACGACGACCCACTGCATCGTGTCGTAAGAGCAATAGTTCTCGTAAACCTTGTAATAACAATCCTGGACAACTTCACCCACACCGGTTCCAGTATCGATAGTGTAGGGCGTACCACAGACTTCCTCAGAGTTTTGGGTAGGGTTATCCGAATTGTAGCGATAGCGCAGTTGGCAGTCATATGCCTGGACGTTGAAGGGAATGTTGGCTTGCCAATCGCTGGCTTGCACCACCTGGTAAGCTTCCAGTGCCACCTGCCGCTGCCAGAAGGTTCGAGAAACGGTCGCATCCAACTGGTCGGTTTGGTTCATACGCATAAAGTATATAGCGCCAAAAATGCATAACGCCAGCAGCACAATCACAGCGATAACGATCACCCCTTTGGAGATCGGATTCCGTCCAGTTGGGGTGGTAGTTGAATTGCCAGGAACGACAGGCTCTGGGACCGGCGTGGGTGCTTCTGCGTTTAGAATTCCGGTTGGTCGCGAGGTTGCCCCGACCGTCAGATCGCCCCCGCAATTCACGCAAGTTTTAGCATCAGCCAGGTTGCGCGTTCCGCAATAGGGGCAATGCTTGTCTGGTCCGGACTTCGCCATGCGGATCAAAGCTTCATCTTTGATAAAGTTGAATGTCTCAGGATCCACCCGCTCAAATTGAACATTGATCGGTTGGGGTGCGCCGCAGGAAGTACAGGATTTGATGGCTCCTGGGTTGCGGGTTCCACAGCTATCGCAAGTCCAGACTAATTCGATGTATCCGAGCACTTTTCTGGCCATTTTTTCAACTCCAAAAGCTAGTTCAGCAATTGTTTAAGTATAGCAGAGCTTGGAAAGTGCGGAACTGGAGTAGAGCTGAATAATCCCATCTACGGGAGTGTTTGTAACCCTTCCGGTTTGACGGGAGACCGTCAGAGGTCTCCTTACGACTGGATCGTTGCCTGAACTGCCCTGAGTCCGAGGATGGCGATCAGTGGGATACTGGCTAAAACCAGCGGGATATATAAATAAAACGTCAATACCAGCAGCGCCAGCATTACCAGTGAAATGATCAACGCATAAAGCGGCTGCTTTAGAATAACCACGAAGCCATTCTTCCAAGCCAGTTTAAACGTCTGTTTTTCCTGCAGGAAGTAGCAGGAAAGGCTGAAAAATTGCCAGATGATCCAAAGCACACCCATGATGATGGTTATAACCGTCAGAATGGGAGCGGAAACCAGCTGGGAGTTGTAATAAAACCAGACGTTGGTACCGAGCACTAACAACACGATCAGGTTGATCAATCCCCAACCTAAACTTTTTGTGAGGTACTTCTTAAACCCACTCCAAAAACCGAGCAATCCGCTGCGCTGACGGTGGGTAAGGTCGAGTGCTTCCTGGTAAATGCCAAACAAAGCGGCTGGCAGTAAAACAATGGTCAGACTCGCCAAAATCGCCACCAGCGATACCACTACCTGGTTGCCCCAATCGTTCCACCATAATTTGACTGCATCTACAATCACGTCGAAAGCTTGTCCTGGTCTCATATTCACCTTAGCTACAAATTATAATGGGTATGGTAAAGTGGAGGTAAATGTGCTTGATAGTAATAACTGTTTTCTTGTGGTCATTGATGTTCAAGGCAATTTGGCAAAAGTAGTTGCAGATTCTGAGCTCGCAAATGAAAATGTGCGCAAACTTGTCCAGGGCAGCCTGGAGCTGGATCTGCCCATTTTCCTGACTGCCCAGGCGCCTGACAAAATCGGGCACACTACCGAACCAATTCGAGCGCTTTTGCCCGAAAATTACGAATATCCCCGAATTTCCTTCAGTATCTGGGCAGATCACGATCTCAGAAGCGCCCTTTTGAAATCTGGCAAAAAACAAGCCATATTGTGTGGTTTTGAGAGCCATATTTGCCTCTATCAGAGTGCAATTGACCTGCAGGCAAACGGTTTTGAAGTCTGGATGATCGCTGACGCTGTTTCCTCCCGTGTTTCAGCCAGTAAAGAAATAGCGTTGACTGAGCTGAGAGCAGAAGGGGTGCATTTGTCCAGCGTCGAGATGGTGCTCTTTGCCCTCTTGCGTAATGCCCACCACCCATCTTTTAAAGCGATCTCGAAGATCATCCGCTAAAGTTTTGTCGGGGTTTATACAACTCTTATATCAGCCAATTATCATTAGCTGATCGAATGAATGGAGAATTTATGACAACAGAATCTATACCTGAGAAAAAGAAGAAAAGATCTGGCTGGTGGCTGACAATTTTGATCATCTTGTTTATTGCCGGCGTGGTCTTTCTGGTCAATGCTTATCGCCAGCAGCAAGCCCGCGAAGCTGCAATTGCCGACCTACAGACCACACCGCTTGTCCGCGATACCCTGCAAACCACCATCAGCGGTACTGGAAACGTCCGTCCGCGTCAATCTATCGTTCTGACATGGCAGACCAGTGGAACAATTGCGCCTGTTGAGGTCAAAGAAGGCGATTTGGTTGAGAAGGACCAGGTTTTGCTCAGGTTGGATGAAAACGATCTTCCCGCGGAGATCATCCAGGCTTCCTTGAACAAGGTCACCGCCACCCAGGCACTTGACCAACTTGATGCCAACATCCTCGTGCAGCGCGCCACCCTCAACACCAACATCGAAACAGCAAAGTCAGCGATTACAGACCTTGAAACGCAACTACTCAACCTTGAATCGCGCGAATGCGAAACCTGGCGCACGGATAACCTGCGCACCGATTATGAAAATGCCCTGGAAGCCTACCAAAATTGGCCAACAGATACAGGTTGGCTTCGCGTGCAGGCTGCCAAAGCTGCTTTAGACTACTGCGACCCCGATGTGATCGCACAGCGGATCAGCGCCCTGCAGAGCCAGCTGGACTTGCAGAAAGAAAATGAAGCGTCCTGGCAGCAGGATTTGGAAAAAATCCAATTCGGTCCCGACCCTGTGGAAGTTGAAAAACTGCAGCTGCAGCTCAGCCTGGCAGAAAAACAGCTCGAGAGCCAATATATCAAGGCACCTTTTGATGGCACTCTTCTCAGCCTCCACCAGGAAGCCGGAGATAAGGTGATGCCAGGCTCCGTTGCCGGCGAGGTGGCAGATCTAAGCGATATGTTCGTCGAAGTACCCATTTCCGAGGTCGACATCCCGACGATCCAAATTGACCAAGCTGTGACGCTTTACTTTGATGCTTATTTTGAAGAGGAATTTTCGGGTGTGGTTTCAGATATTTCTGAGAGCGCTGATCGCAGTACTGGAGTGGTCAATTACATTGTCACCGTCAAATTACAGGACCAACTGGAAAAGATCAAGCCTGGTATGACAGCGGCTGTGAGCATCCTGACTGCCGAGAAACCTGACACGCTGGTAATTCCTTCAGATTCGATTTTCTCCCGAAATGGTGTTGACTACGTTTACGTTCTACGGAATAGCAACCCAGAAATGGTGCAGGTCACCGTAGGAGCTTATTCGAACCAACTGATCGAAGTTCTCGACGCGAAGATCGCTGAAGGAGAGCTGATCGTGATCAACCCACCGATCGACATTATCTCGAACTTCGGAATGGGTCGCGGTTCAAGGATGCCTTGATGAGTGAGATTGCATCTGCTCCTGTTATCCAGATCCGTGATCTTACCAAGGTTTTTTATCTTGGCGGAAATAACGATGTCCATGCGCTGCGTGGTGTCAGCCTCGATATCTATCCCGGTGAGATGGTCGCCATTATGGGACCCAGTGGCTCGGGTAAGTCGACCTTGATGAATATGATCGGCTGTCTCGATACTCCCACTAGCGGTGATTACTATCTGGATGGTCTCCTGGTTTCCAACCTGGACGATGACCAACTTGCCATCGTGCGAAACCGGAAAATTGGATTTATCTTTCAGAAATACAACCTACTCGCTCGCGCAACAGCGGTTGAGAACGTGGAGTTGCCATTGCGTTATAGTGATGACTCTTCCAGTATGACCGAGCGAGCGACAGAAATGCTCCAGTTGGTAGGTTTGGGGGACCGCCTGCGTCATCAGCCCAACGAACTTTCTGGCGGTCAGCAGCAGCGCGTGGCGATCGCCCGAGCCCTGATCAACCACCCTGCCATCATCCTTGCCGATGAACCCACCGGCAACCTGGATTCAGTTTCGGGTCAGGAAGTAATGGACTTATTGCTGAAGTTGAACCGCGAGAAAGCCACCACCATCGTGATTGTGACCCACGACAAACGAGTTGCCGACCAAGCGCAGCGCACGATAAGGCTCTTCGATGGAAAAATTATTGACGGGGAGCAGATCTGATGTACATTCGCGTGATCAAAGAAGCCCTGACAAGCATTTTTTCCAATAAGATGCGCTCTTTCCTGACTGTGTTAGGTATCGTAATCGGTGTTGGAGCAGTGATTGGTATTTTGTCCATCGGCGCAGGAGCATCACAAAGCATTATCGGTCAGATCGAATCGATCGGTACGAATTCGGTTTATGTCATGCCTGGCGGAGATGGCGAGGTCACCAACCCGAAACCGCTCACACTTACCGATGTAAATGCGCTCTCCAACCGAGTCCGCGCACCGCATATTTTGCGTGTTACACCAGTGATGATGGGTCAAAGTTCTTTTTCATCAGGCGATAACAGCGTTCAAACCACGGTTTTTGGGAGCTATCCTGAATATACCCAGATCACGGGTCTGGAACTGGCTGAAGGAGACTTCATTACCGCAGCGGATGTTGATACGCGGGCTTCCGTGGTCGTGATCGGACCAGACCTGGCGGAAGAACTCTATGGTCGCAGCAGTGGAGTGGTGGGCAGTACGGTGCGCATCAACAACTTCCCTTACCGTGTGGTCGGGGTTGCCGAAGCCCAGGGTGGCAATCAGTTCAGCAACCCGGACTTGCTGGCATATCTACCGATCACCACCATGCAATTACGAGTGACCCGTCGGGCTGTTTCTGATGAGGTCCAATACATCATTATCCAGGCACAGGATTCGCAATCGATCGACCTGGCGATCAGTGAAGCCCAGCAAGTATTGCGGGAGACTCATCGGCTGACTCCCCGGCAGGTGAACGATTTTACCCTGACGAACCAGGAAGATATTCTCGATATAGCCAACCAGATCACCAACATTCTCACCATTTTCCTGGCTGGAATTGCCGGTATCTCTTTACTCGTGGGTGGGATCGGGATCATGAACATTATGCTGGTGACAGTCACCGAACGCACCAACGAAATCGGACTGCGAAAAGCTTTAGGAGCTCGCAAAGGCGATATCATGCTCCAGTTCCTTACAGAATCAGCCCTGCTCAGCCTGATTGGGGGATTATTCGGGATTGGTTTAGGCTGGGTTTTGTCTGCGATAGTCGGAGTGATTGCCCGAAACACTGGCACGCCGCTCGTTCCAATCGTCCAATTTGAAGTGGTGCTGCTGGCAACCGTTTTCTCCACACTGGTTGGTGTCTTTTTCGGCTGGTACCCAGCACGTAAGGCTGCCGACCTCCAGCCAGTAGAAGCTTTGAGATACGAGTAAAACAACAGGAGGGAGATGAACTCTCCATTTGGGCGGGTTCTAAAACCACCCCAAATCTGGGCAACCATGGCAGGTCGCCCTACAAAAGACCGAGGTCGTACAATAAAAAAACGCCTGCATATGCAGGCGTTTTTAAAATGAGCTAGATAAAAAACCTTATCCGCCGACGCCCATCACCAATGCCAACAGAACGCCGCCAGCAATAACGCTGCCCAGCTGACCAGCGGTGTTGGAACCCATGGCATGCATGAGAATAAAATTGGTGGGATCTTCTTCCAATGCCATTTTGGCAGAGAGTCGCCCAGCCATTGGGAAGGCGGAAATTCCGCAAGCACCGATCAGCGGGTTGACCTTGCCCTTCGTGATCACAGCCATTAGCTTGCCAAAAAGCAGTCCAGCGATGGTATCTATAACGAAAGCCAGCAAACCCAATAACAAAATCATGATCGTGTTCAGGTTCAGGAAGCTTTGAGCGGTCATGGTTGAACCAATTGACAACCCCAGGAAGAGGGTGGCGATATTGATCAGTTCATTTTGAGCCATCTTGCTCAATCGATCAACTACCAATGCTTCACGCAGCAACGTGCCAAGCATCAGGGCGGCCATCAGAGGTGCAGCATCGGGTGCGACCAATGCTACCAGAACAGTAACCAGGATCGGGAAGAGTACCAGGGTCAGACGCGATACCGGTTTGGGGGAGTACTCCATGCGGATCAAGCGCTCTTTGCGGGTTGTCATCAACCTCATGATCGGCGGCTGGATGATCGGGATCAGGCTCATGTAAGAGTAAGCCGCCACGGCGATTGGAGCAAGCAGGTTTGGTGCGAGTTTTTCACCCACAAAAATGGCGGTTGGTCCATCAATAGCACCAATGCTGCCGATTGCAGCTGCTTCGTTGAGCGGGAAACCTAACACGATCGCCAGGAGCAGCGTGAAGTAAATCCCGAATTGCCCGGCAGCCCCCAACAATACCAGGCTGGGTTGCGAAAGCAGCGGGCTGAAGTCGATCATGGCACCCACACCGATAAAAATCAGCAGTGGGAATAGCTCAGTTTTAATACCAGCATCAAAAATGACCTTCATAAAGCCGACTTCGTTTGACATGCCCAGGTTTGCCAGCAAACAACCGAAACCGATCGGCAGAAGCAATACAGGTTCGTATTCCTTCCAGATCGCCAGGTAGATCAACACCAGTCCGACCAGGATCATAAGAGCATTTCCCCAGGTAAAGGCATCAAAGCCTTTGCTGAGGTCTTGTAGTAATTGGGTGAAATCCATCGATTTCCTCCTACCCTTCGAATGTCAGGATGGGTTGGTTGTGCTTCACCAAATCACCAGGGTTAACGTGGATAGCGGCAACCTTGCCATTCCGATCGGCCTTGATCGAATTTTTCATCTTCATTGCTTCCAGCACATAAAGATCCTGACCGTTGGTCACAGTCTGACCTTCCTTCACTTCAATCGAAATTACTGTACCTGGCAAGGGTGCGGTTAAGGTCTGGCTGCCGGCTGCAACTGGTGCAGGTGCAGCTACAGCAGGTGCAGCAGGTATTGGAGTGCTGGTATTGACGACAGGGGTGAGACCTTGCTCATCTTCTGGCCAAACTTCGTAGCTTTTTCCATTCACTTCGGCGATGACTGGTCTGGTGTTCAAATCATTCAGGGTTACCTGGTATTGTTGTCCTTCAATGGTTAAATTTACTTTCATTACTTCCGTCCTCTGATGGTGTGCAAATAAAGTTGATGAGTTCTGCCGGCGGCTAACCAGGCATTTTCCGAGCTCGAAGAGGCTGGACTGGGTGTGAAGGCGGTGGCTGCAGATTGGTTTTGCACCGCCCAGGCGACTGCAATCGCAGCAGCCAATGCGCCGTTCGGGTCGCTTGCTGGTGCTTTTTCAGTTTCAACTACAACAGCTTCAGCAACCAGTTCTTCTTCGGCTTCCTCTGGCTTGTTGGTGAGTTTCACCAGGAGTGCCATAATGCCCCACAGAGCCAGGATCATCAGGAAAACCAGCCCCATGCCAATTACAGTAATTAATAAACCTTGCTGAATAGTTGACATATTGCTGCCTATACTGGCATATTGCCGTGCTTGCGGGCAGGGTTCGTTTCAACCTTGTTTTGCAATGCCTGCAAGGCTTCGATTAATTTCTGGCGGGTTTCAGCTGGCTCAATGACCTCATCGATATAACCAGCCTTGGCAGCAAAATAGGGGTTCAGGTATTCTTCCTGGTATTCCTGGGTAAGGCGTTCGCGCTCAGCCTGGGGGTCTTCAGCAGCTTTGATCTGTCGACCGTAGAGGATATTTGCAGCACCATCGGCACCCATTACTGCGATTTCAGCTGAAGGCCAGGCGTAGGTGATATCTGTGCCCAGATATTTGCTGCTCATGACCACATAAGCACCACCGTAAGCCTTGCGGGTGACAACACTCACTTTTGGCACGGTCGCTTCTGCGTAGGCAAAGAGGACCTTGGCACCATGGCGGATCACACCACCATATTCCTGTTGGACACCGGGCAGGAAGCCTGGGGAATCGACAAAAGTAACGATAGGCAGGTTGAAAGCGTCGCACATGCGCACCAGGCGGGAGATCTTGTCAGCAGAGTTGATGTCCATCACACCGGCCATCATGGCGGGTTCCTGTGAAACTACACCAACTGGGCGTCCAGCCAGCCTTGCCAGACCAACAATCGCGTTGGGAGCGTAACCAGCCTGGATCTCAAAGAAGGAGCCCTGGTCCATGACCTCGTTGATAGCATCTCTCATGCTATAGGGCTGGTTGGGGTCTTCCGGAACGAGGTTGTTCAACATTGCAGAACGGCGATTAGCGGGGTCGCTGGTTTCTGCAACAGGAGCCTGTTCGACGTTGTTGGAAGGCAGGTAAGAAAGTGCCTGGCGTGCCAATGCGATGGCTTCCTGCTCGTTGTTGCCGACCAGCTGGCAGTTGCCGCTGACCTTCAGGTGCACATCAGCGCCGCCCAGGGTTTCGGAATCGACTTCTTCACCGGTGACGGTCTTGATCACTGCCGGTCCGGTAAGGAACATGTAAGACTGTTTGCGAACCATGATGATCAAGTCAGTTACAGCCGGGGAGTACGAAGCACCGCCAGCACAGGGTCCCATGATCAGGCTGATCTGGGGTACAACACCAGAGTAAATAGCGTTGCGGCGGAAGATTTCGGCGTATCCACCCAAGCTATAGACGCCTTCCTGGATGCGTGCACCTCCGGAATCGATCATACCAATGATCGGCGAGCCAGTTTTAACCGCCAGATCCATCACGCGGCAAATCTTGTCAGCGTGTATCTTGCCCAACGAGCCGCCTTGGAAGGTGAAATCCTGTGCGTAGACGTAAACGGTTCGCCCGTCCACTGTTCCATAGCCAGTGACGACACCATCACCAAGTCCCGACTTTCCTTCCGTGTCATGGAGCCCGGTTATCAGGGCACCAATCTCACGAAAACTGCCCTTATCAAGCAGTAAGTCGATACGTTCCCGGGCGGTGAGACTGCCCTTGGCGTGTTGTTTGTCAATGCGATCCTGTCCACCACCTAATTTGGACGCGGCACGCAGAGCCTTCAATTTCTCAATGCGGGGGTTTTCCTCAGTCATCAAATCTCCTTTAAATGTTTTTAGCCCTGTTGCGTGTGAGCACGGCTAGCATGAGTGAATATTGTAACATTACTTGGTGCGCAGAAAGGGGGTTAACCCCAGCGAGTATGCCTAATTTGAAGCTTAATTTATAGATTTATACAATTTGTGATCAGGTATTGGTGATTATTTTATTAATTTAACCCAAAGGCTTGGACTGTGATTCTCCACCTGGATATTGCCACTTGCTACCGGTCCGATCTCTAAGAGTATGTGGAACAAGGAACGTCTTGAATAACCAAAATTGACCCTTAGCAAGGGATCTGGAAGGCTATATTTTTTATCGCATTGCTCTGGTTGTAGTGCTAAACTGAATCTACTTATCTACCAGGAAGGAGATTAATTATGATTGATCAAAATAACCAACAGACAATGTCTGCATACAACCCGGTATATGCCGGATTCTGGAACCGTTTTGCTGCCATCTTTATTGACGGATTGATTTTAGGCGCCTTCGGCTGGGTGCTGATCCGGATTTTCGGGGTTCGCGATGATACCTTTTTCTACAGTCTGATTACTACCATTGCCGGCTTCCTGTATTACACGCTGCAGGAATCTTCATCTTACCAGGCTACTCTTGGCAAGCGTCTGCTGGGGATCAAGGTCACTGACTTGTCTGGTGCGCGCATCAGTTTCGGCAAGGCAGCTGTGCGATATCTCGCCAAGATCCTGTCTGCTTTGATCCTGTTTTTCGGCTTCATTATGGCAGCATTCACAGAAAAGAAGCAAGCTTTGCATGACATGATCGCCGGCACACTGGTTATCAAATCGTAACTGTTCTTAGTCCGGTCATCTTTTTGCTCAGGAAGATGACTTTTTCAACAATTGATTTCCTTACGGGCGGGTCGCAAACCCGCCCGTTTGCTGTTCTCTCATGACTAATTTTTTTGAACCAGGTTTCATGCTTGCCCTGTTATGAGATGAGCCCATCTAATCTGTCTACCGCGAATTCCAGTGGCAATAATGAAGTGCAGTGGAAAATTCGCACCAACTTCTTGCTTGCACGCAAATCGAATCCTGTTATAATTTCTGCTAATGACTGGTCCGGTGCGCGGTCCTTTATTTGTGGCTGCAAACAGGGAGACCTGCAAAAAAAATATATGTATAGGAGCATACGTCATGGCATTAACAAAAACTGAAAAAACTGAGATTATCAATCAATTCGCAACCAAATCGGGTGACACTGGTTCCCCCGAGGTTCAAATTGCTTTGCTTTCCAAGAGAATCGCTCAACTAACTGACCACCTGCGCACGAACAAGCACGATGAAAGTTCACGTCGCGGTCTGTTGAAACTCGTCGGTCAGCGCCGCCGCCTTCTGGCTTACTTACGCCAGAAAGACTACGATCGCTTTATGAGCATCACCGAAACTTTGGGCATCCGCAGGAAGTAATTTCAGAAAGACAGTAATCAACCACTTTTACCTCTCCAGTAACACTGAAGAGGTAATTGTGGATTTTAATCAGCCAGACGGGAATTGAAAAGCGCTGATCAATATTGGTCACCGATTTTCAGTCCCTGATCTGGCAACAGGTGAAAGGAAAAAAATGAAACCTGAAGCAAAGTATTACCTCTCCCAACTTGGAGGTAAAGAAGTCAGTTTTGAAACCGGCAGGATTGCCCGTTTAGCTGGCGGATCAGTAATTTTAAGGCAGGGCGACACGATGATGTTCGCTGCCACGACCATGGGAGGCATTCGTGAAGGAACCGATTTCTTCCCGCTGACCGTGGACTACGAAGAGCGCATGTATGCCGGAGGTAAAATCCCCGGATCGTTCTTCCGCCGTGAAGGCCGCCCCTCCACAGATGCCACGCTTGTGGCTCGCCTCACCGACCGCCCTCTGCGCCCGCTTTTCCCCGAAGGAATGCGCAACGAAGTGCAGGTCGTTCTCATGTCTCTTTCTGCGGACGACGAAAACCCACTGGATATGCTCGCCATCAACGCCGCTTCGGCTGCCCTGATGATCTCGGACATTCCCTTTGGTGGTCCTGTCGGTGCAGTACGCATCGCTTTTGTCGATGGCGACCTGGTGGTCAACCCCACGATGCAGCAAATGGCCGTCTCAACACTCGATCTGCGTGTTGCCGGTACAAAAGATGCCATCCTGATGGTTGAAGCCGGTGCAAACGAAGTAACCGAAGTTTTGATGGCAGAAGCCCTGCAATTAGCGCACAAAGCCATCCAGCCGATCATTGAAACCCAGCTCAAAATGGCAGCCGAGATCGGTAAACCGAAGAAGGAAGTCAAACTTTCTGTGAAAGACAACAGCCTGACTGCCCAGGCAAAAGAGGCTATCCGCTCTCGTTTGGAAGCACTTTTGGATCAGGATTATAGCAAGGACAATCTCTATGGCGGTATCGCTGAGATCAAAGCCGCTTACCTGCTCGAAGCTGCTGGAGAAGAACCGACCGCCGAAGCCCTGGCAGCTTACAGCGCTGCTTATGAGGACGCTGAAAGAGAAATTATCCGCGAAAGAATTTTGAACTACGGCAAACGCCCTGACCATCGCAAGGTCTTCGAGGTGCGTGAGATCAGCACCGAAGTCGATATTTCTCCTCGTGCCCATGGTTCCGGTCTTTTCACCCGAGGTGAAACCCAGGTATTAACCCTGGCAACCCTTGGTACCCCCAAGGAAGCCCAGGAACTGGACAACCTGAACGGCCTCGAATCAAAACGCTACATGCATCATTACAATTTCCCGCCTTACTCCACTGGTGAAACAAAACGCCTTGGTGGACAATCACGACGCGAGATTGGTCACGGCGCCCTGGCTGAACGAGCACTTTTGCCCGTTATCCCTGACGAAGCGACTTTCCCTTACACGCTGCGCCTGGTGTCCGAGGTAATGGCTTCCAACGGATCCTCTTCAATGGGTTCTGTTTGTGGCTCCACCCTGGCATTGATGGATGCTGGTGTGCCGATCACCAACCCGGTCTCTGGTGTTGCCATGGGTTTGATCAAAGAAGGCGACAAGCACGTCATCTTGACAGACATTTTGGGTATGGAAGATCACCTTGGCGATATGGACTTCAAAGTGGCAGGTACCCGCAATGGCATAACCGCCCTGCAGATGGACATCAAAATCGGTGGCATTACCCCCGAAGTGATGGCTGAAGCCCTGGATCGTGCAAAATCTGCCCGCTTCTATATCTTGGACCAGATGCTCAAGACTATCGCTGAACCTCGGCCAAGCCTGAAAGCCCATGTTCCTCGTATCGAATCGATCAAAGTACCGGTTGACAAAATCGGAGCAATCATCGGTCCCGGTGGCAAGAACATTCGTGCTCTACAGGAAGAAACCAACACCAAGATCGATATCAGTGAAGATGGCACCGTGTTTATCGCCTCAACTGGTGGTACCGGTTTTGAAGAAGCCCGCGATCGCATTCTATCCCTTACCGAAACCGCTGAAATCGGCAAGATTTACACTGGCAAAGTAGTGCGCATAGCCGATTTTGGTGCTTTTGTCGAAATCCTGCCCGGCGTTGACGGTATGGTGCACATTTCTCAGCTGGCATCAGATCGTGTTGAAAAGGTAGAAGATGTAGTCAGCTTGGGTGACGAATTGACTGTTATGGTCATCGATATCTCCCCTGAAGGCAAGATCAGACTTTCCCGAAAGGCATTGCTGGAAGGCTGGACTGCAGAGGAAGCCCGCGAACACGATAATCCCCGCAGTAAATCTGGCGGTGGAAGCCATGGCGGCGAACGCCATGGTGGTGATCGTCGCGGTGGTGACCGTCGCGGTGGTGACAGACACTCTGGTGGCGATAGACGCTCCAGTGGTGGCGACCGCCGTCCCCCCCGCAGAGATTAATTTTCTGAAATTGAAAAAGGTGAGGTTTATGTAGTGCACCCCGTTTATTGGA
>DHUW01000082.1:1830-7966 GCA_002409365.1 Anaerolineaceae bacterium UBA5224 | reverse complement strand
AACCTGACAGTAGAAGATTACGGTGGCGAGCAACTGGTTGGCTGCAATGATGCTCTTGTTCTGATGAGCCCCAAGAATGTCCTGCGAGTTCATCGCTCCTTCCTCGAGGCTGGTGCTGATGTGGTCGAAACAGACACTTTCCGTGCAAATCGCCTCACACTGGCTGACTACGGTTTACAGGATCGCGTCGTGGAACTGAACGAAAAAGCCGCGACACTCGCCCGCCAGGCTGCCGACGAGTATTCCTCCCTCGAGAAACCGCGATTCGTAGCGGGATCGATGGGTCCCTCAGGCAAACTGATCTCTACCAGCGATCCCGAAATGTCCGATATTACCTTTGATGAACTGCAAGATGCCTTCAGTGAGCAGGCAGTTGGTCTGATCCGCGGTGGGGTTGATCTCCTTTTAATCGAGACCTCCAATGATATCCTGGAAGTCAAGGCAGCCATCAATGGCATCCGCAAAGCTCAAAAGCAGGAACAACGTTGGCTCCCTATTCAAGCCCAGGTAACCCTGGATGTGAATGGGAAGATGCTTTTAGGCACCGATATCACGGCTGTTACTGCAATTTTGGATGGCATGGACGTGAATGTAATAGGGCTCAACTGCTCGACTGGTCCGGAGCACATGCGTGAATCCATTATGTATCTGACATCCCATACCCGGCTGCCAATTTCAGTTATACCGAACGCAGGTTTACCTCTCAATATCGACGGACAGGCTGTTTACCCCTTGACCCCCGATGATTTTTCAGAGCAGCTGGCCGAATATGTCAGCAAATATGGTGTGCGTGTAGTTGGGGGTTGCTGTGGGACGCGCCCAGAACATATTAAAGCGCTTTCCCAGAAATTTGCAGCAACGCAACCCGTCAAACCCCAACCTGAGGTTGAAGCCATGCTCGCATCAGCGGTGCAATCAGTCCAGATCGAGCAGCAACCGGCACCTTTTATTATCGGCGAACGCATGAACGCCCAGGGCTCCAAAGCTTTCAAACGTCTGTTATTAGCCGAAGACTTTGATGCGATTTTGCAGGTTGCCCGAGATCAGTTGGATTTCGGAGCGCATGGGTTGGACATCAGTGTCGCGACGACCGAACGCAGTGATGAAGCCGAGTTGATGCGCAAGATTGTCAAGCGCCTTTCGCTGGAAGTGCCGGTTCCGTTGGTGATCGATACCACTGAAGTTGCAGTAGCAGAAGCTGCCCTGCAAACTTTTCCAGGTCGCAGCCTGATCAATTCCACCAACCTCGAATCCGGCGAAGAAAAAGCAGGGAAGATCTTCACCCTTGCCCGCAAATACAGTGCTGCAGTACTGTGTTTGACCATTGACGAAGAGGGCATGGCGAAGACGGCGGAGAGAAAACTGGCTGTCGCCCGTCGTTTGTATGCATTGGCAACTCAGGATTACAGATTAAAGGCGCAGGATTTGGTTTTTGATCCGCTCACTTTTACCCTGGCAACCGGGGAGGAGGTTTGGCGCAGCAGCGCTATGGAAACGCTGAAGGGTATTCAGGCGATCAAAACCGAACTGCCCGGTGTGCACACCTGCCTGGGTGTCAGCAATATCTCTTTTGGTCTGGCGCAGCCTGCCCGCAAGCTGATCAACAGCGTTTTTCTGCATCATGCAGTTGAATTTGGGCTGGACATGGCGATCGTCAATCCGGCGCACATCCGGCCTTATGGTGAGATCCCGGAAGAAGAAAAACAACTGGCAGAAGATCTGATCTTCAATCGTTCTGACGATGCTCTCGAAAAACTGGTAACCTGGTTCGAGAGCCATGCTGAAAGCGGTGAAGAAGTGGCGAACAAAAAAGATCCTTTCGAAGGTTTGAATGCCCGCGAACGGCTTTTTCAACGAGTCCTTCTGCGGCAGAAAAACGATCTGGAAGCAGACATTGACGAGATTTTGAACGGAAGCGATCGCCCCAAGGCAGAAGAAGCTGTGAACATTCTCAACCAGGTTCTTTTACCGGCAATGAAAGAAGTTGGTGATCGCTTTGGTTCCGGCGAGTTGATCCTGCCCTTTGTGCTCCAGTCGGCGGAGGTGATGAAGAAAGCTGTCACCCATCTTGAAAAATACCTCAATCGACAGGAAGGCTTGAGCAAAGGCAAAATCGTGCTGGCGACGGTCTATGGCGATGTTCATGACATCGGCAAAAACCTGGTGCGGACGATTTTGGCAAATAACGGCTACGACGTGATCGACCTGGGTAAACAAGTACCGGCCGAAGAGATCATCAGTAAAGCAGTGGAAGAGAAGGCAGACGCAGTTGGTTTGAGCGCATTGCTGGTTTCGACAAGTAAACAAATGCCCCTGATTGCCAATGAATTTCAACGCCGGGGCATTGAGATGCCAATCCTGATTGGAGGAGCGGCGATCAATTCCCAGTTTGCCGAACGAATTGCCAGTACGACTGAATTGGGTCCCTATACTGCAGGAATTTTCTACTGCAAAGACGCGTTTGAAGGTCTTAATGTCATGGATCAGTTGGTTGACCCGCAAAAGAAGAGCAAACTTCAGCAGAAACCGTCTTATAAGCCCGAAGCGCCAGAGCAAACAAAAGACAGCCAAATCACTGAACTAACCCGCAATGTTCCACCAGCTGAGGTGATCCCTTGTGTCGAACCTCTTGGTGTTCGAATCAAGAAAGAGCTGCCTTTCGATGAGATTGCAGAACTGATCGATCTTTCCAGTCTCTACCGGCTCAACTGGGGTGCCAAACAGGTCCGTGGGCAGGAATGGCAGGAGCTGAAAGCTGAATTCGATCGGCGCCGTCTCCGCATGCTAAAAGAGGTAAGAAGCGAGGGATGGATAAAGCCACAGGCTGTTTATGGCTACTACCCCGTTTGGGCGGAGGGCAACGACCTGGTGATATATGACTCATTGCACAGTAATGTTGAGCATCCCGTCGAACTGACCCGTCTGAATTTTCCCCGTCAATCGGAAGGGGAAGGTTTGTGCCTGAGCGATTACTTTTTGCCTGTGGGCAGCCCCCGCTTTGACATCCTGGCACTGCAGGTGGTCACAGTTGGTAAAGCAGCCACGCAGCGTATTGAACAACTCGACAGTCAGGAAGAGTATTCTGAAGGTTACTTCCTGCATGGTCTGGCGGTTCAGATGGCGGAAGCTACAGCGGAGTATATCCATATGCAAATCCGTGCAGAAATGGGCATTGGAATCGAACAGGGTTTCCGCTATTCCTGGGGTTACCCGGCACTGCCCTGGCTGCGGGAACACCGCAAAGTTTTCAATTTGCTGCCTGTCGAAAAAGAGTTGGGAATGAGCCTGACCTCAGCCTGGCAGCTGGTTCCAGAGCAATCGACCGCTGCCATGGTGGTGCATCATCCCCTGGCAAAACCCTTCGATGCTGGCGTCAGCCGGATGGATTTGTTGTTTGAAGAATAATCAAATCCAACCCTGTAAGTAAAGTGTTTCATTTACAGCGGAGCGAGGTTACCAGGTAAGCTGGTTGAAAATTTCATCTGATCCACCTCACTCGATCAACCTGCCAAGCCTTTTGCCCGATGGGGTAGAATTGTTGTATTAAGGGAGATGAAATGAAAACCAGAAACCTGCTTCCCCTCTTATTTATTTCACTTACGCTAATCATCACTGCCTGCGTACCGATGAGCCCTTCAGGGCTCACTGCTGGTCAGCAAACCGCCATCGCCGGCACGGTCACAGCCGTGATCAAACAACAAACACAAACTCTCCCAACAGGAACAGCAACGCCCAGTCAATCTCCGCAAGCTACTTCATCTCCAACCCCAACTCTCGAAAACACTGCTACTCCAACGCCTACCAAGACGCCTCCTTCAGCTGATGTCATCGGACCGGACAACTACCCGGAAGGCGTAAACCCCCTCACTGGTCTCAAAGTCGCCGATCCAGTCCTTTTACGCCGCAGACCGGTAATCATGAAGGTCTCCAACCACCTTATCGACTACCAACCACATTGGGGGCTCTCTTCTGCGGACATTGTTTTCGATTATTACATCGGTTGGGGCAGCGACCGCTATGCCGCCCTTTATTATGGGCAGGATTCTGACAAGATCGGTCCGATACGCTCCATTCGCCGGGTCGATGGTCAGCTCGGAAGCATGTACCAGGCGGTGGTTGGTGCAACTGGTGGAGACAAGGAAGACGTTTTGCCCTTCGTTGATGCCTACATCCCCGGCCGCTATTTTTTGGATAAATATTTGTGCCCAGGCGTATGCGATGATGGGCGAAATTACGTTTACAGCGTTTTTGGTAATTCGCCAGCACTCTCCAACTACTTCAATTACCTCGGCTATGCTAACGACAACCCTGACCTGAGCGGTATGGCGTTTTCAGAAACAGCACCCACAGGTGGGGCAGCAGGCGCCAGTGTGTGGATCATCTGGACGGACGTAGGTAAGGCGCAATGGATTTACAATACCGAAACTGGCAAGTATCAAAACTGGACCATCGATGAGAGTACTTACTACAACTATCAACCTCTGATCGATCAAAATACAGGTGAACAGTTGAGCTTTTCGAATGTCATCGTTTTGAAAGCTCCCTATACTGAAATAAAGGGCACACTTCACCAGATTGACCTGGTCGGTAATTCCAGTGGTTACGAGGCAACTGTTTTTCGGGATGGTCAGGCTTACGAGGTTTTTTGGAAAACACCTCAAAGTGACAAGCCCATCCAATTCGTGGATGCCCAGGGGAATCCGTTCCATTTGAAACCCGGCAATACCTGGATAGCGATCTTCGGGTTAACCTCACCGTCAGTTGTCGAAAACGGCAACTGGAGCATCACCTTCAATATGCCCTAAAATGCGCACACTGATCCTGTCTGATATTCACGCTAACCTAACTGCCTTCGAAGCAGTGCTTAAAGCCGCTGGCGAGGTGGACCAGGTCTGGTTTTTGGGTGATGTCGTCGGTTACGGTCCCGACCCCAACGAATGCATCGCATTGCTGCGTTCCCAGCCCAACTTGCAGGCGATGATGGGCAACCATGACGCAGCTTTAATGGATTTCATCTCGATTGAACGCTTCAATTTTGAAGCGGCGGCGGCTATCCGGGTTCAATCTGGCATGATCAACCAGGAGAGCCGCGATTTTTTGGAGTTGCTCCGGCTTAAACTCGAAATTGAAGAACTGACCCTGGCACACGGAAGTCCTCGCAATCCGATATGGGAATACATTCTCACTGCAGGAATCGCAAAAGCCAATTTCAGCAATTTTTCAACCCAGGGCTGCCTGGTGGGTCACAGCCATGTTCCATGCATTTTCGTATTGGATGATAACGACGAGGTCAAAATTTTGCTGCCTGATACTGGCGATCGCTGGAAGCCTGATGGGCGCTTTATTTTGAATCCAGGCTCGGTTGGGCAACCCCGCAATTTCGACCCACGCGCTGCTTTCGTGATCTGGGATGATGAAGAAGGTACGTTTCTATTCAAGCGCGTCAATTATGACATCGAGTCCGTTGTTAAACGAATCCTTCAATCCGGTATACCAAAAAGGCAAGCCACACGTTTGTTGATCGGGACATAAAAATTTCCTTTTCGTAAGCGGAACTTTTCTCATTAGCTTGCGTCTTAATTGCAGAAATACAACTTGTGATTGGAGAAAAATGAAGAAGAAACTATTTTTGATCGGGATTGTTTTGTTGCTCGCCCTGGGTGCTTGTGCGCCAGCAAAAACGAGCCAGGATTCAGTTGTACCTGCAATAGGTTACGAAAACGAAATGGGTGCCATGCCCCCTGAGATGGAAGAAGCACCAGCTGCTCCGTCTGAGGTAAAAGGAGATGTGCAGGAGCGAATGGTGATCCAGACGGCAACCATGCAAGTCTCGGTTGCTGATACTGTTCAGGCAATGCAAGCCACTTCCGACCTGGCAAAACAACTGGGCGGATACGTGGTCAGTTCAAATCGCTACACCGAGACATCATATAATAATGTTTCCTACGCCCATACATCTGTAACCATTCGCGTTCCAGCAGATAAACTGGAGCAGGCAATGGAGACAGTCCGGCAAATGTCTGCTACTGGCAAAGAAGGCATTCTCTCTGAGAGCCTTTCCGGGCAGGATGTCACTTCTGATTTTGTCGATTCAAACAGCCGCTTACGCAACCTGAAAGCAGCCGAAGAACAATTG
>DHUW01000082.1:0-1518 GCA_002409365.1 Anaerolineaceae bacterium UBA5224 | reverse complement strand
CCGATCGAGATCGGTGGTTGGAAACCGCAGGGTGTGGTAAAGGAATCCCTGGAGCGCCTAGTGCGAACATTCCAGGATCTGGTCGACTTCCTGATTCGCTTCGGTATCAGTTGTCTGCCCTTCCTGATCCCGCTGGGTGTTGGAATTTACTTCCTCGTTCGCGCCATCCGCAAATCGAATGCCAAACGCCGGTCAAAGAAAGTGGATGCAGAAGTCGAAGTCAAGGATGAGGCTGAGATCAAAGAGTAATAACAAATCTTAATGGACATAAAAAGGAACTGGATGATTACCAGTTCCTTTTTTTTGTCATTCTTCTTGTGAGAAGCAAAATCCTGCGAAAGGGGGTGTCTGTAAGCCTGGATTTCGATTGAGCATCAGCTGTTTCGTCATCTTTTGAGAATAAACTGTCACCTCATCCACCGCCAGCGGTCCCTCTTCTCCAAGGAGAAGGATACGTAATCGCTTTTATCGACTATGCTCGTTTCCAAACCTCTAAGATTTTCTCAAAGGGAATCGGACCTTCACGCAAAAGCACAGGCAATTTACCCTGGCAATCAACAATGGTGGATGCTTTGCCGCCAGGATTAACGCCGGCATCAATGATCAGTGAAACATGCTCATTCAGTTGCGCATAGACTTCTTCTACTGTGGATGGGTTTTGCCCTCCGGAGATATTGGCACTGGTCACTGCCAGTGGTCCGGTTTGTTGAAGCAAGTTCAATGCAAAGGGGTGGTCAGGCATGCGTACGGCCAATCCGGGGTAAGGCGTGAGAGATTTAGGTAACCCATTTTTTTTGGGCATCACCAGCGTGAGGGGACCAGGCCAAAAAGCATTCATTAAGGCTAAAACTTCAGGCTTGATCTCTGATACAAGCTCGTTGAGTTGCTCAAGATTTCCGAGGAGAACCGGAATGGCTTTCTCTTCAGGGCGCTGTTTGGCGGTGTAGATTTTTTGCAGGCTGATCTCATTGATCTGGCTCGCCAGGCCGTAAAGCGTCTCGGTCGGAAATACGATCAGCTCATTTGCTGACAAAGCAGTCATCGCTGAGGGAATTGTGTTTGGGTCATCGACGGAAAAAATTTTGGTTTGAATCATTTCATCTCTATTGTGACCAGTCGGTCACGGTGGGCTAGGTCCTGGTAGAGGGTGATTTCAGCGGTCGGGAAGTACCGGCGCGCCAATTCAACGGTTTGCTTTCCGAGAGTTTCCTCGGTCTCGAGCAATAAAAGCCCTGGTGTGTTCATAATCGTTGTGGATCTGCCAAGCAACTGGTCGATCAAATTCAATCCGCTTTCTCCGCCATCCAATGCAAGTGTAGGTTCCCAGCCCAGGCTGTTCACTTCAGAAAGCTTTGAGGTTGGAATGTAAGGCAGATTAGCACAGATCAAATCCACATTTTCAGTCGTTTCCGGCAGGAGGTCAACGCATGCAAAACAAATCCGGTCGGCACTGTTATGTTTTTCAGCATTGTGGTTGGCAACTTCAAGCGCTTCCTGGGAGATATCGGTTGCCAGCAG
>DHUW01000079.1:3402-11407 GCA_002409365.1 Anaerolineaceae bacterium UBA5224 | reverse complement strand
TCAATTCACCTATAATAAGTTTGACAATAGTTTCCTGGAGGGAAACATGAAAAAAATATTACGACTTATTTTATTTAGCTGCATTTTTATATTGATATCGACAGGCTGTGAACCAATTCTTACTCCTCTCGAGACAGATCCTGCAACAGAAGAACCTAAAATTGCCGACACAGCAACTCCCGAGCCTACTGTTGAAGAAACCATTGATCTTCCGACCGCGACAGCGGAAGTAGTAACAGAAGCCCCCGTAGAAATAGCATCAGTAGATATGGGAAATGGTTTTTACCTGACCTACGATTCAACCCTTTGGTATGTTGATGCCAAGTATGACTCTTTTAACCCCCTTGTACTAAATGAGGACAGCAGATGCCAGATTTATTACCAGGCCGGTCATGGAATGGACCCCAACAGGCATGGCGTGGAAACCTCGATTAAAGAAATTGGTCAAACTGAATTTATAATCGACCGCTGGTTCCTGGTCGCTACAGGGGAAACGATCGTGTATGTGATTAAACCAGTAGAAAACCAACTACAGGAGGTCATGGTGGACAATCTTAGAGGTGAACCTCTTTCTGACTATTGTATAGAACAGGCGGAGGAAGTCATGCGTTTGTCTGAGGTAAAAGGTTTTTTGCCTTAATTGATCTTGGAACATTTTCTTGTTGAAAAGACCAGGGATTTTCCCTGGTCTTTTCGTTGAGGTTCAGAAACTAAACATTATTTGTGATGGTAGCCTCTGCGGTATTCACGATCTCCCTCGTGTTGATGTTCATGAGCATGGTCACGGTTGCGGCCATGCTCATGATCATGCTCCAATGGATGCTCATGAACGTGCCCCTGATGCTCATGAACGTGCTTCTGGTGCTCATGAACATGTTCCTCTGTGCCCTCATGAGCTGTTTCATGTTCTTCGTCATGCCCGCAGCCACAATCATGCTCATGTTCCATGTTGTGAGCATGTTCATGCCCCTCACTATCTCCACAGCCGCAGCCATGCCCGCCTTCTTCTTTGAAAGCATCGCCTTCCTGGGGCAGTTGACCGCTAAGCAAAGAAAGTACCTGTTCTTTCACAGGTCCGGACGCACCTGAATATACTTTGATTCCGGCTGACCGCAGACCATTGACGGCTCCCCCGCCAATCCAACCGCCAATCACTGCATCTACGTCTTGTTCGGCTAAAAAGTTTACCAGGGCAAAATGTCCTTCAGCTGGGGCAGGGATGACTTTTTCGTCGGTGATTTTTCCGTCTTCAGAATTGACAATGTAGAATTCTGGTGTTCGCCCAAAATGAGGAAAAACCTCACCGTTTTGAGTACTTACTGCTATTTTCATTTTCGAGTTCCTTTTCATAAATAGAATTTCTCTTCTGGAGGTTTGTTTTGATTCAGCTTGAATGTGCAGGGACAAACCTTCGACTGCTACACGAGCCAGTTTGGTTCTGGCTGAAGCCAGGAGCATCTGAACGCTTTGACGGGAGATGCCCATCGAAAGCGCCGCCTCGGTTTGCTCGAGCCCGGCATAATCAACCAACCGCAATGCTTCCCACTCTTCCAGCAGCAGCGTGATACTCCCCTGCTTTGCGTTCGGATCGGGTTCCACCGGGCTGAAGGTCAGGGTGGGCGGGTTAGATCGAATAATTTTGAGACTCGGTTTTCTTGGCATGGCTTCCTTATATTGGCTTATGCTAATAATATAATTGGTGATTGTAAAAAAATCATTAGAAAATCTGTTTTTGGAGAAGGGGTTTCTTGATCGGGTTTAATTGTTCAACATTATGTGGAAACGTAGTTATGCCACGGGTACAATTACTCCATCTTATAAAAAGGATCACCCATGGCAAAACTGATGTCCCCTTCCGATATGATGAGTTCCGTAACCGATAGCATGAAAGAGCGTACAGGCAGGACCCTGGAAGAATGGGTAGAGGCGGTGCGCGTTTCGGGCATCGACCCGCTGGACCAGAAGGCGGTGCGTAATTGGCTCAAAGCAGAGCACAGCATCTTGCAGAACAGCCAATGGGCGATCGCCGATGCGGCAGCCAGGGAGGCAGGTTGGGTACGCCCCGGCGTGGAAGGTTATATCGATTCACAGTACCAGGGCGAGAAGGCAGCTTTGAGACCGATTTTCGATGCATTGCGAGAAATCATCGAAGGATTGGGCGATGATGTATCGGTTGAAGGGCGGAGTGGTTACACCCCCTTCATACGGAAACGCCAGTTCGCAGCTGTGCAGGCATCCACCAAAACACGTGTTGACCTTGGCTTACGTTTTAAAGAAGAGCCCGATTCAGCCCTGCTTAACACTAACAGCTTACCGGGTCAGTCGACACATAAGATTGGATTGGGTTCAGTCGCGGATATTACCGATGAGGTTCGCCAATTAATCAAATTGGCATATGAACACAACGGATAAATTGACCCTCCTCGATCCTTCTCCAGGGGAGGGGAGGTAAATAAATTGTAGGGCAGACCTGCCACGGTCTCCCAGGAAAAATGGAAGTAAAAATGAACAACAACAAAAGAGATGAACTTGTGCTAGCAGGCGGGTGTTTTTGGGGTATGGAGGAACTTTTCCGACAGCAGCCCGGCGTACTTGATACCGATGCCGGCTATACTGGCGGTAAAAACGATCACCCCACTTACCAAAACCACCCTGGTCATGCTGAAGCACTAAAAATCGTCTTCGACCCAAGCAAAACTGATTTGAAACACTTACTGGATTTCTTTTTCCGCATGCACGACCCTACCACGCTTAATCGGCAGGGCAACGACATCGGCAGTTCTTATCGATCGGCTATTTTTTACCGTGATGAAGAGCAAAAGAAAGCCGCTGAAGAAATGATCGAACTGGTTAATAAAAGCGGGCAGTGGAAACAACCAGTCGTAACGACGTTGGAACCACTGACTACCTTCTGGATTGCTGAAGACTATCACCAGGACTATTTGCAGAAATTACCGGGCGGATATACCTGCCATTTTGTCCGTAAAATGCCCAGCTTCATCAAGGACTGAAAAAAGTATGAACGAAAATCAGCAAAACATCGGAAACTCGGATCCCCAACCAGAAGAATACAGCCGGCACAATTGGAAGAGCTACTTGCGTATAGCTTTATGGTATGGAGTGGCAGTTTTGGTGATAACTTTGATCCTGGCAGTTTTAGGTTACAGTGGCGCAGGCTGGGAAGGGGCGAAAAACGGAATCACCTGGGGGCTTCTTCTCGGTATGATCGGTTTACCCCTGGTAGGAATATTCATCAGCATCAATGTCTGGAGCGGTTACGCTAACCGTTGGGGTGCTGTAAAATACAAGGAAATGCTTGAAGGCAAACCAGAAAACAAAAAACACGAGGATTAACATTCGATGGAAACTATAACCAGCCAGAAAAAAACCAAAATCAAGCGGGGATCGCGAGTCTGGCTGGTCTATATTATGTTGTCCTGCTTTGGCTACATCCTCAATGTCGCCGGACCTGCAGTAACGTATTTGCGGGATGAGTTCAACTTATCTTTTACTCTGGGGGGTTTGCATACCTCCGCCCTGGCTCTTGGAATGGTTATGATGGGTTTATTCGGGCATTCCATTCTGAAGAAACTGTCCGAATGGAAGGCACTTGGTCTGGGCGGAATCGGTTTGGGGATTGGTGGTTTGATCTTTGTTTTAGGGAATCATCCCTTCCTCACCTTGATTGGTCTATTCTTGATGGGGGCGATTGGTTCTTTGATCGTCTCGACCAACCCGGCGATTTTAGCCGATGAGATGGGCGAACATGGCAAGGTCGGGGTTTCGGAGGCGAATACACTAACGTCGCTCTTCAGCACCCTGGCGCCAATCGCAGTCGGGTTTTTTGGTGCGATGGCTGTCACTTGGCGACCAGCCGTTTACCTGGTCACCTCCCTGGCTTTTCTGATCGGTTTGGGGATTCTGCTATCCCCTAAGTTTCCATGGAAAAACAAACAGGCAGAACTTCAGAAAACAAATAGGCAAAGCAAACTGCCAGGCAGGTATTGGCTTTTCTGGGTTACATTGGTGATTTCTATATCGATTGAGTTCTGCATGATCTATTGGGGATCTGATTACATGCAGGCTCACCTGGCGATGCCAAAAGAGAGTGCGACGCAATGGGTGAGTTTGTTTTTGGTCGGCATGGTTGTCGGGCGCTACCTCGGCTCGTTGTTGCTGCAAAAATATGAACGCTTTCTGATCCTAATCGTCTCGGTCGCCATAGGCGCGCTGGGCTTTGTGGTGTTTTGGCTGGGAGAGTCGCAGTTTGTATCGTTGGTCGGTCTGTTTTTAGGCGGGTTAGGTGTGGCAAATCTGTACGCCAGCTTTGTCACGCTGTCTTTCGACGCCGCCGGAGCAGCACGGGCGGCAGCTGGCTCAGCGACCACGCTTGCCAGCGGTGTCGCCATCCTTTTGCTGCCCTTCGCTTTGGGTTTTTTGGCAGACCTGTTGGGCATTCGGATTGCCATGTTGCTTGTTGCTCTTTTGTACCTGGTTTTGATCAGGCTATTGCTTTCTGGAAAAAAAGCATCAGTCCGCAATCCTGTTTAGACCCTGGAGGTATGTTATGAAAGTATTATTCATCGGCGGCACAGGCACCATTAGCTACAATTGTTCCAAGCTGGCAATCGAAAAAGGGTGCGAAGTCAGTTTGCTCAACCGGGGAAAAAGCACCCTGCGTGAGCCGCTGACTGGAGCAGAAATGATTTTGGCTGATATCCGCGAGCCGGATAACGTACGCCAAGCTCTGGGAGACCGCAAGTTTGACGTGGTCATCGAGTTTTTAGGGTTTAACCCCGAGCATGTCGAAGTAGATCTGCAGCTTTTTCGTGGGCGAACGAACCAGTACATTTTCATCTCATCCGCCAGTGCTTACCAGACTCCTCCCGAAAAACTGCCGGTGACCGAAGACACCCCTCTCGATAATCCTGTCTGGCAATACTCCAGGGATAAGATCGCCTGTGAGAGGCGCCTGATGCAAGCCTACTTTGAAGAAGGATTTCCCGTCACGATTGTGCGGCCATCTCATACTTATGACGAAGGTTATATTCCGATCACTGGTCGCTGGACATTTGTAGAGCGCATGCTGCAGGGCAGACCGGTGATCACCTATGGTGATGGCACCTCCATCTGGACCCTTACCCACAGCAGTGATTTTGCCAAAGGGTTTGTGGGCTTATTTGGCAAGGAAGAAGCGATTGGGCAGGCCTATCACATTACCTCCGATGAATGGCAAACCTGGGACCAGATCGTGGGTAAACTGGCAGATGCAGTGGGTGTGGAGCCCAAAATCGTGCATGTTCCCTCTGATCTGATCGCTCAGTTCGACGAGGAATGGGGAAGAGGCTTGTTGGGTGATAAGGCACAAAGTTTCATCCTGGACAATAGCAAGATCAAAGCCCTGGTACCAGAATTTGTCTGTACGGTACCGTTCCGCGAAGGGATCGCCAGAACGGTGGAGTTTTATCGACAACACCCGGAGTTGCGGGCAATAAACCCGACCTTCAATAACACAGTTGAAGCGATTTTGGTTTCATATGCAAAAGCCTGGCCAGATGGAGCCTGGTGGGAGTAACTTTCAGTTCTCTTTTCAGTCATTGCGAGCCGTTTTGCCATTATTTTTCAACACACCGAAGAGTGTTTGCCCTGGCAAAACGATTGACAATCTGCTTTTCCATTCTGAGCGAGGCTTTACCCCCCAGCTGAGTTCCATTCCCTAATGTAACCAGCCTTCGGCTGGACTTTGCTTCTCCGAAGTGGAGTGATTGTTAGAGAACTGCTCTCGCGGTATTGTTCTCTGCTTCGAGGACATTTACCACTGCATCACTGACCCGGGTAGCGATTTCCACGTTATTCATCGTGTAAAGGTGAATTCCGCGAACATCATTGGCGATCAGGTCCATAATCTGTTCAATGGCATAATGAATCCCAGCATCGAACAAAGCTTTTTCATTATTCCCATAGCGATCAAAAAGCCGCTGTAGTTTGGCCGGTACGCTGGCGCCGCTGAGGGCAACCGTGCGCTCGATCTGGCGGGAATTGGTGATGGGCATAATGCCGGCTTCGATTGGTACGCTTACTCCGGCTTTCTCGGCTTTGTCACGAAAAGTGTAAAACTTCTCATTGTCAAAAAAGAGTTGTGTGATCAGGTGGGTGATACCATTGTCGATCTTGATTTTCAAGTGCTCGATGTCCTCATCCATCGATTCCGCCTGGTAATGTTTCTCAGGATAGCAGGCACCCAACAGGTTGAACCCCGGCTCATGAGCCTTGATGAAGGCTGCCAGATCGGAGGAATATTTGAAATCCGATTTTGGAGGGCAATCCGGTGAGATATCGCCCCGCAAAACCATGATGTTTTCCACGTTGTTTTCTTTGAACTGGCGTAAAGTTTCCAAAACCTGTTCCCGGTCCGCATTGACACAGGTGAGGTGGGCCACCGGTTCTGTGTGATATGTACGCAAAATTAGTGAAGCGATTTCGAGGGTCTTATCTTGCTGTGCCCGCGAGCCGCCCGCTCCGTAGGTGACACTGATGAAATCTGCTGGGATGCCGCGCAGCTTGAGCAGAGTGTTGTAGATAACATTATAGGGAGAATCTTTTTTCGGAGGGAAGATTTCCAGCGAAAAGAGGGTCTTTTTATGGTTAAATAGTTCAGATATATTCATGGCTACTCCTGATGGCGTCTATTTTACCCGAGGATGGATTTGCGTGTAGGTCTCCGGATGATAAGGGAAGAAACTGCGTGCATTCAAGCTTAGTGTGCCCACGCCGCCTGAGGTTTGTTGAGGCACCATGCAACACGCGCGATCGTCTACTATTAACTTTTCGTCATAATTGCTACGGAGACGCGACTTGGAAGTCTAATTTTGGTATACTCGCATTAACAGGTTTGTGCAAAATTTACACAACCTCTGGTGTCATGTAGACATGTTCCCCGTCTGATTTTCTTGCCGCAGAATCAAATTATCGGGATAACGAAGCGGCATTGAAAAAGTAGTAACAGGAGGTATGCCATGGCTGGCATGAACAAATTTACACAAAAAGCAAAACGAGTGCTGAGCATTGCTCAACAAGAAGCAGAAACTGAACAGGCTAGTGAAATTGGCAGCGAACATTTGCTGCTCGGACTTAGCATCGAAACTGGTACTGCCGCTAATCGGGTTTTGGAAGATTTGGGTGTAGAGACAGACAGCATCCGTGCGGTTTTGAAAGAAATGAGAGGGAAGGAAGAGCCAAAAACAAGTGAGCCCTCGGCTCTGGGCGATGATATCAAGCGTTTGCTGGAACAAGCCCTGGCGGAATCGGTTGCTGATAAAGCAACCACAGTTGGTACCGAGCACCTCATTCTTGCAATGTCTCGAGATGAAAACAGCATGGCAATGCGCATTTTAGCGGCTCTGGGGATCACTCCTGAGCAGGTCCAGCGACAGACCGGCCGCATTATGGATGAATACAAACAAATGCAGGATGTTGCCAAAAAGCTGGAGAGTTCTGATGAACTCGAAAAAAGTGATGTTATCAGCAGGCGTGGTGTTTCACGACGTAAAGAAAAAGAGGAAGGCAAGACGCCCCTGGTAGATCAGTTGGCAACAGACCTGACTGCTCTGGCGGAAGAAGGCAAGCTGGACCCCGTTATCGGACGCAGCAAGGAAATTGAACGCGTCATCCAGATTTTGGCACGCCGCACCAAGAACAACCCGGCACTGATCGGTGAACCTGGTGTGGGTAAGACCGCTATAGTTGAAGGCCTGGCGCAGCGAATCGTCGAAGGCGACGTTCCTGCGCTGCTTCTGGATAAGCGCGTGATGCAGCTGGATGTCGGTTCTATAGTGGCTGGCACAATGTACCGTGGTCAGTTTGAGGAACGCCTGAAGCGCGTGATCGATGAGCTCAAATCGAGCGGCGACATCGTCTTCATTGACGAACTTCACATGCTCGTAGGGGCTGGTTCGGCTGGCTCTTCAGTTGATGCTGCCAACATTCTGAAACCTGCCCTTTCAAG
>DHUW01000079.1:2793-3163 GCA_002409365.1 Anaerolineaceae bacterium UBA5224 | reverse complement strand
GCCCTGGAGCGTAGGTTCCAACCGATCGTGGTGGATCAACCCAGCGTGGAAGAAACGATTGAGATCCTGCACGGCTTGCGCCCTAATTATGAAGAACATCACCGCCTGACAATCAGTGACGATGCCCTGGAGGCAGCGGCAAAGTTGAGTTCACGTTATGTGACCGAGCGCTTCCTGCCTGACAAGGCGATTGACCTGGTGGATGAGGCTGCATCGCGGGTGCGCATGTATAAAAGTGAATCTGCTATGAGCAGTAAAGACCTGGTGGCAGAACTGCGCGAGATCCGCAAAGAATTGAAATCAGCCCAGGCTGCCGGCGACGGCGATAATATCCAGGCGCTGTTAAAACGACAGGATTCCCTGGAAGACA
>DHUW01000079.1:2012-2486 GCA_002409365.1 Anaerolineaceae bacterium UBA5224 | reverse complement strand
ATTGTGGCTGTCTCGAAGGCTATTCGCCGGGCTCGTGCAGGGCTGAAGAACCCCCGACGACCGATTGGTTCCTTCATGTTCCTGGGACCCACCGGTGTAGGGAAGACCGAGCTGACAAAATCGCTGGCACGCCAGATGTTTGGCAGTGAAGATGCCCTGATCCAGATCGATATGTCTGAATTCATGGAACGCCACAGTGTGAGCCGCCTGGTCGGTGCGCCTCCTGGTTATGTCGGCTATGACGAAGCCGGACAGCTGACCGAAGCGATCCGCCGCAAGCCTTATTCCATCGTGGTTTTCGATGAAGTTGAAAAGGCACACCCTGAAGCCCTCAACATGCTTCTGCAAATCATGGAAGAAGGTCACCTGACGGATGCAAAGGGTCTTAAGGTAGACTTCCGCAATGCCATCATCATCATGACCACCAATATCGGTGCGGATTTGATCCGTCGCCAGAGCGGTCTGGGCTTTTCA
>DHUW01000079.1:1068-1647 GCA_002409365.1 Anaerolineaceae bacterium UBA5224 | reverse complement strand
GAAGAACAGCAAATTATCCTGGTTCCCACTGAAGCAGCCCTTGATTACCTATCTGAGTTGGGCTACGACCCCGAAATGGGTGCCCGCCCGGTTCGCAGGGTGATCACCCAGGAAGTTGAAGAGAGATTGTCCGACGAATTGCTCGCCAAACACTTCAAACCCGGCGATACAATTGAGGTGGACCTGGACGAAAAAATAAATGGTGATGGTGAAACCGAAAAACAAATCGTGTTGAAACATCTGAAAAGCCAGGAGGAACAGGCTGCGCCTGAATTGATCGGAGTTTAAGCGAGACTTAATGGCAAAAAGCTATACACGCTATGTTTGTCAAGTTTGTGGGAAAACCAGTTCCCGTGCCTATGGACGCTGTCCCAGCTGTGGAAGCTGGGACAGTATGGTTGAGGAGCTTGTTCAGGATACGACGGCTAAAAATGTTTCACCTGTACGAGGGCTTGCTGGCACTTCGCAGGTGAGGCGATTGGCTGAAATTGATGGGCAAGTGGAAGACCGTGTGCCCCTGGAGATGGAAGAATTCTCCCGGGTATTGGGTGGGGGTATTGTACCGGGCTCGATTGTCCT
>DHUW01000079.1:0-818 GCA_002409365.1 Anaerolineaceae bacterium UBA5224 | reverse complement strand
GGTGAGGAATCCGAACGCCAGATCAAGATGCGCGCTGTGCGCCTGGCCGAAGAGAATAAGTTGCCGAAAAACCTGTTGCTGGTGACCGAAACCAACCTGGGAGTCATCTTCGAACACATATCCCAGGTAAAACCTTCCTTAGTAATTATCGATTCTATTCAAACAGTCACCCTGCCAGAGATGGAATCGTCAGCCGGCTCAATTTCGCAGGTGCGGGAATCCGCAGCCAAACTTAGAGAGCTCGCAAAAACCACCGGGATCACTGTTTTTCTGATCGGGCATGTGACCAAAGAAGGCACGATTGCCGGACCAAGAGTGCTCGAGCATATCGTAGATACAGTGCTGTACCTGGAAGGGGAGCATTTTCAAAGTTACCGCCTTCTGCGTTCGGTCAAGAACCGTTATGGCGCAACCAGCGAAGTAGGTGTTTTTGAAATGCAGGAACGCGGCATGGTCGAGGTTCGCAACCCCAGTGAGGTTTTTCTGGCAGAACGCATGATCAACGCACCAGGCTCAGCGATTGCTGTAACCATGGAAGGTACGCGACCGTTGCTTGTGGAGATCCAGGGACTGACTACGCCAACCAATTTTGGCAACCCCCGCCGGACAGCCAATGGCATTGATTTCAACCGCTTGCTGATCATCGTGGCAGTGCTCACACGCCGGCAGAATATAGGGCTGGGCAACCAGGATGTGATCACCAATGTGGTCAGCGGGTTACAGCTGGACGAGCCGGCAGCTGACCTGGCAGTGGCGACGGCAATAACTTCTTCCTATCGGGATCAGCCTGTTCGCGCGGATACTGTCCTGATCGGCGA
>DHUW01000041.1:55391-55947 GCA_002409365.1 Anaerolineaceae bacterium UBA5224 | reverse complement strand
CCAATCTCTATATTACCACCATACTTGGTAACCCAGATTAACGGATCTCTACCACTTGAGTATCAGATAACCGGCAATTTCCCAAATGTTAAATAATGCATATGCCCTTTTAAGTACGAACGCCTATCGTAATTTTTTGAGGTAAAATCACATTGTATACGAGCTCTAAAGTGGACTTTCAACGAGTAAAACAGTGTGATTAAACAAAAAAATGATCCTGCTCGGACTCGAACCGAGAACCTAACGCTTAAGAGGCGCTTGCTCTGCCAATTGAGCTACAGGACCATTTTGTGGCTGCAATTATAGCACAGCCGGGTGAAAAAAAAGACCTCTGGTCTCCCAAAGGTTTTCTTTTCAGCTCCCCGGAGAGGACTCGAACCTCTAACCTAGCGGTTAACAGCCGCCCGCTCTGCCGATTGAGCTACCAGGGAAGGCAAGTTGTTATTATAGGCAAAATCTGACCAGGTGTCAAGACAAAATAGGGCAGTCGTTTTTCATGATTTCCAACAAAAAACCGCCTTGAATCTGCAAGGCGGTTTTTTTGTTCATCCCCTAT
>DHUW01000041.1:41791-55052 GCA_002409365.1 Anaerolineaceae bacterium UBA5224 | reverse complement strand
GTGCCGTCGCCAGGTCCAAAACCTTGACCCGTGCCAAAACCACGGCCCATCATTCCCCTACCATACTGGCTGCCTTCGCCACTGCCGTCACGCAGTCTCAACTGATCGGGTTCGCCATCGCCATCAGCATCACATGTGCCGTCGCCAGGTCCAAAACCCTGACCCAAACCAGCACCACGGCCCATCATGCCCATTCCAAATTGGTTGCCTAGGCCACTTCCATCGCGCAGCCTCAGTTGATCGGGAACACCGTCACCATCGGCATCACATGCACAAGGTGCGCGTGTCACCTCAGGCGCCGGAAGGGTTTCTTCACCTTCTGGTGTCGTAGTCTGTGCATATGCACTGCCGGCGATTCCGAAAACGAACACACCAAGTACCAGGATGATGATCGCCATTGCTAAATTTTTCTTTTTCATTTTTCTCCTATCTTTCATCACACTTTGTGACGATGACACTATAATAAAATTACAGTATTCAGAATTTACTCAAAAGTTATTTAGATTTGATGAATTTGGTGTGAGATAATGCTGCTAACTAACTTAACAAATTCTAGGGAGAAAATGCAGAAAATTTTGATCATTGAGGATGAAGAGAATCTGAACCGAATTCTGCAAGATTATCTTCGTCACAGTGGGTTCGAGCCTTTCTCGGCTTTCACTGGCACTAGGGGTCTTAAAATTTGGGAGCAAGAAAATCCAGATATGATCCTTTTGGATTTAAACCTTCCGGATATGGATGGGCTGGATCTCCTGCGTGAAATTCGCAAGAAAGATCAGGTGCCCGTGATTATGATTACTGCCCGGGTCGACGAAGTCGATCGCCTGATCGGCCTGGAATTGGGAGGGGATGATTACATCACTAAACCTTTTTCGCCACGGGAAGTTGTTGCACGTGTTAAAGCGGTAATGCGGCGGCTGAACCGTCCGGCAACACAGTCGGATCGGCTGAGCCTGGGTGCTCTTAAGATTGATCTGCGCGGGCATACGGCTTCAGTTGCCGGAAAGCCTCTTGATCTGACTCCCGCGGAGTTTCAACTTTTAAGCCAGCTGATTACCGAACCCGACCGTGCATTTACCCGTATGGAATTATTGGAAGCTACACAGGGCGGTCGCTTTGAAGGCTACGAGCGCACGATCGATATCCATATTAAGAATATTCGCCAAAAATTGAGAAAACTCGATCCGGACACCAGCTATATTCAAACCGTTTTCGGCGTAGGCTATCGGGCAGGGCAGACGGAGAAATAAATGAGCAATCGGATGAGGCTTAGTTACCTTGTTGTAGCTCTCGTTACTCTGACAGTAGCTTCTCTGACGGCTATCCTGTTTTTACGTTTTACCATGGTCAAATACGTGCAGGAAAACCAGATTAAAGATAGCATGCCCTTCCAGGTTTTTTTTGAAGATTACTATCAAACCAAAGGCAGTTGGAAT
The DNA here is from genome assembly GCA_002409365.1 of Anaerolineaceae bacterium UBA5224. Taxonomy (GTDB): domain Bacteria; phylum Chloroflexota; class Anaerolineae; order Anaerolineales; family Anaerolineaceae; genus Mesolinea. The sequence continues at coordinate 53,616 of DHUW01000041.1, read as the reverse complement.
GGTGTAAACCAGGTCGATATCCAAAAGCTGATTGACGAATCGATCGATGAAAAAAATTCACATTACGGTTTAACTTTGGTCGGAATCGATGGCAAGATATTACTGTCGGAAAACGAAGCGCAATATGGTGATATCGTAAGGCGCTCATCCTTGGTACTTGGTGCGCCGGTTATCGTTAGCGGTGAAAAGGTCGCCTATCTATATTCCAGCAGTCGCCCTGAAAGTGTCTTGCCAACCATGGACGCAGAGCTTATCAAAGGCTCCTTGGTGGCAACTGGTTGGGCAATGGTGATCGGCTTGATCATCGCAGTTGTGATGTCAATGATTATGACACGCATCTTACTCCGACCGGTCAAAACAACCATTGAGGCGGTCAAAAAGATATCCAAAGGAGAATTGAATCTACGTGTTTCACTGGAGCCGTACCGCGAAATGGCAGAACTTGGTGAGGCGGTCAATGATATGGCATATGAGCTTGAAAGAAACCAACGGGTTCAAAAATACATGCTCATGGATATCGCCCATGACTTGCGCACACCTTTGAGCGTACAAAAAGCTACCCTTGAAGCCTTCGAAGATAAGGTTTACCCCTTTGATGAAGAGGGGCTTGCTCTCCTCAAAATGCAAAACAATCAGCTTGTCCACCTGGTTGAAGATTTACGCCTGCTCACTCTATCAGCTGCAGGGATTTTTACATTAAAAAAGAAAGAAGTGGAATTACAGGCATATATCCAGGAGATCGTAAATTACTTCGAGAGTATTTATGCCAAAAAGGATCTACACCTCATTTTTAATAAGCGCGATGAAAACTATCTGATCAATATTGATACCCATCTCATGCAACGTGTCTTTGAAAACTTGTTTCAAAATGCTTTCCAATATTCCCCTGAAGGTGGTGAGGTTCGTGTGCGTGTCTTGCGAATGATCAATCGGCTGGATGTCATAATTACTGACCAGGGTCCTGGGATTCCTGAGAACAAATTGGATACCATTTTTAACCGTTATTACCGCGTGAAACCTTCTTCGCAGGGAAGTGTGGAAGGGTTGGGGCTTGGCTTGACGATCTCAAGGAGTATCGTCGAAGCCCATGGGGGAAAATTGTTTGCACGTAATTCACCCAAGCATGGCGCAGAATTCGTACTAGAGTTGCCCTACCCAGTTTGAATTAAGGTTTCATATCCTTGAAGTCCGCTTGGCAGGATGGTTGGTATAATTCACCTTTAATTAGAATGCAGTCGGAGATACTATGCTCAATTTGCGCGTCATGACTCTCAACCTCGGTGGTGGAGTTAAAAACTTTACCGGATCACCAGAACAATCTACTGGAAAATCCCAGGCTTTGGCACAACTGATCAACGAAATCAAGCCAGATTTCCTTGGTGTCCAGGAAGTTGCCCAATATATCGATGCCGATGGTGGGCTGCACAGCATGATCGAACGTATCAAGATCGACGGAAATTTTGATAATCACTTCTACGGTGAAACCCTCTCGATGAAAAAACACATGCAGATCAAAAAAGATCTGATGATAAACGGTCTTTTTAACGATTGGTGGGACTGGTCAAAAGGAAACGCTGTCTTTTCCCGGGTACCGTTTGCCCGCCTGGGCAATCCGACAAAAGTTGGTGTTCCCCGTAATGTACCGATATTCTCACCTCTGAGTTATGAAGGGACCCGCGATACTGACCCCCGCTATGTGATTTTGACCCGGTTGAAACAAGACCCATTCCCCTATGTGATGAACCTGCACCTGACTACATTGGTGGGTGAAAGAGGCGATCATGTTTGGTCCGAGGTAGTCGACGCCGCCAGGCTCACTCGCTCACAACAGATGAGCCGCGTACTTGGGTTGGTTGAAGAGCATGTGCTGCTGCAGGAATCGCCTTTGATTCTTATGGGCGATTTTAATGCTGAAATTGAAGAGTATTCCCTGAAAGATATGCTCGAGCGTGATCATCAGTTTGTCCATCTTGCTCCGCAAGAGAAAATCCCGACACATGTCAGTGCCGGTGCTGTTGACCACCTTTTCTTTTTCCCTTCCAGGCGTTTGGTCAGTTATGAGACTCATATTATTAACTCCCCCCTGGCACATACAATCTCCGACCATCTACCCGTTGTGGCAGATATTGTGATCGAATAAAAGGATCTCGAAAAAATTATGAACTCAAATCATTATTTTGGAACCGATGGAATTCGGGGAACTTTTGGTGAGGAACCAATGACACCGGCCTTTGTTTATCGATTAGGGCTGGCTGCTGGCAAAGCGGTAGCTGAGGAAACCAAAGGACAACCTCTTTTTGTAATCGGCAGAGACACGCGTACATCCGGCCCAATTTTGCAGCGCGCACTGGCAACCGGTCTGCGCGAGAGCGGCGCCCGCGTTTTGGACCTTGGCATCATTCCCACGCCAGGCATCGCCTACCTCACTCGTTTTGTCGGTGCAAATGCCGGTGCGGTGATTTCTGCTTCGCACAATCCCGCAGCTGAAAATGGCATTAAAGTCCTCAATAATGAAGGTATGAAATTATCAAAGGAACAGGAAGAAGCGATTGAGCAAAACCTGGCAGAGATCACCGAAGAGCGATCAGATTTTGAAGAAGAATGCATGGGTGAAGAAAGCCCGCATCTTTTCGAAGCCTATCTACTGGATCTCTATGCGACCTTCCCGGAACTTGACTTGAGCAGCTTGAAAATCCTGCTGGATTGTTCGAATGGAGCTGCCTGGAAAGCTGCAGCAGAAGTCTTTCGCCGACTGGGTGCAAACCTGGTGGCTCTGAATACCGAGAACGACGGCAGCCGCATCAATGTAGAATGTGGATCCGAATATTTGCGATCGCGGCCAGACGTTTTAGCAACTCGTATTGCCGAAGAAAAAGCAGATCTGGCGATTGCCTTCGATGGTGATACTGACCGGGTGATCTTGATGGACGAAAAAGGTACCCTGATCGATGGCGATCACATGTTGGCTTTGCTGGCCGAAGAGCTGCATGCACAGGGTCGGCTGCTGGGTGATGCCCTGGTGACAACCGTGATGGCTAACGGTGCTTTGAAGCAATTTGCAACTCAAAAGGGATTTACCTTACTGCAAACTCCGGTCGGAGACAAATATGTTACCGAAGAACTGTTGAACCTTGCTCAGCTCAATGGAGCTGATGGCAAGCTCGGGTTGGGGGGGGAGCAGTCTGGGCATATTATCCTTTACGATGAGGACCATCGTACAGGGGATGGCATACGTACAGCGCTTTTTATCCTGAAAATACTGACAGATACACCCGGGCAACCTCTGTCACAACTGGCAAAACACATCCAGAAATTCAACCAGGTGGTGGCTTCGTGTAATGTTGCTTCAAAAATCGACCTGGACAGGCTGCCTGGATTCCAGGAGCGTCTTGAACGATTGAAAGATGAAATGCCCGGACTCGTCCAGTTGAATTCCCGCTATTCTGGCACTGAGCCAAAATATCGACTGATGCTCGAGACCGATCAACGCAGTAGCGCGCAGGATCTCGCTGCCGTCGCCTGGGAAGTCTGCGACTTGATTCAGAAACTCACTAACACTCCATCAGGTGCAAAAATTGAAGTCCTGAATGTCAGCCAGGGCGGCTTAATGCCCAGACCCTGATCACACAAAAACTTAGGAGAGCAATCCAATGACCACGCAAACCTTTAAATCACAACTCCCCTTTCACTTCAACCGTCTGAATCGCGACTTACTGGTAGCTGATAAACCCCAAACCTGGGTTCCAGCCGTAGAGGCGATGTCCGCTTACCTGGACGAAGTCAGGGCCTTGCTGGTTGAAGAACCAGACCTGGTCGGGGATGACCTGGCTATTTCGTCACGCATTTTCAGCCTGTTTTTAACCCTGGCTGCAACCGGAACCCAGGGCAGATTGGAGCTCTACAAGGGCAAAGGTGAGAAGGGTGTTGCTTACCAGCGGCAGATTGAGGGTGAATACATTCCCCTAAGCGGAGACCTAAGACGAAAAGCGATCGAACTGGCTAAGTTTTACCTGCAAAACCCGGTTTTCGATTCTCTGCGCGAAGCTATTAATTTGGAGACTCTCCCACTGCTCAATAGTTTGAACGATCAGGTGAACCCTGACCGTTACATGCCCTACCGCGTGATCCAGGTCGGTAACATTTTTGAGCAGCTCTATGCTTTCCGCCTGCGCACAGCTGACCCGATCCTGCTCGGTTTGGCAGGGAAGAAGGGGCTCTTGCGTGAAATTTACGATCGCAAATATCTGCGTTTTGGCACTTCGGGTGTCCGCGGGCGTTGGGGTAATGATTTCACTGAAAAACGCGCGCGCCAGGTAGTACAAGCGATCTGCGACTTTTTAAATAACAGCAACGTCCCTGCTTTTGTTGGGGCGGAAGACCTTTCAGGAAGAATCGTAGTATTGGGGCATGACACCCGTCGCAATTCTGACGTGGTCACCCGTTGGGCAGCTGAAACCTGCCTTGCCAACGGCTTCCGCCTGCATATCGGCAATCGGGATGTGCCCACGCCAGCCCTGGTGTTTTATGAAACAGAAGTCGTCCCCAAAGATGAGATTGCAGGATTGATCATTGCTACAGCCAGCCACAACCCGCCGGAATGGCAGGGCATCAAGTTCAATCCGCGCCTGGGGTACCCAGCGCCGACCAATGTGACCGATTTCATTGCCTTCCGCATCAATGAGTTGCAGATGGTAGATGAGGGCGGTGGACAGTCTGATGTCGAAGATGCCCGCGCACGTGGATTGGTGCAAGGTTTTGACCCATTGGATAAGTACGTGCAGTGGATCAAGAACAATGGCAAGGGCAACGCCCGCATTCCGATAGACTTCGATCGCATCAGGCACTATTTTAGTGACAAGATGATTGTTATCGACGAGATGCATGGCTCGGGCAGGGGCTACCTGACTCGGTTGGTGGGTGAAGCTGGTGTTCGCTATACCGTCGTGCATGCTGAAGTCGACCCGGACCTGGGCGGACAGGATTATGCCAACCCTGAAGAGCCGTTCAATTGGCTGCTTAAACAGACCGTAGTTGAAACCGGTGCACAGGTAGGTTTTGGTATGGATACGGATGCTGATCGCTTCGGCATTGTGGACAAGGGTGGTGTCTACTTCCGCCCGAACCAGATTTTGCCGATGCTCATCCGCTACCTGGGTGTTGATCGGGGGTTGACTGGCCGCGTGATTGCCACTCAAACAGGTTCCCCCCTGATCGAAGTTCTGGCAGGCATGATCCCCGGCAACGAAGACAACAAACCTGCAACTGGAGCACTGCCAGGTTACATCGGCCAAAAAATCTATCAGGCTCGCTTTGGGGATATCGCCACCCGGTCGCTAAAGAATGCTTTTGCTGTACCGGTTGGGATCAAATATATTGAAGAAATCCGACGAATGGATAGCTCTTATAACAATCTTAAGGAGCTTCCAGAAAATTGGCGTGATCGCATCCTGATCGGTGGGGAGGAATCCAGCGGGCTAACGACGCGTGGGCACGTCACTGACAAAGACGGACCATGGGCGAACTTGCTGATCCTGGATATGCTCGCCTATTATGGCACCCGCCCGGAAAAACCCCTGCACAGTCTCAAGGAAATTTGGGAAGAACTGATCCGGCTGCCGGGATTGTGGCCTTCCTACGGCACTTCCGATAACCCCACCTCGAATGCCGGGCGTGCAGATGTGGACGCACCGCTGGAAGCCAAGGAAGCCTTTATTGACCATTATTTGGATATGCCACGGGAACTTCCGGCTTCCGATCTTGAGATCGCCAGACTAAAGATCGATTACCTCGGCGGCATCCGCTACGAACTGGTTGAGATGCAGCTGTCGGATAAAACTGGCAATGACCACTATTACTTGCGCATGCGTGCCTCCGGTACCGAGCCGATCAACCGTGTCTACATTGAGGCTGCGGATTTGAAAACTGGTCAGCGCATGATGCAAGAAGTGCTGAAGAAGCTCGAAAAAATCACTGCGGAAGTTTTAGGGAAAGCCCATTCCCCCTGGCATCTGGTGGATATGCTCTCGCAATCCCAACTCACCTCCGAGACGCTGAGATCTGTCAAAGGTACCATTGAAGAAAAAGGATGGGATCTTGAGGATGTGATTGCCAAAATCCAGCTCATGACCCAAACATTGGAAAAACGAAACCGAAAAGTCATTGGCGCCTGGAAAGAAGCACTGAGAAACTAGCTTAAGATTACGTACTTTTTACTGATGATCAGGATAATACGGAGGGACTTTTAGTCCCTCCGTTGTCTTCTGTCAACAAATTTCCAACCCGATATTAACATTTCTCTTGCACTCAATCGTTATAGTATATGTACATAAAAAAAACAGACTGAAATTATCAGATGAGGAGTGAATATGGGAAAAATTATTGGAATTGACTTAGGAACAACAAACAGCGTAGTATCCGTTGTCGAAGGCGGATCACCCGTTGTGATCACGACTTCTGAAGGTTCGCGTTTATTACCTTCAGTTGTAGCATTTAACAAAAACGGGGAACGCCTGGTTGGCAACACCGCCAAGCGACAGGCTGTAGTAAACCCGGAAAACACGATTTCGTCCGTAAAGCGCTTCATGGGGCGCCGCTATAGCGAAGTTGAACAAGAACGCAAAATGGTGTCATATAAAGTGGTTGAAGGTCCAACCGGAGATGCACGTATTGAAGTGCCTGTTACTGGTCAAACCTACACCCCACAAGAGATTTCTGCCATGATCCTTGGCAAACTAAAAGCAGATGCCGAAGCTTACCTGGGCGAAAAAGTGACCCAGGCTGTTATTACGGTCCCGGCATACTTCAATGACAGTCAGCGCCAGGCAACCAAAGACGCCGGCAAGATTGCCGGTCTGGAAGTGATGCGCATCATCAATGAGCCGACTGCATCTGCCCTTGCCTATGGGTTGGAGAAGAAAGAAAACGAGATCATCCTGGTATTTGACCTGGGTGGTGGAACGTTTGATGTCTCCCTGCTCGAAGTTGGTGGCGGTGTAGTGGAAGTCAAGGCTACCCACGGTGATACTCACCTGGGCGGTGATGATTGGGACAACGTAATTGTCAATTGGGCTGCTGATGAATTCATGAAAGAACAAGGCATTGACCTGCGCAAAGATCGCCAGGCTCTGCAGCGTCTACGTGAAGCAGCTGAAAAGGCAAAGATCGAACTCAGCTCTGTGCTCGAGACCGAGATCAATCTGCCTTACATCACAGCCGATGCTAATGGACCAAAACACTTGCTTTTGAAGCTTACCCGATCGAAGTTTGAACAAATGACTGAAAATTTGCTCCAGCGGACCCGCATACCCTTTGATGCGGCCATTAAAGACGCCAATTTGACCATTGATCAAATCGATGAAGTCGTTTTGGTAGGGGGCGCAACCCGTATGCCCATGGTGCAGGAACTTGTCAAGAAAATGACCAATGGCAAAGAGCCCAATAAGGGTGTCAACCCTGATGAAGTTGTCTCGGTTGGTGCTGCCATTCAAGGCGGCGTGCTGGCTGGTGACGTCAAGGATGTTTTGCTGCTGGACGTAACTCCACTTTCTCTGGGTCTTGAAACCCTGGGTGGTGTGATGACCCGCTTGATCGAACGCAATACTACGATTCCGGTCAAAAAGACTGAAGTTTTTAGTACCGCTGAAGATAATCAGACAGCCGTGGATATCCATGTACTGCAGGGTGAACGCCCAATGGCGAGCGATAACAATACACTTGGTCGTTTCCGCTTGGATGGTATTCCACCAGCGGGACGCGGTATTCCACAGGTCGAGGTCACCTTTGATATCGACGCCAATGGCATCCTGAGCGTGACTGCCAAAGATAAGGCCAGCGGCAAGGAGCAAAAAGTGACCATCACTGCTTCGACAAACCTCGACAAAAGCGATGTTGAACGGATGGTGCGTGAAGCCAACCAGAATAAGGCTGAAGACGACCGCCGCAAAGCGTTGATTGAAGCCCGAAATATGGGCGACAGTGTTGCTTACCAGTCAGAAAAGACCCTGCGGGAACTGGGCGATAAGGTGGACGTTGCCATGCGCAACGACGCCGAAGCCAAGATCCAGGTCTTGCGCGGTTCCCTGGCAGGTGAGGACGTCAGCGCCATAACGAATGCAACCAATGCACTGCAGGAAAGCATGCAAAAAATTGGTAATGCAGCCTATCAGCAGGGTGGTGGTCCCACGAGTGGCGGCCCGACAGGTGGATTTGGTGGACAGGCTGGCCCACAGCCTGGTCAGCAGAAACCCAGCGGTGATGATGACGATGTGGTTGAAGGTGAATTCACCGAAGCATAAAGTAAGTTGCGAAGCAACCGTAGGCCGGGTTCAGTTTTTGGACCCGGCTTTTTGTTTCCATGATTCAGTCGTGTAAGGAAATCCTTTTTTAGGAATTAAATGTCGCAGGGAACGCGCATTGGGCGTTCCGTTCTCAGCAAGGAAAAAATTCCTTTGATATTCAATGCAAAGGCTGATTGTCTCGTTAGTTCCGCTCCCTCACAGTGATTTTTACGGCACCCAGTTGTCGTGAATGATTCCGGAAAGATACCAGGCGCCATCGGCAGCTTGTTCAAAGACCAGACGCAGTAGTTGCCAGTCCAGATTTCCAACCTCTGCAGTACCAGGTTTTAGAAAATCCACAAAATCACCCTGGGGATACACCTCGAAAAAATTGTCAATCGCAATGGAAGGCAATTCTTCACCCTTCCCAACTATCACCCAATCCTGACCTGGATTCAGAGGTATCACATATACGTCCCAATAATCGCCCACGCTCATTTCGATGGCGTCACCCTTGGCAGCATGGGTTCCCCAGGTGTAAATAGCCCTATTCGAACCAAAATTTGCCACCTGCTCACGGGTGAAGACCAGGTCGGTTTCGGTGTGGATAAAAAGTTGGGGCGAAAATCGCAAACCAGCCTGGGGATGAATGAAGGTTGCAAGGGTGGTGTAATCTTTCGCTTGTAAAAGCGGCAGAATAGTCGCCGCCAGACCCTGGTTGGAACCTTCCTGGACGGGTGTGGGTTGAAGCTGGGCTACCTGGGTGGAAAGCGCGTTCACCTGCGCCTGGAGGTCGTTGACCTGCTGTTGAGCTTCAAGCAATTGCTGCGAAAGGTTTTGATTTTGCTCCCGCAACTGGTCTAGTTCAGCGGTATCGGTCGGTACTAACGGCTGGCAGCCAAAAAGCGTGATTGCGAGCGCCAGAAAAAGGAAAAAGAAAGTCTTCTTCATCTTAACTCCAAAGAGAGGAGGATAGTTTTACTCTCTTGGGATTAAGACGAAAACAGTGCTGTATAGTTCCGTGCCTATGTGGGGAACGGAGTCTTGCACCGTTCTGTATGTCTTGTGAAAAGTTCAAAGGCCGATTGCCACGCCTTCTTCGAAGGCTCGCAATGACTGAAGTTATTCTGTGGCGTTTCGTATGGCATCGAGCATGCGTGCCAGGCGCACAGTTTCCTTTACATCGTGAACGCGCAAAATCGAAGCCCCCTTCATCACTCCCCAGGCGTTTGCAGCCAGGCTGCCTTCCAAACGCTCGCCCCGGGGTAAATCTAAGGTGTGTCCGATAAAGCCTTTTCTTGAAACACCGAGCAAAATTGGATAACCCATGTCGAGAAGCGCATCAATGTGCTTGAGCAAAAAGAGGTTTTGATCAATGGTCTTACCAAAGCCGATACCCGGGTCAATGATGATCTTGTCGTCGCTTACTCCCGCTGCATGGGCGATTTCCACAGATGTTGACAACCAACTGTGAACCTCGCTGACGATGTCTTCATATTCCACATCCTCATAGCGTCCACCCAGGTCGCTGCTGACTGTTCGCGTGCCAGACTCGCGGTTGTGCATCAAGACAGCCGTGGCGTCATACTCTGCCACTACCCCCGCCATTTGCCGGTCATATTGGAAACCCCAGACGTCGTTAATGATGTCCGCACCCAACCCCAGGCAGGCTCGGGCAGTTTCGGCTTTGTAGGTGTCGACTGAAATAAGAGCATCAGGCAGTTCCTTTCGGATCAGGCTCAGCGCGGGCAGCATGCGCTCGAGTTCCTCATTTGCCCCCAGCTTGCGCGAACCCGGTCGTGTCGATTCCGCTCCAATATCCAGGACATCTGCGCCATCTTGAACAAAACGAAGAGCTTGCGCCAGGGCAGCAGACTCAACATCCGACTGTTTCAGCAGCCCATCTCCCGAGAAACTATCGGGGGTCAGGTTGATAATGCCCATGATATAGGTTTTTATATCAAGTTCGGGGAAGAGTTCGGACCGCATATGACCTCACGGATTCTGGTACCTGGCTTCTGCCGTTAACTCCACTTTATGGATGGCAGGACCCAGGGAATAGACAATGGTATTGAAAAAAAGGTTTTCTGTCTTCGTCAGTGGTAATCTGGCTTCCCAACGGCGGAGACCGATGGGGTGTCCGTCTTCGTCATAAGCTGTCGCCAGCAGCCACAGAGAGGCGATATCCCGTCCATCGCTTTCCAGGTTGATCTGACCTTTCACGTAAGCAAGGAGGCTGTCATCTGATAGACTGATCTGGCTGGCAGTGATCTTAGTCTCAGCGTAACGGTTATCGTCTGGCATGGTTGGCAGCCAGGAATCGATTTGAACCTCAAGATCATACTCTTCTGGTACGGGTGAAGGGAAAGAAGCTAAGACTGGCAGGCTGCCTTCAGCCGGCAGCAGGTTGAGCGGCGCAAAAACAATCAGTTCGCTCTCAAAATTGTCTGCTTTTGCAGTGAGGGTGAAGGAAAGAGAGGGGTTCTCGAGGGTTTCATTGCCTTCGTTTTTGAGCAGCGCCAGGCAATTCAAAATTCCCAACGCGTCAGGAAAACAGCTTGGTTCACCCTGAATTTTCAACGGACCGGAAGGGGTCGGGGTTTGCGATTGCAGGGATTGAGGGGTGCTTGTGGCAGTGGGGGTGGGCGTGTTGGTGGGAATTGGAGTGGGCGTGACGGGGATCTCTAGAACGGTACCCACCCTCATCCAATTTGGGGTAACCGAGGGGTTGGCTGCCAACAGCTCGTCCAGGGTGATGCCATAGAAAAATGCGATCGCCATCAGTTCATCACCCTTTTCGACCGTCCAGGTTACCGGGGCAGGCGTAGGCGTCCGCGTGCTGGTTGGCGCGAGTGTTGCTTTTTCGGTAGGTGTCGGGCTGGGTGTCAGGGTTTTACTAGGTTGCAAGGTGATGGTGTTGGTTGGGGCAATTGTTTTGGTAGGAGGGTATTCAATTTCCACCAGGCAACCAGATAGAACAATCGTAAACAACAGAAACAAAAGGAAAGAGGCATAAAGCCGGTTGAGTTTCATTTTGTGATTATATCAGTCTGCAAAAAGACCGAAATTTGGACTTCAAAAACTTTTTTATAGGGAGTTGCTCCTATAGAGCTCGCCCTTCTTTATAACCGTATCAACCAGGTTAGTACCGTAGCGGTAACTAAGATTACGATAGTCATCCACTGTCAGGATCAGCAAATCGGCTTGCTTGCCCGGTTCGATGGAGCCTACCAAGGCATCGCGCGAGATCGCCTTCGCAGAGTTAATGGTGGAGGCTGCCAAGGCTTCCGCGGGGGTCAGCTTGAGATAACGGCAGGAAAGCGCCTGGATGAACTGCATTGATTCGTTCCAGGTCGTACCGGGGTTGAGGTCAGTTGCCAGGGCGAGATAGCCACCAGCGTCGATAATGACACGGGCAGGGGTATATTCCCTTTGCGCCAGACCAAAAGGCGTTCCGGGCAGCGAAACCGCCACTGTTTCAGATTGCGCCAGGCTTTGAATATCTTCAAGTGAGGTCTTGACCAGGTGGTCAGCTGAGACTGCGCCCAG
>DHUW01000041.1:40362-41527 GCA_002409365.1 Anaerolineaceae bacterium UBA5224 | reverse complement strand
GGTTTCCGCTAATTCAAAGACACCTTTCTCACAAAACACATCCACGAAAGGCAGTTCCTGACCGGGAGCGTGCGCCAGCCACCAGGCTTTGGTTTCTGGCAAAGCAACCTCACATAGCCATCTGGTGTATCCAGATGTATTCCCCTCAAACTCGGGGGGGATAGCGTGAGCACCCATATAAGTTGGCACCAGCTCGAACGGTCCGATGCGGTTAAGCAGCAGGATAGCTTCCAGCTGTTTGAATTCGGTTTCCAGATCCAGCCCGTAACCAGTTTTGGCTTCCATGGTGGTGGTGCCGTAGTTGAAAGCGCGCAGAGCACGTTCCAAGGATTGAGCGACCAACTCTTCCAGCGAAGCTTTGCGGGTGGCGGAAAGGGTTGCTAAAATGCCACCTCCGGCAGCCATAATTTCCATGTAGGTTTTCCCCTGCAGACGCATCTCAAACTCATTGGCGCGATCCCCAGCCCAGATAAGGTGGGTGTGCGGGTCAACAAAACCAGGCACAACCGCCATACCGGCAGCATCAATCCGTTCTGCCAGGCTGAAGCGGGACAGCAGTTCATCGGAATTGCCAACTGCAAGGATCTTCTCGTCACTGATCACAATAGCGGCATTTTCGAGAATGGCAGGTTCAGCCAGGCGCTTGCCGCGGCGCGCTCCGCCTGCCATGGTTACGCATTGGGAGATGTTGTGGATGATTTTCATAGGCTAATTGTAATAGAAAAGAACATGTTCCACGCGAAAGTATAAAAACAGAAGCTGATCGCTCCTCCTTAAAATTTATCGAGAAGTAGGGAACTGTCTTGCACCGGGTTCGTTAAATCAGACCAAAGCGTTGAAAGGTCTGCCAAATGGCATCGTCAGACACTTCGGGCGCGATAAAATCGGCAGCGGCTTTTGTCTCTGCTCTGGCGCCGCCAACAGCCACGCCAATGCCGACCTTCTTGAGCATTGTGACATCGTTGCCGCCATCGCCTATTGCCAGGCATTCCTTTGAGTCGATTCCAAAATGATCCAGAAAGACCTGGATACCGACATCTTTACCACCTGATTTTGGTGCCAGGTCTACAGAATAGGGACTCCAGCGCACCGCCTGGCAATCCGGCAAAGCCTGGCGGAAAAAGTCATCCATATCTTCATTGACAAAAGGGACGATGGAGAGAAT
>DHUW01000041.1:30503-40064 GCA_002409365.1 Anaerolineaceae bacterium UBA5224 | reverse complement strand
GGATGATCTCGTCCACCCAATCGCGTTTAAAAGGGGCGAAGCGCAATGTTGTACCATCCGGCAGGTAGCAATACTGACCGTTCACAGTGATAAAGCCGTCAAGCTCGATGCCCGCAACCGGTCCGTTTTCGCTGGCAGTCAGGTTGCGACCGGTCGCAGCACAGACCTTGATGCCATTTTGCCGCGCCTGTTCGATCGCCCGAACAGCGCTTTCAGGGATCAGGTGAGTTACCGGATCGGTGAGGGTTTGGTCGATATCAGTGAAGACAGCTTTGATTTTGGGCATGTGAGTTCCTTTGGTTTTTTGTCTGATGATTATAGCAAAGGTGAGGAGCGCTTGGCATTTAAAAGGGCGGGTTTGCTGCCCGCCCTTTCGAATAGTTCAACAACTAATGAGTATGCTTTACAAATAAGGCTTAGACCTTTGAAATCGATACAAAAATGAATGGGCGGCGCTTGGTTTCCTCGTTCAGATATGAAGTCACCAAACCCTGGATCTCTTTTTGCATGTTCTTGGAAGGAGAAAGCGTCAGGCGATATATACGCTTTCGTAATTCCTCAAACAGTTCCGTCGATTCATCTTGCGCAATAAAGCCCCGGCTGAGGATTTCAACATCCTTGTAAGTTCCGTTTTCCTTGTCAAGGAAGAGGTTCACCAATACCACGCCGTCCTGGCTGAGCAGTGCGCGGTCGCGCATGGTGGAGCGGTCGATATCGCCTACGCCTGTACCATCCACGAACACATATCCACCAGGTATTCGTTCACCCAGTTTGAGTTCACCGTGATGAAATTCAATTACTCGCCCGTTTTCGACCAGGGCAATTTGCTGTTCGTCCATACCGACTTCCATTGCCAGGCGTTTATGTGCCCGCAGCATACGGGTTTCACCATGGAGAGGGATCAGGTAACGCGGGCGCACCAGGTGCAGCAGGAGCTTCATTTCCTCCTGGCTGGCGTGCCCTGAGACGTGTACATCTTCGATGTCGGAGTAGATCACTTCGGCACCCTGTTCCATCAGGCGGTTGATGGCGCGGTAAATGCCCTCTTCATTTCCTGGTATGGGTGAAGAAGAAAGGACCACAGTATCACCTTCCTGGATGGAAAACTGTCGGTTGGTGTTGTTCGCCAGGCGACCCAGGATGGATGTCGGTTCGCCCTGCGATCCGGTCACCAGCAGAACCACCTTGCTCGGGGGCATGGAAAGCGCAACGTCAATTCCAACAACCTGGCTTTCCTCGTAGTGCAGGTAGCCCAATTCCTTGGCAATGCGGGCGTTTTCGACCATACTGAATCCGGTAAAGCTGACTTTGCGACCGTAGCCTTTGGCGATATCAAGCACCTGCTGTATACGGGAGATCAGGCTGGCGAAAGTGGCGATGATGATGCGCCCCTTGGCTTTTTGAAAGACGCGGTCGAAAGCACCAACGATTACCTGCTCAGAAGGCGTCCAGCCACGCACTTCAGCGTTGGTTGAATCTGCCAATAAGGCGAGCACACCACGCCCACCCAACTCTGCCAGTTTGCCATAATCGGTAGGAATCCCATCGACAGGGGTATGGTCAAATTTATAGTCACCGGTATGCACGATCAGCCCGGCAGGTGTATCGATCCCCAGACCGACGCCGTCGGGAACGGAATGAGTTACATGGAAAAACTCAACCTTGAATGGCCCAATCTGGATAGTTTCCCTGGCATGAACGTCGATCAGTTGTGCCTCTTTACCGAGGTTACGGCGATTCAGTTTGTTTCTGATCAACCCATTATTTAGCGGCGTGGCATAGACTGGCGCGTCCACATATTCGAGCAAATGCCCAATTGCGCCAGTATGGTCTTCGTGACCGTGGGTGACAACGATCCCGACCACCTGGTCGGATCGTTGTTTAACGTATTCAAAATCGGGGATGATATAGTCGATCCCGATCATATCGCTGTCAGGGAACATCATTCCAGCATCGACGATCAATATTTGGTGGTCATATTCATAGACGGTCATATTCTTACCGACCTCCCCCAGACCACCAAGAGGGATAATTTTTAACTTTTTATTCTTCATTTTTAAATCCTAATTTATAAGATGAACCGGCATATGCCGGATGGTTTTTATCATTTGGAAACAAGCAATCCACTCATTTCCCCCGACGTAGTATAGCACAATTAGAACGCACGGGTCAACTTGCGCATAGAAAGTAAGATTTTTATCTTCCATCAAAATGGCATACGCGTGACATCTGCATGTGGAGACCTTGCAGTTAAAGCAATTCCCAACCTACGAAAACGCCTATAGAGTTACAGGGGAGTATCTCCCTTCGCCACTACCCAATCAATTTAATCAGAAAGCAGATTGCCACTGGCTCTGCACCTCCCAAAGACAATAAGATGAGGTTCGAAATTCTTGACGATAAAGATGAATTCCGTGTATACTTTGTGAACTTGCCGAAGTGGCGGAACAGGCAGACGCGCACGACTCAAAATCGTGTACCCTCGGGTATGTGGGTTCGATTCCCACCTTCGGCATCAAAAAGCCCCTCAATCTTTTGAGGGGCTTTAACATTTCCGGTTCAGATCTATACTGACTTGATCAAACTTATTGTTTCAGGCAGGATACTATTTGCCATTGACTTTCCTGGCATTCTGCCATAGATCCCGACAAGCCTGGTCACTCGCATTCGTTTGTTTTTTTATGATGCACGGAAAAGTTTTGAGATTGGATCTGATTGATGTGTAAATATAGTTGATATATCAACGAAACGACAAGCATGTTTTCTTACAAATAGGATAAATATCCACAAAAACCCATGAATATGTTGAAATTTCAACTAATTTATGTTATATTATTAGAGAATTAAATGATAATTGGCGCCGAGGTTAGGGGATCGGTGCGGAAGGATTGCCAGTAATAAGGGAGCGTATTAGTGGCAATCTTTTTTTAATTCGGATTTTGGAAAAATACTACGCTGACGCCATCTCCGCCTTCAGTCTCTCCGCCTCTTTCCCAACGTGAAACATAAGTTGAATGTCGTAAAGTATCGCGTACAGTTTCGCGTAAGGCACCGGTTCCCTTGCCGTGAATAATACGCCCGAAGGGTAAACCAGCACTGAAGGAATGTTCCAGATATTGATCAAGTCGATCCAGGGCATCCTCCACCCGCAATCCTCGCAGATCCAATTCCATTGGCACTTCTGCCACGCTCGGCATAGTGGTACGCCCTTTTTTCTCAACCTTTTTTTCTTCAGTGACGACAACCTCATCAGATAATGCGTTTTTACGGTTGATATCCTGTGCAGACAGGCGCAAACGCACTGCACCAGCCTGGACCTCGTACTGATCTCCTTCGATGGCTGTGACTGTCCCTTCCACGCCCAGTTTCTTAATAACGACCTTTTGCCCGACCTGGATCGGACCGGTAGGTTTGTGAGGCAGACGAGTCTGTTTTCGACGACGGAGCTGCTTTTCGGAATGGACCTGTTCCAGTTCCACCAGTTTTTCTTCCACTTCAGCCAGTTCGGCTTTACGTTCTGGTTCGGTCCGCAAGCGATTGATCACCTTTTGCAGATCCCGCACCTGGTCACGCAATGCTTCCAATTCTTCTTCAGCCTGGGTGTGAGCCTGGTCCATAATTTTGTCGCGTTCGTTCTCGATTTTCTCAAGCTCTTTCTCCAACTCAGCCTCTTTCTTCTGGGCGGATTGCAGGGCTTTTTCAGTGGCTATGAAGTTCTTATTGGCAAGATTGCGCTGGCGATGGATCTCTTCCAACAAATCATCGACATGCAGGTCATCCGGGTTGATCTCTTTACGAGCGGCGTCCAAAATCTCGGGCTCAAGTCCCAGTCGTTCGGCAATTGAGAGAGCATTGGAACGCCCTGGCAAGCCGATCATCAGACGGTAGGTGGGCATGAGCGTTTCCGGGTCGAATTCAAGGCTGGCGTTGATCACTCCTGGGGTTGCATGCGCGTAGCTTTTGAGCTCCGGGAAGTGTGTGGCTACAACGCAGGTCATTTGCCGCTTTAGCATGTAATCGAGCACTGCCCTTGCCAGGGCGGAGCCTTCCTGTGGATCTGTGCCGGAACCCAACTCGTCCAACAAAACCAGCGAGCGCGAGTTTGCCCGCTTCAGGATGTGAACAAGTTGAGTGATGTGGCCGGAAAATGTGGACAGTGATTGTTCAATCGATTGCTCATCGCCGATATCGGCGAAAACGTCCTGAAATACGCTGATGCGTGAGCCGGAACGTACCGGGATCTGCAGACCTGCTTGGGCCATTAAGACCATCAGGCCGATCGTCTTAAGGGTCACCGTTTTACCACCCGTATTTGGCCCGGTCAGAACCACTGCGAAGGTCTTCCGGTCCAGCTCGACATCAATTGGCACAACTTTGTCCGGCGCCAGCAGGGGGTGTCGTGCCCGGAGAAGGTGGATCACGCTGCCAGGATGGTTGGAGTCAGTTTTTTTCTCAAACGCCACCAACTCAGGTTCAGAGGCGTGCAGATCATCAGCATAACGGGCCTTCATGAAGATCAGGTCAAGTTCTGCCATAACATCGCTGGTTTCGATCAGTTCTTCAGCGTAGCCGGCAATCTCACCGCTCAGGCTGTGTAATACACGCAGAATCTCATCGCGCTCATCCAGTTCCAGTTGACGGTACTTGTTGTTCCATTCCACTACTGCCAGGGGCTCCACAAAAAGGGTGGCGCCAGACGAACTCTGGTCATGTACGATGGATTTGATCTGCCCTTTGTGCTCTGCCTTGAGAGGAATAACGTAGCGACCTCCGCGCTGGGTAATAAGCGATTCCTGGAGCATACGGGCACTCCCCGGATCAGTCAGGTAGCGATTCATGCGCTCCATCAGTCGTGCATACGTGATTTTGAGATCAGAGCGGATTTGCCCCAGGTGTGGTGAAGCGCTATCCAATACTTCACCGCGTTCATTGATGGTTTTGTTGATCAGGTCAATCAAGCCGTGCCCATCCGAAAGCCTTACTGCCATCTCCGCCAGGACAGGAGCTTCTTCAGATTTTTCCAGTAAAAAACGCCTGGTCTCCCGCGAGACGATCAGCGTGTTGCGAATAGCCAGCAGGTTAGCCGCTTCCAACGTCATCTGGTGCAAAACCTGTTCTGCAAACGGACGCATGTCAACCGCTCCGCGGAAATGGAGGGCATCACTCAGGCTCAATAAATAGCGTGCCTGGCGGGTTTGCTCCTGTAAAGCCAGGGCTTTTTCCAGGCTGCTGGTGGGGCGCAGCCGGATTGCCAGCTTTTCAGAAAGCTCGAAACTGGCGTAGGCTTTCAATCGCTCCAACACCTTATGAAATTCGAGTAGGATCAGACTTTTCGGATTCATCGAAGAAAGTGTATCACGAAGATGCTTATTTTCAATTTTTCTATACCGGGTGTAAACCAGACCTTCTTTGAGATCGGTTAAAACTTATAACGTGGGAGTAACAAACCGACTAATCAATAGAAAACTTCATGTCACTACTCTTGTGAAAGCAAGAAAATGGGTCGAAACAAAACTACTTTCTCTTCTCGATCATCCCTGGCTGCGACAACTCCCAGCAGCCAGGGAACCTTTAAATTATCTGTGTGCAATCTTTCTATACTTTCCCTGAACCAATTTTTTAAGGATCCCTTCTATATTCATATTCGGGTAAAGGCACTTGAAAATCATGCAAAACAGGATTATAGCCTGAAGGATAGTAGAAAGATATAATTTCAGTATGGCAAGAAAAATACTTGTTGTTGACGACACACGCAATATGCAAACCCTGCTAAAAGATTTTCTGGATAAGCAGAATTATGAGGTCTTGCAAGCGTACGATGGTGTGGAGGCAGCGGATATCTTTGAAAAAGGGCAGCCCGATATGATTCTCCTCGACATTATGATGCCGCGGATGGATGGCTTTCAATTCCTTACCAAGTTGCGCCAAAGCAGCAATGTGCCAGTGATCATGATCTCCGCCAGACAACAAGAAAACGACATTGTTAAAGGTTTTGAACTGGGTGCTGATGATTACATATGCAAACCTTTCAAATTGCGTGAATTGCTGATGCGCATCAGAGCCGTGATGCGACGTTCAGCAGATGCCCTGCAAAAAGATGATGTAATTACCGTCCAGGACGTGGAACTGGATCGCTCCCGCCATGAAATTCGAAAGCTAGGCAAGGTTATTGAGACCACCCCCCTGGAATTTGCCCTCATAGAAATGTTCATGCAATCAGCAGGAAAAGTTTTGAAACACCAGGATATCAGCCTGAAGCTGATGGATCTTGGTTTTAGTGGTTCCGAGATGACTTTGAAGATCCACATTCGCAACCTGCGCCTGAAGCTCGACGATAACCCGGGACAACCTGTATATATTGAGAATGTGTTCGGGGTTGGCTATCGTTTTTTGGAGGGTGAGCGGTGAAAAAATCCTTGCGGACCAAGTTAATTGTCAGCTATCTTGCGGTGGCGATTTTCACAATCCTGGCAGTAAGCCTGGTCATTCGTCTCACCTCTGACCGATCCATCCGCCAGATGGTAATTGACCGACAGGTAGAAACGATTTCGACTGCATTGGAAAGCTACTACAAACAAGAAGGCAACCTGCAAGGGTTCCAGACATATTATTTTAGTTTTCTCATATTCAACCAGGCCCAAAGACCTCAAAACTGGTCGGGTCAGACCTATGATATGAGGGGTTTGAGTGGTTTGGTGGACAGCAACGGGAGAGTATTATTTCCGTTTTCAGGTTACCGCCTTGGCGAGACTGTTCCAACAAAACTCTACCGGGCAGGCGAACCTGTTAAGGTAGACAATAAAACCATTGCATGGATCATCCTTGATGACAAAGCATTTACCCTGAACCCCGAAGAGGTTCTTTTCCAGCAACGAATCAACCTGGCGATCGGATTGGGTATGGCAGCAGGATTGGTGCTGGCGATTGTAGCCGGTATTTTGCTCTCTGGAGAAGTATTGAAACCGATTCGACGGCTTACCGAGGCATCCTCCAGTATGGCTGGCGGGAACATCGGACAGCAAGTCCCGGTCAGTTCTTCTGATGAGATTGGGCAGTTGACGGTCAGTTTTAACACAATGAGCGAAGAGTTGAGCCGGGTGGATAACCAGCGGAAGCAGATGACGGCTGATATCACGCACGATCTTTCCACACCCATTCAAATCATTTCTGGATATATTGAATTGCTTGAGAATGGCGAAATGGAGCTCGACCAAAACCATGTTGATATTATTCGAACTGAACTCGAGCACCTTCATCGCCTGGTAGGCGACTTGACAACGCTTTCCCAGGTAGAGGTGGACGGAATCGAACTTAGGAAAGATATTTTCGACGCCAACATACTTTTAGAGCAAGCCTGGAAAACTTATGAGCCAATGGCTCACAAGGCTGATATCACGCTTAAACTCTCTTTGGATAGCCAACCAGCCCTGATCACTGCCGACGAAGGGCGCATGTCGCAAATTCTAAAAAACCTTGTTGAGAATGCACTGCGCTACACCCCGGGTGGCGGTCAGGTGACACTTAGCTCGAGTGTCCAACAAATAGTTGAACTCAGTGTGTGCGATACCGGGCAGGGGATTGATGCGGCGGATATACCCTGCATCTTCGATCGCTTCTACCAGGTGGATAAAGCCAGAACGGGCAGTAGAGGGAAAATGGGTCTGGGATTGGCAATTTGCCAGGCGCTTGCAGAAGCACAGGGGATCCATTTGCGAGCAGAATCTGAAGGGTTGGGTAAGGGTAGTTGTTTCATCCTGTCCATTCCAAAAGCAGAGATCGATTAAAAGCAAACAAGCTGGCAATTTTTGAATTTTCAAAGCACGAATTTCCCCGAAATCTGTTAACGAAACTATAATTCTGTTAACACTTTTTGAGGATTATTTTGTGGAATTTATTCAAGACCTTTTGACAAATCCAGCGCTGCTGGTGACGGTCATTTTGACCATCGGTGTGATTATCGTAAACGGTTGGACTGATGCTCCCAACGCTATTGCAACCTGCATATCGACCCGGGCGATCAAGCCCAGGCAAGCCATTCTTATGGCTGCTGTTTTTAACTTTCTTGGTGTTTTCGTCATGACAATGTTCAATAAGAGTGTCGCAATGACGATCAGCAATATGGTTGACTTTGGCACCGATATCAGAGCCAGCTCAATCGCTCTCAGTGGGGCTTTGGCATCCATTGTTATCTGGGCGACTGCAGCCTGGTACTTCGGCATCCCCACCTCCGAGAGCCATGCCTTGATTGCGGGGCTGACTGGCGCCGCAGTGGCATACTACAACAGCTTCCAAGGGGTAAATGGTGCGGAATGGATCAAGGTAATTTTTGGGCTGATTCTTTCCACGGTTGGCGGCTTTGCTTTGGGCTGGGGAATTGCCAGGTTGATCGAGATGATTTTTAAACACCAGGATCGCCGTAAAACAAATAAGATTTTCAAAAATGCCCAAATCGGTGGCGCTGCTGCAATGTCCTTCATGCATGGTGCCCAGGATGGGCAAAAATTCATAGGCGTCTTTCTGATAGGAATGGCACTGGCCAAGGGGCAGAATGTTTCCGGGACGATGGATATTCCAATAGGACTCATGCTCTTCTGTTCAGCCGTCATGGCGTTGGGCACTTCAATTGGCGGTTACCGAATCATTAAAGCTGTTGGAATGGACATGGTTAAGCTGGAGACCTACCAGGGCTTCAGTGCTGACCTGGCTTCATCCCTGGCATTGTTGACAGCTTCTCTGTGGCATGGTTTGCCTGTTTCCACCACGCACACTAAAACAACAGCAATCATGGGTGTGGGAGCATCAAAACGAATCAGCGCGGTTAATTGGGGCGTGGTCAGAGAAATGGTACTTGCCTGGGTGCTGACTTTTCCGGGCTGCGGCTTACTAGGTTATGTGGTTACCAGAATACTCATCAGAACTTTCGCATAGAGGTTAAAAAATGGCAAAAAAGAACAATAATTACTATCACATGTTCAGCGATATCGCTGGGGACGCAATTAAAGCAGCATACTTGTTGGAAAAAACAGTAAAAAATTACAATCCCGAAAAGATTGAAAAGCAAAATAAAACCATGCACGAACTCGAGCACGGCGCTGATCTGAAAAAGCACGAAATGATGAAGTGCCTGATCGCAGAATTCATCACGCCAATCGAACGCGAAGATATTGCCACCTTAAGTTACATGCTCGATGACGTTCTGGATAGTATCGAAGAAGTCTACCAGATGTTTTTTATGTACAATGTCAAAGAAATGCGGCCAGATGCGGCTGATTTTGTGGATTTGATCGTACGGAGTACCGAGGCGATGAAAGCCTGCTTTGACGAATTTGAAAATTTTCACAAATCTGATTTGATCGCCAACAAGATCGTGGAAGTGAATGTGATTGAAGAACTGGCAGACAGCCTTTATTTCAAGGTGATCAGAGAGCTTTACACCAAGGAGAAGGATCCGGTCAAAATCATGGTTTGGGTTCAGGTCTTTGACCGCTTTGAGAAGATCTGTGACCAGTGTGAGCATGTGGCCGACACCATCGGCGCTGTTATCATGAAGAATTCGTAAGT
>DHUW01000041.1:28583-30272 GCA_002409365.1 Anaerolineaceae bacterium UBA5224 | reverse complement strand
TGACAGATCAGTTGTAAATAAAACCTGAAAGTTGTTGGCTATTGCAGTATTTTTTCTCTTTCTTCCAACAACACTCTTCGCATTTGGGGGAAGGCGTAGGGGTTGGCTGCCAGAATGTCCACCTTACCTGTCAACAATTCGCTATCGCCATACAAACTATCCACAATACCGCCAGCTTCGCGAATAATTAAAATGCCTGCAGCTACATCCCAGGGGTTCAGTCCGATCTCCCAAAACCCTTCTGCCCTTCCGCAAGCCACATACGCCAGGTCCAGGCAGGCAGCGCCCAGGCGGCGGACAGTTTGCACTTCCCGGCTAAACTGAACAAAATTGTGAAGATTGGATCGGGGTGTGTCAATCAGGCTTTGCCTGAAGCCAGTGATGAGAAGCGAATCGCTGAATATTTTTACCGAAGAAACGTTGATACGTTCTCCATTCAAAAATGCTCCTTGCCCTCTGGCTGCCCAGAAGGTCTCACCCGCAGCGGGGTTGCAGATAACGCCAATTTGCAATTCCCCTTTGTAGGCATAACCGACAGAGACTCCCCAAATCGGGATACCGTGAGAGTAATTTAAAGTTCCATCAATGGGGTCAATGTGCCATTTATGGTCGATGTCGCCAACATGGTCGCCGCTTTCTTCGGAATTGATGGAATGATCCGGAAAGTGACCCTGGATCTTTTCCAATAAATAGGCTTCAACGGCAGAATCCGCTGCAGTCACCAACTCGTTAGGTGCTTTATAGTGCTTTTCGAGTTTATCATTCTGCATATTCAGAGCGATTTGAGCGCCTTCAGTGGTCCATGTAATTACTTGTTCAAGGGTGGGTTGCATATTTTCTCCAGTTATTTCGTTGTGGTGAGTTTACCTCAATTTTTCATTATTTTGCGATATGGGTGCTTCTTCCGCGTCGAGTTGCTGTGGCAGGTATTGACAAAGTTTATGGGGGAGGGTTACTGTATAATTCAGGGATAAGTGATGGGAGAGCGATCATTAATGAACAAAAGACCTGGCTGGTTAAAGGAGTTGTCCACAGTTGCGTTCCTGCTCTTACTTTCCTTGTTTTTACTTGGCACGAGCCTCACAGCCCTGAACCTTCAGGGTGGAATCATTCCTGACGAAGGCGCACATTCGATGTTAATCGGAGAGTATAAGAAAACCGCGGGTATTCCTCATGAAACTGCTGCAACCATTAAGCGAGGCGTATTTATTGAGGGCAATCCTTTTCTTTACTATTGGCTTGCTGCGCGTCTACGCAATTTGTTAACTTTTCTGATACCTTCTGCGCCACCACCAACATATTTTTATCTTGACAGACTTTTTAATGTTTTCTGCAGCGCTGCAAATCTGGTCGTTGTCTGGTTAATTTCCCGTAAAGTGATCAAGAATGCATGGATGCAATTGCTTCCCTCATTTTTACTGGCAAATGTTTTGATGTATTTCTTCCTTTCCAGCGGATCCAATTACGACAACCTCCTAAATTTACTTTGTTCCCTGACCATTCTTTTTGCCGTTCGGCTTATAAAAGGGGAGGATTTTTGGCAGAACTCGTTCTGGTTATTTTTGTTTTTAGGTCTGGCTGGCTTGACTAAGAAAACAGCTATTCCACTCATTGGTATTTTGATGATTATCTGGTTGACAATCCTCATCCATAGAAAGCCATCTTGGCATGTACTACAGGGAAAACGAT
>DHUW01000041.1:26054-28348 GCA_002409365.1 Anaerolineaceae bacterium UBA5224 | reverse complement strand
TTAGTCTACAAAACAATTATTCCAGGCTGCGAGGAATTGGCAACTGAAACACAATGTCTTACTTCCAACTTTATCGTACGGAAAATGGAATACGGATTGGACGAAAAAATGACCATTCGAGAAGCGGTGACTGCGGGATACCCGGACCCAGTCAGGTATTATTTTGGTTATTGGTCGCGGGTAATGATCTCAAGGAATGTAGGGGTACATGGTCATAAAATCTATTTAAACCCTCTCGAAGGTTTGGTCAGGGTGACTATCATAGGGCTTATTGTGGCTGGGTTTGGTTCCGTCCGTAAACCCTCAAAAGAGGTGTTATTGCTTGCGGTAATTGCGTTGGCATATACACTGACCCTTTTTGTCTACAATTACGATATGCAACTATCTTATGCCTTCAAGGGTTTCGCCATTCAGGGCAGATATATCTTTCCTGTGATCAGCTGTTTTCTGATCCTGATCGCATATGTGCTGGAATCGTTACGCCCAAAAGCATTACAGATAGCAGCAATCGCATATGTGGTCCTTTTGAGTGCAGCTGCAGGCCCACTTCAAATAATTTGTTACTATCGAATTTTTTTCACTAATTGGTTTTGAGTCATTGAATAAGGATGGATGACAGCATTTGCAAAGAACCTGCTTGTACTAGGCGCAGGTGTTGTGGATAAGCTGTGGGATAAGGCAGGAAAGACTGTGGAAAAATCCACTATAATTAGTGGATAAATCCCGTATTTCTGTGGAATGGAGTTTTATGGAACAAAAAAAAGAATTACCAAAATTTGCCGTTCTGCAGCTTTCTGGGTGTTCAGGCTGCGAAGTATCATTATTGAACGCACAGGAATGGATCGAAGACTTCGACCTGGTTTATATGCCGCTGGTCGTTTCGTCGCACAAAATCCCGGAAGATGTGGAAGTATTGCTCGTGACCGGGGGCGTGCGAACTGATGAAGATATTCACAACCTTGCCAAAGGGGCATCGCGCGCCAAAAAAGTGATCGCTGTCGGTACCTGCGCTTTATCTGGCGGGGTAGCTCAAGTCAGTGAAACGCACCCTGCGCGGGATACCTACATGCTTTCATCACATCGACTGCGCCTGCCCGACATGCTGCCGCATGCCTACCCGATCGATCGTTTTGTACCTGTCGATATCTATTTACCAGGATGCCCACCAACACCGCAACTGTTTATGACCGCCCTGACTAATTCAGAAAATGCGAAAATCGCTTCGATTGTTTGCCAGGAATGTGGTCGCCAGAAGCTGCAGGATATGCGCCCAACTTCAATTACCGGAATGCGCAGTGGAGTGGTCTTACCTGACATCTGCCTGGTCAACCAGGGCTATGTATGTGTTGGCACTTCCACACGAGGTGGCTGCGGTGCGCTTTGCACCCGCCCGGGGCATCCCTGTGTTGGCTGTCGCGGACCAGCCAACCCCTATCTGAACAAAGAGCCTGAGTTTGTGCTCGATAACTTGCGCCGTGTTTTTACGCGCATGACTGATATTCCCGAAGGAGAAATTAATGCTGTCCTGGAATCTCCCTGGCTGTCACTCTTCCTCGACCAGTTCACAGATTACACACAGGATGATTCGCTCCCATTACGGACGAAAGAAAAGATGATCTGATGACAACCATAACTTACCCACTCAGTCGAATTGAAGGCCATGCCCGGGTCGTGATCGATATCCACGATGACGAAGTCTTTCGCACAGATTTCCAGGCAATGGAGATGCGTGGTTTCAGCTATTATGTCCAGGGTATACCCGCCGAACAAATCACGGTGGTCGTACCGCGTATCTGTGGTGTGTGTTCAACTGCCCACCAGGTGGCTTCAGTCAAAGCGCTGGAAGATGTATTTGGGGTCACCCCGCCTCCGCTGGCTGAAGAGATCCGCGAGGTGCTTCTGCTCGGTCAATTGATCCAAAACCAAGCAACCTCACTTTTCATTTTCACCATGCCCGACCGCATCAACGCCGCCTCGATTTTTGAGGTCGCAGAACCCCAGAAGGAAAAAGAGCGTCAATTTTCGATTGCACAGGCAGCGTTACGCATACGCAAGATCGGTACCGACATGATCACCCTGGCAGGTGGTCAATTCATTCATCCGATCAAAACCACGATTGGCGGTGTTACCAGCGGGATTCCCCGTGAAAAGGCCGATGCAATGATCAAAACAATTGATAGCCTTCTGCCAGTTGCACAGGAATTGGTTGATATATATTGGGAAATGTCCATGGAAATGGGAGACCGGATCGGGTCGTGGGGCGATGACGCACCCACCTATTACCTGGCCTCCAC
>DHUW01000041.1:24473-25808 GCA_002409365.1 Anaerolineaceae bacterium UBA5224 | reverse complement strand
CCGCATGAATTTGAATCGTATCTCCAGATAGAAGATAGCGATTATTCTTATGCCAGCTCAAGCAGCTTCCAGGGGGAGATCATGCGCGCCAACAGCCTGGCACGCATCAACCTGGCAAATTCGATGGGCACGCCCAAAGCCGACACTTTCTTGAAGCGGTTTGTTGAAACCTTTGGCAGACCCGCTCATGCCATCATGTTCTTTGACCTGTGTCGTGGAATTGAATTGGTCTATGCGCTCGAAAAATCCCGCCAGATGCTGGAGAAGGATCTGGAACACGGCGAAACTGAGGTCGGCTACACTCCGCGTGACGGTGTGGGTTATGGGTTGGTTGAAGCGCCACGCGGACCACTGATTCATCATTATCAAGTCGAGGATGGTCTGATCAAAAACGCAAATTTCATTATTCCGACTGTGCACAATATGCTGGCGATCCGCCGGGCATTAATGGTTGTTGCCAAGCGTTATGTCAGTGCGGAGGGCATAAATAGTGAACTGGAGAGGGCGGTCGGCAGGGTTGTGCGCGCCTTCGACCCTTGTATCGCCTGCGCTACGAAATAACCAAACAGCCTAGCGTTCGCCGAGATATTCCGCGAGCAGACGTTCGTAAAATTCAGACAAAAATGCATCGCGATCTGCGGCGATGGTTTTACCTGTTTTCGTAAAAAGCTTATCTTTAACCTTTCTGAGTTTGAAAAGGTATTCATGGTACGAGCTGTGGGGTTCTCCCGGCTCATTTTTGCCTGTTTCCAGAAATTGTTGAGAGGGCTCGCTCAAGACAGGCTGTCCAGCCAGGACGGCATAAGCGATGGTTCGGGCTGCTCCAACCGCCCCCAAAACATCCAGTTTATCGGCATCAAAAAGGCATTTTGCTTCCAGGGTCTCGGGGCGCTCGCCGTTATGACGATATCGATGGGCGCGGATGCAGTGCTGCACAGCCTCTATGCGCTCCTGCGGCCAGCCTTTTTCTGCCAACACCTCACCGGCAAACTCAGCTGAGGCGATATGATGCTCTTTCCGGGCACCGTCAGTTCCTTCCGGACTGGCACCGCGTGAATCGTGCAAATACGCAGCGGCTTCGATGATCTCCAGGTCGGCTCCTTCCGCCTTGCCGATGCGCTCAGCCATCTTCTTGACACGCAAAACGTGCTCAAAACTATGAACTTCGTCTGCATCCTGATACCAGGATTTTGCTTCTTCAATCGTTATCGTCATTATCTACTCATCTCCGTTGATGACCTGGCTGATCAGGTTCTGGGCGAGGTTCTGCAGGCGTTCCCGCTCGTCCTCATTCTCGTGCTTTTCTTTCCAAAACCAATCCAGTAACTCAAGAGG
>DHUW01000041.1:18038-24242 GCA_002409365.1 Anaerolineaceae bacterium UBA5224 | reverse complement strand
TTGTATAACTTGAATTCAAATGCCTCTCTGGCATAAGTGTGCAAGCGTCCTTCATCGATCAAGACTTCATAGCCTTCCGGATAGGTGACCTTCAGCCGTACGATGGCATTCTTAAGTTCCTCCTGGGATGGCATGGCAGCGATCAGTTTGTCATTGACGTTCAGTTCATCAGTCAGGGTAATGCTGCGATCAATAAATTTACGGATGGGCAGTTTCCTCCATTCATAGGTGGTGTGCCCCTTCTCGACTTGAGCAATTATGAAGCCTTTTTCTTCGTTCACTTCCCCAAAATCAACCCGTTCGATTGAACCCGGATAGATCACCGGCGGATGATTACCCAGATTCAGATCCTGGTAGCGATGGATATGACCCAGGGCAACATAATCAAAGCGCGGGTTGCGAACCAAACCCAATGGTAAAACCACATCCCTGCCGATCTTTATTTCCTGCTCGTTACCCAACTTTGCCCCCGCCACCGAAGCATGTGCGGTCAGGATGATTGGCAAAGCAGGATCAGTCTCTTCCAGTGCCAGGCTGATGAAATTTGAAACGCTGTTTTCGATGAAACGCAGGGGATCTTCCTCCTCCGATTCATCCGTTGTGACCGCCAGCATTACGCCTGCCCGGGTGATCCAGGGAATTGCCAAAACCTGGACTGGCAAGCCTTCCAGGTCATCTGGAGTGAGCAAGCGCAGGTTGCTGATCACTTGAATATGCTCGGGTGAGAGCGTGTCGAACTCCTGCATGGAGTGCGCTTTACGCTGTGAAGGGGAAATATCGTGGTTTCCAGTTAGCAAAATGGTCGCGATGCCAGCCTTTGAAAGACGCATCAGGCGGCGCCCCCATTCGCGCTGAAAAGTGGGTGCTGGAGAACGATCTTTGTACGCGTCGCCAGCAAAAATCACCAGGTCCACTTTTTCATCAATGGCAGTCTGAACGATAACATCAAGACTGCGTAAAAAGTCCATCACACGCTCCGGCAGACCGGTCTCAGGGTCATGCGAGCCAAAATTGGTCATATCGATGTGCGCATCGGCAAAGTGCAGGAGTTTTATCATGGCGTAATTATAATTGAGGTGAACACAACTAACACTCAACCTGCTTTCATCGAGTAAAATCTGGTTATGACAGAAAATAAACGCCCTCAAATATTATTAACTAACGATGACAGCATCAAATCCCCCGGTCTTTGGGCTGCAGCAGAAGCACTCTCAGCTCTTGGTTATGTGCACGTGGTAGCTCCGCGGGTGCAGCAAACTTCAATGGGGCGGGCTTTGCCCAGCTACTCAGATGGAACGAGAGAAACCCAGCAGTTGGTGGTCAACGGACAGGTCTGGGATGTGTATGGATTTGGCGGCTCGCCAGCCCAGGCTGTTTTGCACGGATTGTTAAATGTCATGGCAGATATCAAACCTGACCTGGTTGTTTCTGGTATCAATTATGGCGAAAACGTTGCCTCCGGTGTCACCATCAGCGGAACTGTTGGCGCTGCCCTTGAAGCTGCCTCTTTTGGTTACCCAGCCCTCGCGATTTCACTGCAGACCCCAGTTAGCGAACATTTTGCTCTCTCGGATAAGGTAGATTTCAGCACTGCAGCCTGGTTTACCAGGTTTTTTGCCGAAAAGCTTTTGAAACTGGAAATGCCCTTTGATGTGGATGTGCTCAAGGTGGATGTGCCGGCTGCCGCCACCCCTCAAACTCCCTGGGTAATCACACGCCAGTCGCGACAGCGTTATTTTGAAGTAACTTCAGAAGTTGACCCCGAAACAGGGCTTGAGAAGATCGGATATGAAGGCCGGGTTAATGCGGAAACTGTCGAGAGTGACAGTGATTTGAAGACTGTGTTGATAGATCACCTGGTATCGGTCACACCCATCAGCCTCGATTTGACCTCCCGGGTTGACTTCGGCGATTTTCGCCGGCTGCTGGAGTCGTAGGGAACGACCACTGGGCGTTCCGTACCAATAAGGTGTGGCTAGTTTCCGTCTGTCCTTTGTAAGGTTTAATATGCAGAAGGGGTCACCCTTACGAGGGCAATAGAGCCCCTCCCCCACCGAAAATCTTTCGCTAAGTTAGATGTTGAACCGAATCTCGATGATGTCACCGTCTTCGATGATGTAGTTTTTACCTTCCACCCTCAATCGACCATGATTGCGGGCTTCGGCGGTGCTGCCAAAGGTAACCAAATCGTCAAAGGAGACCACTTCAGCACGGATGAAGCCCTTTTCCATATCCGAATGAATGGTGCCGGCGGCTTCACGGGCGTTGCTGCCCTTGCGCAATGTCCAGACGTGCACTTCCTTTTCTCCGGCAGTGAAAAAACTGTGGACGTTGAGCAGGTCGTAAGAGACCTTGATCAGCCGTGACATGCCCAATTCGGTCACGCCATACTCTTCCATGAACATTTCGGCATCTTCCGGGTCCAGCGCCATGATGTCCATCTCCAGTTTCGCCGGCAGACTTACGACTGAGGTATGGGGATGAGAGCTGATATAGTCAATTGGTTCCTGATCTTCGGATTGGTTGAAGACGATGATCTGCGGCTTTCGGCTGAGGAAACCGAAACTGGCAACGATCTTGTCTTCTTCAGGGGTGAAGTCATAGTGTCGAAGCGGTTTTTCGGAATTCAGGATTGCCTGAAGCCGTTCGAACAGGTCGATTTCAGCCTGAATTACATCGCGTGGACGGGAGACGCCCCTGCGATGTTCCTCGCGCAATTTTTCGAGCCTGCGCTCCACCATCACCAAATCGTTCAGGATGAAGTCAGTATCCATGGTCTGGATATCACGAATCGGGTCAATTTTTTCAGCAAGGTGGGGTACGCTGGCGTTTTCAAACTGGCGAACAACGTGTAAAAAACCATCCATTTGTGCCAATTGGTTGATCATTACGCCAGGCAAACCAGCACGACCGGCAGTGCCATCCAGCCCTGCGATATCGGCATAGGTCACTTTTGCGCGTACGATCTTCTTGGGTTTGAACATTTCTATCAGTTTATCAACGCGTGGGTCAGGCACGTCCACGACGGCAGTGTGCACTTCAAGGTGTCCCGCAGACATTTCGGCGGCAATATCTGCACCGGTCAGCGCATTGTAAACGGTGGTTTTGCCAGATTGAGGTAGACCTATGATTCCTAATTGCATTTCAAACTCCTGCTGTTGATTAAGCAAGATTGATTATATCGTAGTCTCTTGCCGAATCCCGACAGCTCAAAAAAACCGGGTTCAGTAAGTGAACCCGGTTTTTTGTTATGCAGCCAAAAATTATACAGTTGGCGTCGTGACGTCTTCTTTGGTTGACGTTGATGTTGTGTCTACAGCTTGGGTTTTCTGTTCCTTGCGGGCTTTCTTTTCAGCTTTTCGTTCGGCTTTCTCTGCTTTACGGGCTGCTTTTGCCTGCCTTTTGACCAAACGAGCCTCATCTTGCGCTGAAAGGGTGATCGCCGTGCGCAGAACCTGATAGATGTAATAGCCCAGGAATGCGATCGCCAGAACAAAGACAATGATGCTGCCAATCGTCAGACCATAAGGTTCGCCTTTGATAGTGAGGGTCCAGATATACCCGCCGATGCCGGTGAAATACAACACCGTATTGAGGATGACTACAAACAAACGCACCTCGGTTGGACCGATCCCAATGCTGGTCATCTCGAAGGTTCCAGTTACATGGGTTTTCAGATAAACCTGGATCATCAGAAGCAGCCAACAAGAGAGTGCCAGCATTGCGATATCAAAGCGGGCAATGCCTGAAAGACCGACACCTGCGAAGATGATCAGAGAGGTGATACCATCAATGGCATGGTCGACATAATAGCCAAAATTTGGGCGTTCGTGGTGGCGGTAACGTGCCAGAGAGCCATCGAGGCTGTCACCAAACCAGTTGATGAAAAAGCCCAGGCTGGCTACCCACAACCAGGGGTTACCTTTGATCTCGCCTCTGCCGACCATGGCATAGGAAAAGCCAGTCACAAATGCCCCGAACAAGCCAAACACCGTCAGCATATCAGAATTGACCCATGCTGGCATATTCCTGGCGAAGAATTGAAGTGCTGGGCGTTCTAACGGACCCAGCAGAATATCATTTGTCCTTTTATCGTTTTTTGCCCCATCATTTTCGTTTGTCATAAAACCTCTTATAGTAGATGTTCAATTAAAGGAAAAACTTCCGGCCAGACTGGGTAAAACATAGCCCAGTCCGTCGAATATTTACGAATAAATTCTTCTGTTGGCTTCAAAACCTTTTCGGCATTAAGCAAATTTTCTTCCATCAGGTCAGGGCGGGCTTCCATTATGATCGGTTCAGAACAATCGATGGTGAAGGTGCCGTCTGGTTGACGGGTACCACAAGCCACGCGCGCGATTGCCCCGGTCTCGAGGCAAAGACGTGTGTAAAAGATGGGGATCGCAGCGGGATGACCAAAAAAGACCGGTTTGTACTTGGCGTCTTCTGGATTGTCCAGGGGACGATCGATACCCGTAGCCAGGGCTTTACCCTCTTTAAGCGCTTGCTTGGCAAGCCGAAATGAAGAAAAAGAAATCGGATGAATGTCCAACCCAACTGATGCGCGGAGTTTGTTTTGCTCCTTGTAGGCATTGGTGGGGTGGGGATAGGCAAGTACGAAGAGGGGTACTTTGACCCAGCTCAGCGCCATCATAAAAAAATCGTAGTTCCCGATGTGGGGACCGAGAATAAAGGTGGGTACTTTCTGTTCGCGAATATCGCTGAAGGTGCGTTCTGCTTCAGGGGTCAGCCTGATCAGCCCCTTTCCTTCTTCAGGATGTTGGTAATAATAGAAATATTCGGCTAATGAGATGATTTGGGAGGTGGTAACCCGAATGGTTTGTTGCTGGAGCTCTTCTTTATTCATGGTTTCGCCGCTCACCACCCATTGATTGGCTTTAATATTGCGAACTATACCGCTGGATTGGCGCGAAGCAATGGCCTTGCCAACAACCCTCGCCATGCGCCGAAGTGCAGGGAGAGAAAAAGTCTTCCCGAACCATAAGCCAGCCTTGATAGCCGCTGAATCCTGAATAAATTCCTTCAATCCCATCTTTTTAATTGTACTCTATGGATTTAACAACACCTTAACACAATAAAGGTTTTTATTAAGTTCATAGAAGTGACAATTGTCACTATCTTTTTGAAAAGTGCAATCGCCGTATCAGGCTGGAAACCAGAAAAGCACCAGAAGCCAGCAGAATGATGACCGGACCAGCCTGGAGGTTGGTTTGGAATGAGATGACCAAACCAAGAAAACAAAAGAGGAAGCTGAGCACAACCGAACTTAGCATGATCGCGCGGACGTCCTTGAAATGGTTCAGACTGATCGCCGGTGGAATGGAAAGCAGTGCGATCACTAAAATCAACCCAACCATGCGCATGGCTACGACCACTGTCAGACCGACCAGGACCAGCATGGTCAGGTAGAGCAGGGTGACTGGCACATCGCGGACGGTGCTGAAAGTCTCGTCATAGGAGATCGCCAGCAAGCTGCGGTAAGTAAAAAAGACAAAACCGAGCACAAGGAAAGCGATCAGTGCCATCAGGCGCAGGTCACTGCCCGAGACGGCCAAAATGCTGCCAAAAAGGTAACTCATCAGGTTGGCTTTGTAACCGGGAGTGAGCGAGATAAAAATGATGCCGATTGCCATACCAATCGACCACATCACCCCAATCAGGGTGTCAGCACCCGATTTCGTTTTTCGTTGAGCCACGCCCATAATCAGGGCGGAAGTAATACTGAAAAGCATCGCGCCGATCATGGGATCCTGACCGAAATAGTAAGCAATACCTACGCCCCCGTAGGCAGCATGGGCAATGCCACCGCTGAGGGAGACGATCCGATTGAGCACCACCAGCGAACCGATGACACCTGTAGCAAGACTGATCCAAAAGCTGGCGATCAGCGCGTTGCGCATAAACTCATAGGAGAAAATAGTGCTGAGTTGTTCAATCATGATGGTCCTCGTGTTGATGACCCGGCAAAACTCGGTGGGGAACGCCATGCGCGATCAGATCGACCGGGCAGCCATAGCCTAATTCGATCATTTCATCGGTGAGATCTTTATTTCCCTGGTAGACCAGGCGACGGTTAACACAGCCCACGGTCTTCACATAAGTTGATACGGCGGTTAGGTCATGGGAAATGAGCAGGATGGCGATATGGTCATTCAGTTTAGACAGCAGCTCATAAAGTTGGTT
>DHUW01000041.1:15271-17734 GCA_002409365.1 Anaerolineaceae bacterium UBA5224 | reverse complement strand
CGAAATTCCGCCATACTGGTTTCTTCAAGCGCGGTCTCGATTGCTTCTCTATCATGAGGTGCAAGACGAAAATTATGTCCCAGGTTAGGTTGCAGCCGCCCCATAGCCACCACATCCCAAACGCTGATGGGGAAGTGTTTGTCTTCTACCTGGAATTGGGAGACGTAGCCGAT
Organism: Anaerolineaceae bacterium UBA5224; assembly: GCA_002409365.1. Taxonomy (GTDB): domain Bacteria; phylum Chloroflexota; class Anaerolineae; order Anaerolineales; family Anaerolineaceae; genus Mesolinea. Next base: position 17,561 of record DHUW01000041.1, on the reverse strand, counting down.
GTGCTTTCTGCCTCGGGCAGGGTGTTGACCCATCACGCTGATCGTGCCTTTGTCTGGTTTGAGCAGTCCGAGGATCACGCGGATCAGCGTGGTTTTGCCGCCACCGTTCGGTCCGATGAGACCGACAAAGTCATCCTGAAACATCTCAAAGTTGACATCTTCCAATACGGTGTCAGCTTCGTAGCCTGCCCAAAGGTCCTTGATTGAAATAACTGGTTGTCTATCCATTTTTCCTCAATTGAGCGCCGCTTGCATGCTTTTCCCGATGAAAAGCATGTTGGCAACCCAGTCATAAGCCAAAGGGTCGATTTCGACGATCTTTTGAATGCCAGTTTGCTGTGCCATAACTTCTACGTTGAGTGGGTTGGTACCGGTTTGTGTAAAAAGAGTGTTGATCGTATATTTTTGCGAGAGCGCCAGGATTTTGGCAAGTTCGGTCGGACTGGGTTCCTGACCATTAACTTCAACCGGGATCATCTGAAGCCCATAGGCTTCTGCAAAATAACCCAAGGATGGATGGATGATCAGAAATTCATTCCGCTTGGTCTTCGAAAGCATCTCGCTTAACTGGCTGTCGATATCGTCTATTTTCGTGAGAACATTTTCCAAATTGCTCTGGTAAGTTGTGCTGTTTTTGGGGTCAATGCCTTTCAGGGCTTCGACTACATTTTGTGCAATCACCTTCATATTCCTGGGAGCAAGCCAAACATGTGGATCGAGTTCTCCTTGTTGATCTGCATTAAAGTGAAGAGGATCTGCAATAGGGATGCGGTTGATGCCTGCTGAGACATCAACAACCTTCAGAGAACTATTGGAGTCTTTGAATTTGGGAACCCATACGGATTCAAATTCGACTCCCGCGGTAAGGTAAAGGTCAGATTGAGCCATGGCAATCATTTGTGCCGGAGTAGGTTCATAAGTATGAGGGTCATCGCCGCTGGTGGTTAGTGACTGGGTCTGGACATGCTCGCCGCCAATTTGATCCACCAGCCATTGGATTGAAGCGACACTCGTAGTAACTTTTAAAACATCACTCTCTGCTGTATTGGATTTGATGGGAGTTGGGCTGGCACAGGCACCCAGCAAAAAAGAGAGTATCAAGATCAAGGGGATCAGTTTTTTCAAAATCCGCCTCCTGTGGCTTTTTGTTGGCAATCGGGACAAAGTCCGAAGAGCTGCAGAAGGTGGTCGCTCACCTGGAAGGAAGTTTCCTTTTCAACGCGCTTGATCAACTGGTCGATGTCGTTTGAACCGGCGAATTCAAAAGCTTTGTGGCATCCCTGGCAGACGATGTGGTGATGATGTCCAAGCGTGCTCAGCATGTAACCCGGATTGAGCTGCGGATCATAGACCACCGTCACCAAACCAAGTTCGGTGAGAAGTTCAAGTGTACGGTAAACACTGACGAGACCCAACTTGCAGTTTTTTTGCTGCAAAGCTTGGTGAATTTGTTGAGGAGTCAGGGCAACCTTGGATTGCTGCAACAACTCAATGACCTGCTTACGCGGTTCAGAGAGTCGGTGACCCTTTTGAGAGAGAATTGCTTTATAGTCCATTTTTTCCTTATTGAAAAATGTTTTCAATTAGATTGTGATTATAACGGGATTTTCTACAGACAAGACCAATTTGTACAATTTTTGTTAGAAAACCCCACAGGGGCAGTTTTTGGTTTTTTTATGGTTTTGCTTCTGTTATAATCGCAAGGCTAATAACAAATTGAGCAGAAAGAGAACTACGAATGGAAACTATTCAAAACGACGCTGTCGTACAATTTGCATATAACCTGAACGTTGATGGTCAGGAGCTGGAATCAAACTTGTTGGAATATCTGCACGGGCATGGAAATATCATTCCCGGACTCGAAAGTGAACTCACTGGTATGAACGTGGGTGACCGAAAACATGTACTGGTTGCAGCGAAGGATGCTTACGGAGAATTTGACCCCAATATGGTCATCACAGTAAACCGGAATTCTTTCCCGGAGGACTTTGAGATCCGCCTTGGCGAGCCTATGAACCTGCGTGATGGATCTGGTCAGGTCTTCCAGGCTGTGGCTACTGCCATTGCTGAAGACACCGTGGAACTTGACCTGAACCACCCCATGGCTGGCAAAGACCTGGAATTTCAGGTGAGTATCCTCTCGATCCGCCCGGCGACCACGGAAGAAATTGAACATGGTCATCTGCATTATGCTGATGGCTGTTCAAGCTGCTCTTCCGGTGATTGCGGCGATAGTGATTGCGGCAGTTGTTGCGGATAATTGTTGATCAGCAAATAAAAAACGGATAGC
>DHUW01000041.1:13746-15029 GCA_002409365.1 Anaerolineaceae bacterium UBA5224 | reverse complement strand
GACATGGAGGCAATGTTTGAAATTGCTGCAAAGAGCACGCCGGAAATGGGCCAAACGATCCAGGATATTGCCCAGGCATTACCAATAAAGCTCCATGCAAGGTAACCACCCAGCACCAGCATCCAGTACAGTCCTGCAAAAGGCTGCATGAAATTTGCCTCTTCCTTTTTCCGCCTGGTATAGTCTCCCTCATTAAGCAACTTGTCGTATACGCCCATTCTCATACCGCTCATGATGAACATGCCCACAGCAATGGCGATCAGGAGCAGTAATCCCACGACTAAAAGTTGGGGCACAAAATCCTCAGCGAAGTCCAGAATAGCAACTGTTACCAGCGCAATCACTCCGAGCAGGATCAAAAAGACACCGGCAGCTATTGTGCGACCAAAGACGGGGATGTACTCGTCCTTTTGGAGCTTGATGCGATTCCGCAGATAGGGGTCAATATTGACAAATTTAGTCTCCAGGTTTTCATAACGATCAATCCTGATCCCTGCCATGATGAACATATAGACAGCAACAGCGATAAGCAGCAGCAACCCGCCCACACCAATAGCCTGGGCAATTTTTTCGTAAATAAGCCCGATGTCTGCGAATGTCTGCAAGAGAATAAGGCCACTCACGCCTAGTAGAATTAACGCCACACCTCCGGCAATTTGCCTGCCCGATTCACGGGAGACGGCAAAGTAACGTTCCACATCCTGATCAGCCATACTGATCTGTTCGGGTTCGTTTGAATCGAGGGCATTGACCTCGTTGCTGATACCCAGGTCGGCAGCGAGTTCTTCCAGGTTGCCAAATTCAGCAATAACCTGACCGACAGCTTCATTGTCAGTGCGACCTTCACTGCGCAGCTGGTTGTATTTGTCTTCCATCATCTGGGATAGCTCATCTTTTGCCCGCATCACTTCAGGAGACTTGGGCAGATGAAGAAACATATTTTCAAGATAAGATTTAATTACGTCCATTTTTCTCCTATTTTCGAACGAATTTATCGACAATTTCTTTAGTTAATTCCCACTCCTCAACCTTGTCCTGGTAGAAGGCTCTGCCTTCATCGGTCAACTGATAGTAGGTGCGACGATTTCCGCTGGTTTCAGTGCCAAAGAACGAGGTGATCCACCCATTCTTTTCCATCCGGTTGAAAGCGGAGTAAAGTGTAGTTTCTTTCATGACAAATTTATCGTTTGTAATTGTGCGTATTCTCCTGGAAACTTCGTAACCATAATTAGGTTCATCCAGTAGAATCGATATGATGATCATATCGGTGTATCCCCTGAGTG
>DHUW01000041.1:3296-13518 GCA_002409365.1 Anaerolineaceae bacterium UBA5224 | reverse complement strand
CAGACGTAGTACGTCAAGTCAAGTACTTTTCGATAAATTAATCATAAGCTGCTAAATAGTGAATTGCGATATCTATGTAAGATAGCTGATTATTTACAGGAATTTATTAAAAAGTAGAGGAAGGGGCTTAACCCCTTCCTCTACGTTAGATTAGCAGGCTATTCCCTGCAAATCGGCTTACGATTCTATGCTGCCAGGCGCGCAATTTCGACAATGACCTGGCTGGCTAGTTGAAGTTCTTCCGTAGACAGATATTCAAAACGTCCGTGATAGTTATAGCCACCAGTGAAAAGGTTGGGGGTTGGCAAGCCCATAAAAGAGAGGCGACTGCCATCGGTTCCACCACGCACAGCGACTTCCATTGGCTCCACGCCGATCACACGGTAGGCATTACGAGCCAGATCGAGTATCTCAGGGTGGGGGGCTACCTTTTCGAGCATGTTGTAATACTGGTCCCTCAGACGCAGATCAAGTGTGCCAGCACCATAGCGTTTATTAATATATTCAGCAGCCTGACTCATCAGTGCTTTCTTTGCCTCAAACGACTCCCTGCTGTGATCACGGATAATGTATTCCATGTGAGCCTGCTCTGCTTCACCGCTCAAGGAGGTCAGGTGGAAGAACCCTTCGCGCTTTTCGGTATGTTCCGGCCGATCGAACACTGGCAGCAGATTATGGAAATCGATGGCAACCTGGAGTGCATTGACGAGTTTGCCCTTGGCATCGCCAGGGTGAAAGCTCTTGCCATGGATGAAGATCTCTGCTCCAGCAGCGTTAAAATTTTCATACGCCAACTCACCAACCGGACCGCCATCCATGGTGAAGGCAAAATCGGCGCCAAAAGCGGAAACATCAAAGTGGTCCACACCTGCCCCGACCTCTTCATCGGGGGTGAAGCCAACCTTGATAGTGCCATGGGGGATCTCAGGATTCGAAATCAATGCAGCCATGGCGCTCATAATTGCAGCAACCCCGGCTTTATCGTCTGCGCCGAGCAGTGTAGTGCCATCGGTTACCACCAGAGTTTTGCCGATTTGTTTGCTCAAATCCGGGTATTGGGTGGGGCTGAGCATGATGTTTTGTTCTTCGTTCAAGACAATATCACAGCCATCGTAATTTTCAACCAGGCGGGGTTTAACATTCTTACCCGAGGCTGACGGACTGGTATCCATATGAGCGATGAAACCAATGGTAGGGGTGGGGTGGTTCACGTTGGAGGGCAGGGTTGCAGTGACGTAACCATAGTCATCCAGTTTAACATCCTGCAAGTTCAATTCGCGCAGTTCATCCGCCAACAGGCGGGCAAGATCCAGCTGTTTGAGCGTGCTGGGGAAGGTTTCGGAATGATAAGCGGATTGGGTGTCAATTTTTATATAGCGCAAGAAGCGTTCAAGAACGTCAGTCATAATTCCTCCAGTCGTATTTGCATCATTTTATCACCCGATATACCGGGTCGGCGAATTAAGCTAAAATAGCCGGTATGAATAATAAGAAATTATCCAGTCATTTGCTCGTTGTCCTTGCGATCATTGCCTTGTTAGGAACCTTTGGCTGCCAAAGTTTCACGGGAGAAGCGACTATTGAGAGCACTCCAACGGCAATGGAACTGGGCGATTATGGCGGTTACAAGGTTATCAACCGCTACCCACACGACCCGGGTTGTTATACCCAGGGCTTGATCTACCGGGACGGGTATTTCTACGAGAGTTGCGGTTTATACGGCGAAAGCAGTCTGCGTAAAGTAGAACCTGAGAGTGGCGAAGTGCTGCAGGAAACCAAGCTGGAAGATCAATACTTTGCCGAAGGACTGATGGAGTTGAATGGATTGCTCTATCTACTCACCTGGAAGGAAGGCACGGCATTTATTTATGGCCTGCAATCCTTCGAACCGGTGGGGCAATTTTCTTATAGTACCGAAGGTTGGGGCCTCACCAGTGATGGAACTGCCCTGATCCTTTCTGACGGCAGCAATAAGCTGTTTTGGTTTGATCCTGCCAGCGGCTTCTCACATAAAGAGACCCTGGTTACCTGGCAGGACGTTCCTATCCAATATTTGAACGAACTGGAATATGTCAACGGAGATATTTACGCTAACATTTATCTTTCAGACCAAATTGCCATTATCGACCCTGAAACTGGCGTGGTTAAGACCATGCTGGATATGCGTGGTCTGCGCCCAGAGGAAAACCTGGTAGACAAGGGTGAAGTTTTGAATGGCATAGCCTACGACAAGGAGAATAATCGCCTATTCGTGACGGGAAAACTTTGGAAGTGGCTCTACGAGATTGAACTTTTCCCAATCAGCCAACCCGAGATGTCCACTGCAACCCCCTTGCCTACAGCTACACCTCCATTACCTGTTGACTTAAGACCTTGAAGCGAGCTTCTTTTAACCCGGGCAGGCATTCCAACAGGTAAAATGGCCCACTCCCTTCAGCACAAAAAGAAGCACTGACCAATCCGCTTAGAGCCCCCTGGATAGGATCATAGTTCTTGCGGTATCCAGCCAGGAAGCCAGCGTCAAAGGCATCCAGCATTCCCGTAGGGTCTGCTGCCTTGGTGGAATAGGCTGGGATGACCCATCGTTTTCCTTTGAAGTGGGAGTACAACATCAAAGTGCCATCTTTGGTATTGACGAGGATATATTCGGGTCCATAACCAGCCAATATTTTGGCAATCTCCCAAAGGTCCACACTCCTGCCCTGGAAAAGCTTGAGAGCCTGGATGTCGGTCACCATAAATGCAGTCAGGTCTGCAATAAGCGGGCGAATCTCTTCCCAGAAGATCGGGTCCATGTAACAGTTACAGGCGCGCATCGTTAGAGTCGAGATCATCCCGCCTTTGAGCAAGGAAGGCAAGATTTTATGGGAGATAAAATCAATCGGGCAAATGTGGGCAGCAGGTGCATCCAAGAAGTATTGGGGGATATCGGTAACCCGGATGCTGTCCGGGCGATAGTCGCTTTTGCTGCAATAAAGGGGAATGGTGGGAATATAACCAAGCAGTTCCTGCGGAAAAGGCAAGCCTCTTTCAGCAAACCAGGAGATCGGATTGTCGAACTTGGGCTGCATCTCAGCGTTATAGGTAACGAAAAAGCGATCGTCGATCGGTTCGTTCACACGGCGCACACCGGTGATGTCTGCACCATAGTTTTCCAACTGCTCCAACCAGTCCGTCGGAAAGTTGTTATTTACGCGAGAGACCAATCCCGGTTTCCCTCCCCATAGTAAATAGGAAGCAGCAGCATAACTGAGGTTTCCGCCCATTTGGTTGAGGAAAGGCGAAGATTGGGTGGGCAGAAGATACTCTCTGCGTAACCGCCCAACCAGAACAGCATCCAGATCAGAGTTTTCCAAGTCTCTCAATTATTCTTCTTTGTAAGACTGTACCATTTCAAGCACGGTTTGGTGGTATTTTTCCATATCTTCTGGCGGGGCAGGGAACTGCATGTCCATTTTCACCAGCGTATCCCGCACGATTGTGGCGACTAATAGGTTTCGGTACCATTTTTTGTTGCTGGGGATCACATACCAGGGTGCCCATTCTGTGCTGGTTTTATTCAAAACATCTTCGTAGGCTGCCATGTAATCGCCCCATAGTTTGCGGTCAGCGAGGTCACCAGGGTTGAACTTCCAGTTTTTGTCCGGTTCTTCGATGCGGGCGAGAAAACGTCCGGCTTGTTCTTCGGGATCGATGTTCAGGAAGAATTTTAGAATGACCGTGCCTTCGTCGACAAGCATGCGCTCGAATTCATTAATGTGATGGTAACGCCGTGACCATACCTCTTCGGGCATCAGGTTTAGTACGCGTACAGCCAGAACATCTTCGTATTGGGAACGGTTGAAGATGACGATTTCGCCTTTCTTGGGGGTTTGAAAATGAACTCGCCAGAGATAATCATGGGCAAGTTCGAGGGGGGATGGAGTTTTAAAAGGAGCGACTCGCACACCCTGGGGATTAACGCCCTCAAAGACTTTGCTGATGACGCCGTCTTTGCCGGCAGTATCCATCGCCTGCAGGATGACCAGCAGACGTTTTTTCCCTTCGGCATACATTAATTCCTGCAATCCTGCCAACTCTACGTTCAATTTCAATAAGGCTTCTTTGCCATCTTTCTTATTGCCATCGAATTCGCTGGAATCGTTGGGGTCGAAATCGCTAATTTTGACTTTATCACCAGGTTTTACGAGGTACTTTTTAGTCTTCATTGTTCCTCCTTTTTTCAAATGTCTATATTATAGTAGATTTGGACGAATATCGAAGACATCATACTGCAAGATGAGCGATCAACCCCGGTAAAAAACGAACACCCCACTGGAGCCAGCGGGGTGTTTTTCAAAAATTGTTGCTACTTACTCTCAATTACCTTTTTCGAAGCAACGTTGATCTTCTTCGGTTGAGTTTCCGGTTTTTTGGGCAAATGTACTACCAGGATACCATTTTCAGTGTCTGCAGTAATATTGTCTGAATCAATTACACCGGGCATTGTAATGCTACGGTAGAAGGAACCATAACTACGTTCTCGAATGTGATACTTGCCTTCTTCGGCATTCTCATTATCGTCTTTGACTTCACCCTTAATCGAGAGAGTGTTATCGTCATAAGTAATTTCGATTTTGTCAGGTTCGAATCCAGCCACATCGGCTTTCACGGTGTATTCCTTATCAGTTTCCACAACATCAAGTGGGAAGCCAGATGGAAGTTGCTCTGAATCCATGTCGAAAAATCGGTTCATTGCTCTTTCAAGGTTGTATTGGTTTCTCCAATAAGGAGATCGTCTAATCATATATGCCATAGTTTCCTCCATTTCTCTATGTCGTTATTCTTAATATAGGAAAGGAATATAAAAATGGCATCAACGAAATGTTGGCGAATTGTTAGATTGATTTTTCAGGATCGTAAGGCGATTATTGCAGGTGCAATAGCTTCCAACTCAGGTTGCCGCAAGCCGAGGGAAGACTCAGTAATGCAGGGCAATTGCCCGCTGCCTAACTCTGTTGTACTCGAAATTGCCTCTGACATTGGCTGCAACCAATGATCGCCAAGCAGATTGAAAGGATAACCAACAATCAAATTGTCGGGTCTCAGCAGGTGAATAAGTGGTGACAGTTGCCCCCCAAATATCCTGGCAGCTTCTTCAACCACTTCAATGCCATAAGGATCTTCTGTGAGCACGCAGGTAATAATGTCATCCGCGATCGCGTTATCATCCCAATGAGCGGGGTGCCGCAATCGGGCGAGTTTGAGCAGACCAGCAGCGCTGGCAACATCATTCAGGTAAATAGATTGCCCATCCGAAGCAAAATCCTGCAGGCGAATGTTTCCAATCGCTCCGGAAAAGCCACCGGAGCTTGAATATGGTTTTCCATTGGCAAAAATAGCTACCCTTATACGGGGTTTAAAACTCACATAAACGCTCTGCTCCTGGTCGGAGATCGAGCCGAATAAAAGCTCGGCTGAAAGCCCTGCATTGGCTTTGCTGTCAACATAAACAGGCAGGTTGAAACGCAGTCCCAACTGTGATCGCAAGGATTCCGACTTCCATTGGGGGAAATCTGCAGAAGAAGTGAGGATGTTCGTTTTTGGATCATAATTTCCACAGACTGACACAGAGACCACATCCGGCAGCGGCAGGCGTTGTGCCTGGGTGATCATGAGCAGCCGGTCAGCGTTGCTGCTGATTTCGGATATAAGCGATTGAAAACCTTCCTGGCGGGGGGTGGGGAAAGAAAGTTTCTCGCTGATTGTTCCGCTGGGGCTGCCATAGACAAGCAAAACCTCGTCACTGTCGATATTCAAGCCCAGGATATAGTTACCAGCAGGACGATTAGGATTTTTTGGATTGCGGAACATAGGAGCATTATAAAGGTTTTTCCTCGAAACAGTTACTGCTAATGTCTTTGTGTAGAACCAACGGTTGCTGAATAGGACAAATTATTTAAGGTAAAATTGAGTACCCATAGAAAAGAAGGGTTATATCTTTATGAAGAAATTCATTATCTTTGTTACTTTGATGCTGATTTTGAGTGCCTGCTCAACCTCTGCTCAAATCCAGCCGACCAATCCAAACCCTGCTGTGCTTGTAAAAACCAGTACACCTCTGCCCACAGCTACCGATTCTCCCACGCCGACCGCAACCGCCACACTAACTGCAACCCCCACGACTCGACCTGCGAAGGTTTTGGCTCCGATAATCACTGTTACCGTTGGCCCAACCCAAAGTACAGCCGGCGGGCTTATTTGGCCGCGAGCTAAGTTCACTGAAGCGAATGTTACCTGGAGAACGACTGCATGTGCTGAACCGGGTAAAAATCTGAGCTGCGAAATGGAATACCGTAAGGATGCTGCTGGATGTTATGTAGGAGCGAGCTGTTATGATGACTGTGGCTGGTATTACTCGGTTAACACAATTCCGGCTGGCGTAGAAGAGTTCTCTGCCCCCTGTTTCTAAAATCCTATTAATTAAAAAGGGCGCCGCGGCGTCCTTTTTAATTGGGTCCAAAGATTAGTACTTGTAGGCTCCACCGCCAATAAATTCACGGATTACAGAGTCTTCAGGCACAAAAGTATCGTCCTCAACGCTATCAATTTCCTGGAACATACGATTGACACGGTCTGCCCGTTCCCAGGCATCTTTGCGTAGGGGATCATCACGATATTCGTCCGCCCATTGGGCAAAATTTGCGCCCAGTTTAGCCTTATAAATTGGCAATTCGTAAGGCATGGCACTGTTGACCACCGTGTCAACCGTATTGACATAGGGAATAATATGACGCAGTTCGCTGGAACGCACATAATGCCAGTGCAGCAGCGTCTGGGTGGGGTCATAGGCGCGATAAGAGGCATCCCTCAGCATGCGCCTCATCAGGCGGATATCCGTCCAGCGGGCATAACGGCCGTTGTTAAGTTTTAATTGAAGCAGTGGTTCAATATAGAGTTTGAACTTCCATTCAGCCGGGATATCCTCTGTCATCTTTGGGTAAAGCCCATGCAGACTATCGATCAGGATAATTTCGTTCTTGTTCAGACGCATGGGGGTGTGCTCGGGGATGCTTGTACCGGTTTTGAAATCGTAATAGGGAATACGCACTTCTTTTCCGGCAAACAAATCGCTCAAATTCTGGTTGATCAAGGGCATATTTAGTGCCTGCGGGGTTTCAAAATCGTAATCACCAAATTCATCTTTTGGATGTTTTGCGAGATCAAAGAAATAATGGTCGACATTGAGGGTGATCAATTTGAATCCCTGTCTTGCCAGGCGTTCACCGATCTTGATGGTCGTGGTGGTTTTGCCGCTGGAAGACGGACCGGCGATAAAGACAACACGCACCTCGTTTTTACGCTCAAGGATCATATTGGCGGCGTTTTCAACATCCTCGCTGTAAGCGGCTTCGGCAGCGGTAACGATCTCGTGAAGATTGCCTTCCCGGATTTGCTGGTTCAATTTTAGCGAGGTGTGCACCTCGTGGGAAGCCGACCAATCCAACACCTGCCATAATTTCGCCCAGGGTATATTGCCGGATGGGGTTTTGTCGGAATCACCGCGTTTTGCCCGCTGGCGTGCGCGTTCATCACGATAAAGGATATATGCCTTGGCAACCCGCGCGTGACCGTTTTCAATCAATACCTTTTCGACCATATCCTGGATAGTTTCAATGTTGGGATATTCGCCTTCTGGCACTGTTTCTTCGAGCAATGCCACAACCTGGGCGGAGAGGTTTTCGGCTCTTTGCTTATCCCGCCCGTCCACGGCGACCGCAGCGCGGTAAATTGCGTTGGTGATACGTTCTGGGGTGAAGGGAACGACGCTCCCATCGCGTTTAATAACATGAGTGAGTTTGCTCATACAAATCTCCTTTTTGTACGAGGAAATTATAGCATGTATGGAGTAGTTGGCATGTCCTCCCGAGTACAATGACACGAAAAATCTCTAGTGACAAAATGGCAGAACAACAATATTAGGAATGACAGGATGCTATAATTGAAAGCATGACAGGAGAAGTCACAAAGAGCAAGCCCCTTATCATTGCTCACCGGGGTGCCTCAGCCCTTGCACCCGAAAATACAATGGCTGCATTTCGACTCGCCAAACAGTTAGGTGCCGATGGCATCGAGTTGGACGTGATGCTTTCGGCTGACGAAAAACTGGTGGTTATCCACGATCTGAGCCTTGCTCGCACCACGAACGGTCAGGGCAAAGTAAGTGAAATGCGCTGGAATCAGTTGAAAATTCTCGACGCTGGCAGCAAATTCAATGCTCGTTTTGCAGGCGAGCCCCTGCCTCTGCTTGGGCAGGTCTTTGAAGAACTGGGCGGTCAATTCCTGATCAATGTTGAATTAAAAAACTACGCGACCCCCTTTGATCATTTGACTGAAAAAGTGATCGCGTTGATTCAAAAAATGAGATTGAAAGACTCGGTGCTTCTCTCATCCTTCCTTCCTCGCAATTTGCGCAAAGCAGAAAGGCTCGATCCTTCCATCAAGCGCGGTTTGCTCAGGTTACCAAGGCTTTCCAGGTTTCCTTACAGCGTTTGGCTGGACAGGCGCTACCATTATGATGCTTTGCATCCTTATTTTGAAGATGTCACCCCGAAAATGATCTATCATCAGCATGCTCAAAATAAAGAAGTAAATGTCTGGACGGTTGATAAAGATGAAGATTTGCTCAGAATGAAGGAATTTGGCGTGGACATGATCATATGTAATGATCCTGCCCATGCCCGTGAGATTATCGGAGCAGCATGATAGCAAAAGTCGCGAGAATTTTGCTTTGCGCTTTTATCATTCTTGGTCTCCTGGGTTTGCCAATAACGACAGGCAACGCACAGGAAGTCAACACGGCTGAGGCGCTGCTCGCTCGTATGACCCCGGCTGAGAAGGTCGGTCAACTGTTTTTGATCACCTTCGACGGCTCGGAGGTCCTCGAAAATAGTCCAATTTACAACCTGATCAACAACTACCATGTTGGTGGGGTGGTTCTACGTGCCGATCATAACAACTTTGTCGATGACAGCACCAATACCTGGCAGTTGATTCAAACCCTTCAGAATATCAACTGGCAAAAGAGCAATCCCCTGGATACCGGTGCTCCTGCCGATCCAAATACAAACTACATACCACTCTATGTCGGTATGAACCTGGTCCAGGATAATAACCGTACTCCGCAACTGCTCAGCGGTTTGTCTGAATACCCTTCACCTATGTCGATCGGTGCAACCTGGTCAACCGAGCTGGCGCAGGAAGTTGGCAAAGTGGTCGGGCAGGAACTCTCTGCCCTTGGCGTGAACCTCCTCTTGGGCCCTTCTCTTGATGTGGTCGACAGCAAAGACATGGTGGCAGCATCTTATGTTGGCACGCAGAGTTTTGGCGGGGACCCATACTGGGTAGGCGAGATGGGCAAGTCTTATATCGAAGGCGTACATGTTGGCAGCCAGGGTCGCATGAGCGTGATCGCCCAGCACTTTCCGGGATTAGGCAGCGTAGACCGTTCGCCCAACGAAGAGGTTTCAACTGTCCAAAAAACACTCGAGCAGCTCAAACAAATCGAACTGGCACCTTATATGAGTGTTGTTGGCGATGAAAACCCACAACGTCAGGTAGATGGATTGATGATTTCGGCAATCCGCTTCCAGGGCTTGCAGGGCAATATTCGGGCAACCACGATGCCGGTCAATTTTGACCAAAACGCCCTTACCCAACTCCTTTCTCCTGAGCCGCTGGCAACATGGCGATCAAACGATGGATTGACGATCAGCGATAGCCTGGGGAGCCCGGCAGTACAACTGGTTTTCAGCAGCGGTGAAGACAAGTTTGACCCTCTTACTGTCGCCCGGACTGCCTTTTTGGCTGGTAATGATATGCTTTTCCTCGATAATTTCAGAGACCCTAACGGACTAAGCCAGGCAGAAACAATTGTTAAGACGATAGAATTTTTCAGGCAGAAATACCAGGAAGATGTTGTCTTTGCCCAGCGGGTCGATACCTCGGTTTTAAGGATCCTACAGGCGAAGATGAGGCTTTATCCCGCTTTCAACCTCGAGTCGGTTGCAACCCCTCAAGAAGGCCTGGCGGTGTTGGGGCAGGCTGGCACACTTGAGCTAAAAGTTAACCGTGAAGCGGTGACGTTACTCGCGCCTTCCCCTGAATTTCTGAACTCATCTGTCTCACAACCGCCCTCATTATCCGATTACATCACAATTTTTACCGACACACGCCTACGCAA
>DHUW01000041.1:0-3050 GCA_002409365.1 Anaerolineaceae bacterium UBA5224 | reverse complement strand
CCCAACGGAACGAACCAATTAATCGGTGACCGCATCTTTTCATATGACTTCACCCAATTAACCGAAATCCTTAATGAGCGAACTGAGCCCGCAGACCCAAACCGTGTTGATAACCTGCGCCGCTCGCAATGGGTGGTTATCAATCTGCTCAATGAAGATCCTGCTTTACCTGAAAGTGGGGCATTCAAGCGTTTGCTCGCGGAAAGACTTGACCTCCTGAGAGACAAGAATGTGATTGTTTTCAGTTATGATGTGCCCTATTATCTGGACTCAACTGACCTGGCAAACATCAGCGCGTATTATGCCCTTTACAATAATTCCCAGAGCGCCATGGATATCGCCGCACGCGTACTGATGCGGGAAGCGACTGCCAACGGTTCGTCACCGGTCTCAATTAGTGCTGTCGACTATCAATTAGGCATGATTACTGCTCCCAGCCCCAGCCAGATTATCCAGATTAAGCTGATCACCCCTGACCAACCCGAAGCAACTGCAACAACAGAAGTGCCGACTGTGGAGACTCCGGTTCCACTATTTGTATTGGGAGAAAACGTACGTATCCAGGCTGGACCAATCGTGGATCACAACGGAAACCAGGTGCCTGATGGCACAGTTGTAAAGTTCACGATCCGTTTGTCCACTGAAAATCTGATCATCTCACAGCCAGAAACAGTCACCCAGAATGGCTTGGCGACGATCGATTATCGCATTGAACGGGATGGTATTTTCGAGGTCACGGCAATCAGCGAACCGGCGATGACCTCCGGTAGGCTGATCCTGAACACGCAGGGGGGCTTGGCCCAGGTGATCATGCCTACAGAAACTCCCAATCCCACCGCGACACCAACTTTGATGCTCACACCGACGGCAACCCTGATGCCAACTCCCACGCCCGATCCCTCTGCGAATTTGACCGGTTATCCTCGTCTGACAGACTGGCTTTTGGTGGTCTTATTGAATTTTGCCGGTGGCTTCTTGGCATGGATAGCTGGGTATAAGTGGTGGGGCAGTGTTCGTTGGGGTGTTCGCTCAGCGATGTGCACGGTAATCGGTGGCTTGGCGGCTTACTTGCTGTTGACTATTGGCATTAGACCGATTATGGATCTGGTTAAAGAAAGCTCTTCATGGTTTGTCGCCCAGGTCACGGTGATCGGGATGTTGTTTGGGTGGACAGCAGCCTTGATCTGGTGGATGCTGAGCGAAAACAACCACCCCTTCCCTTCAAAATAAGTCATTGATCATGGCTGCATTCCTGGCAAGTGTGGATTTGACCAGATAGTGTTCTTCTTACCTACAGATCATTATTTATCTTGATCGAAATCTTCATGTTCGCTGAAATTAAAATGCAGATTGCCACGGTCGCTACGCTCCCTTGTAATGACAGGCAAAAGAGAATCGTTCCAGCGTTCCCACCGAGCATGATCGGATCATTTCAATCACAAATTGTGGATCAAGGTAAACAGCAAACTTAAGAAAACCAATCCGCCAGCCAGGATGCCGAGTTGGGTTTCGGTTTGGCCGAGTTGGGCCTGCAGAGAGCGGCTGTAACTGCTGCCAATGCGGCGCAGGTTCCCCGTGGTTTCACCAGTGAGCGCTTTGACAAAGGTAGTCACATCCTTGGGACGATCGTTAGGATGCAATGACATCGCCCACAAAATCGCATCTTCAACCCGGGGAGTGATGGCAGGATTGATCGAACGGGGGGTTGGCAGACTTTCTGGGTTGAGAAACCGGTCGCGCACATTCATGGGAGGGGTATTGGTGAGCAAATGGTAAAGTGTGCAGCCAAAGGCGTAAATATCAGCGCGTGCATCGGTGTGGCTGCTATCACCGCCATATTGCTCAAGGGGAGTATACAAGGCTGTCCCCTGACCCTGCAAGATCGTGATCGTAACCTCATCTGGCGCAAGCAATTTGACCAAACCAAAGTCGACCAGTTTGACCAGCCCGCTGGGAGTCACTTTCAGATTCGACGGTTTAATATCCCGATGCAGGATGGGAGGGTCCTGGTGATGCAGGTAGCTGAGAGCATCCCCTATTTGTACAGCCCAATCCAGGACATCATCTTCTTTTAGGAACTTACCGCTGCTTTCTGCTTTAGCAAGGGTGGTGCGTAGGTCTTCCCCCGGCACATAATCCATGACCAGGAAATCATCCTTTTCTATTGAGAAAAAGTCTGATACCTTGGGAAGATTCGGATGGTCCAGGCGGGCAAGCACGGTCGCTTCCCGCATGAATTGAGCCCGGGATTCCTTGAGAATCTCCTCAGGGAGGGAAGCGTCATAGCGCACCTGTTTAACGGCGCACAAGCGACCTTCCAAACGTAGATCTTCTGCCAGGTAAATCGAGCCAAAACCTCCCTGACCGATCATGTTCTTGACGCGGTAACGATCATGGAGGATGGTCCCGCTAACGGGGTTATTAATCATCCTGCTTCTTCCTCTATAGGCAACATTATTCCATTTCGGCGTGGAAAAGCTGCGTATGCTTGGATTATAATCGGTATAAGAGAGGTTATGGGTTGATATGGAAGATGCAGTTCTAATCGCCAATAATGGTCCCCTCAACGGTCAGCAATGGATCATTGATACAACGTTGGTAATTGGGCGGGATGCGTCTTGTGACATTGTCATCCCGGATAGACAGGTTTCCCGCCAGCACGCCCGCATCACCAAGAGCAATAACGGGGTGATCCTGGAAGACCTTGGCAGCAAGAATGGCACTTACCTGAATAACCAGGTGCTTAGCGAACCGGCCAAACTTGTTGAAGCGGATGAAATCGCTATTGCTCTCACGCAGACTTTCCTTTTTTTGAGTTCCGATTCCACTATGCCGCTTTCAGATTTGCCGCCTGAGCTCAGCCATATTCTTCGACTGCGCCTTGATGAAGGATCCCGGAGAGTCTGGGTGAGGGGTGTAGAGTTGGAACCCCCCCTCTCGAACCAACAATTTGTTCTCCTGGCTTACCTGTATGCCAGGACGGGTGAAGTGGTTTCACGGGAGGAATTGATCCAGGCTGTTTGGGAAGATGACACGCGTTGGGTCACTGA
>DHUW01000018.1:22358-22871 GCA_002409365.1 Anaerolineaceae bacterium UBA5224 | reverse complement strand
AAACAATCCTTTTCGTCGGTAGAGCCCACTGGAATCATCTTAGTTGATGGTAAAATTTTATCATCGTCAGTCGATGTAGTTTCACCCTGCAAAGGGTAAATCAGGTGGTAAATACATAAAAAATCTTCAAGAAAGTTGATGTGTTATGAATAATTCAAAGTCAGTCAAAGAACTTGGACAATCTATTTGGTACGATAACATTGAGAGGGACATGCTGCAGGATGGCAGGTTGAAAGAGATGATTGAAGACGGGCAGATTTTTGGGGTCACCTCCAACCCAAGCATTTTTGAAATGACCTTGAAACACAGCACTGCTTATGATGACGTGCTCCAATCAATGGCCTGGTCCGGTTTGAACAGCGATGAAATCTATACTGAACTGGTCAAGGAGGATATTCGCCGAGCTGCTGATCTTTTCTTGCCAGTATATGAAGCCAATGATGGTCAGGATGGTTTGGTCAGCGTTGAGATCAATCCTTTTTATGCTTACGATGCAAAAAAATCCATCGAGGA
>DHUW01000018.1:4574-21986 GCA_002409365.1 Anaerolineaceae bacterium UBA5224 | reverse complement strand
AGTGTGGCATCCTTTTTTGTTTCGCGAATCGATACGGCGGTAGACCAGCTGCTGGATGCCGTGATTTCTTCACCAAGTAATCTGGCGCAGGAAGCCGCTGGTGCCAAAGGCAAGGTGGCTATTGCCAATGCAAAACTTGCCTATCGGGTATATCTCGAACAATTTTCCTCTGAGCGTTTTCGCATCTTAGTGAAGCAAGGCGCAAAGTCCCAAAAGCCCCTGTGGGCGTCCACGGGAACCAAAAATCCGGATTATTCTGACACGCTTTATGTGGATAATCTGATTGCCCAAAACAGCGTGAATACCATCCCCCCAAAGACATTGGCCGCTTTTCTCGAGCATGGAAAAACAAATTATTCCATTGGTAAAAACCTCGATGAAGCCCTTGAGGTCATGCAGCTTTTGGAAAAGGCTGAAATCGACCTTAACCTGGTAACGCAGCAATTGGAAGCTGAAGGCGTCGAAAAGTTCAAACAGGCGCATATGTCTTTGCTTGGAATCATTGAGAAAAAACGGACGGATTATATTCAGGGATTGAATGGGCTGGCTGTACCATTGCAAGCCTCTCTCAAGCAGGCAGTTACTGAGACAAGTGTGAGCCGGATGTACGCTCATGACCCGACCTTCTGGACTGATGACGAGAGCGGCTTTGAAGAAATTCGCAATCGACTGGGCTGGCTGGGGTTGCCATCACAGCAGATAAGTTTGATCCCAGAATTAGAAGCGTTCCGAAATGAGTTACTGGCAGAAGGTTTTACCGATGCATTTGTGCTGGGCATGGGAGGCTCCTCACTCGCCCCCGAGGTGATCAGCCAGGCAATTGCCTCCACATTGGAACCCGGCATAGGCTTGCGCTTACAGATCATCGATACCACTAACCCCGAGGAGATCGCTTTCCGTTGTGAAGGTATCGATTTGACCAAAACTCTTTTCATTGTCTCAAGCAAGAGCGGTGGAACAAGCGAAACACTTTCTGCTATGAAGTATTTTTGGTCCGAACTTGAAAAACTGGGGCTTGGGATGCCTGGCAGGAATTTTGTTGCTGTGACTGACCCCAGTACATCCCTCCAGGCTCTTGCGGAATCAAAGCAATTTCGAAAAGTTTTCAATGCCCGACCTGACGTTGGCGGTCGTTATTCAGTTTTCACCCATTTTGGATTGGTCCCGGCAGCAGTAATGGGAATCGATCTGCAGCAATTCCTGGCGAATGCGTCTGAGGGTGAGAATCAGGGGCTTGAAAGTGTACCGTATGCAGCTAATCCAAACCTGCTTTTGGGTTTGCTGGTTGGAGTTAGTGCTCAAGCCGGCAAAAACAAACTGACTTTTATTGCCGAGAATTACACTTCCCATCTGGTACCCTGGCTGGAGCAGTTGATTGCCGAGAGTAGCGGCAAGGAAGGCAAAGGCATCCTGCCGGTTGAGGATGAACCAGAGTTGGAATCACTCGATTATCCTGATGACAGGTTTTTTGTCTACTTTTCTGTCGATTCTTCAAAACGTAACCTTGCCGAAACCCTGATCGAAAAGGGCTATCCGGTCATTGAGATCAAAATAAAGGATCCCTACGAGCTTGCAAAAGAATTCTATCGATGGGAGTATGCTACGGCGATTGCCTGCTCTGTCTTGAGAGTGAACGCCTTCGACCAACCCAATGTGCAACTCAGCAAAACCATCACCAAGGCAGTGATCAAAGACTACCAGGAAAAAGGGCAGCTTGATGAAGGGCAGCCGATCTGGGAGAATGAAGAGATCAATGTTTATGGAGAAGCAGTTCCAGGATTGGATTCAGCAAGAAATTTGGAAGAGGTTTTGACCGTATATGGCCAAACTGTTCCGGAAGGCGGCTATATTGCACTTAACGCTTTTGTTGCCCGGCTTGAAGAAAATCAAGACTTTATGCAGGGTTTGCGTTATGACTTGCTCCATCATTTCAACAAAGCCACCACACTTGGGTTTGGTCCGCGCTTTTTACATTCCACCGGTCAGTTGCACAAAGGCGGGCTGCCAGGTGGTATGTTCATTACATTTACTAAAGACAGTCCGGTTGATTTTGAAATCCCAGGTGAAGGGATGACCTTTGCTACGCTACAGCGCGCCCAGGCGCTGGGAGATATTGAAGCCTTGCGGCAAAAAGAGAAGAAGGTGGTCCGCATCCATTTGAAGTGATGTGGAGAACAGATGAAATATTTGGGAATTGACCATGGGAACGCCAGGATCGGGATCGCTGTCAGCGACCCGACCGGTACTTTAGCGCGCCCATTTCAAATTCTGAAGCATACTTCCCGCGCAGCCGATGCCCTGTTTGTTGCCAAATTAGCAGCTTTGGAAGGTTGCGAGACAGTTATTGTTGGCTTGCCGTTGGATTCCGATGGGAGTCTCGGTCCCCGGGCTCGCTCCGTGAATCGTTTTATCGATGAACTTCGCATACAAACAGAATTGCCAGTAATCGCCTGGGATGAATCTCATTCCACCAAGGAAGCGGTTCAGGCTTCCATCTTGAGAGGCGAAGGGAAAAAGAAACGCCAAAACGCCATCGACGACCAGGCTGCCGCGATCATTCTTCAGGATTATCTGGATAATCATCCTTCGATGAATTGTGATGGGGTGAACTCTTGAACCAAAAACGCAGGCGATCCACGGTACTCTTGTTCATCCTTTTTCTGCTGGCGATTGGCCTGGTCATGTTCATGATCTATGCTGTTTACAGTAATGGTAAGGTCCTGGGAGCACCAGGTGAGGATGTGAACCTGCTGAATAATCTACGCTATTCGATCCGTTTGTTTAGAAACCAGGATTTGCTGCAACAGCCTAATCAATTCTCTGAGGAACGCAAATTTTCTATTTCCAATGATGACCACACAATGGATGTTTGTCACAAACTGGAAGCCGAAAGTTTTGTTTTTTCTGGAACTGCAACTTGTGACTATCTTGCATACAAAGGGAAGGATAGAACACTCAGTCCAGGAACCTATACTCTGCCAGGTGGCATGAATGCGATCCAGGTCGCCAATTTCATTGCTGAAAGGGTAAATCAGGATCTCCAGTTCACCATTTTTGCCGGCTGGCGATTGGAAGAAATCGCAGAAGTTATCGGGCAATTGGGTTTGTCGTTTGGCAAGGATGATTTCCTTTCTTTCGTATCTGCACCGCCAGCCCAAATTACACAGCTTATCGATTTGCCTGCTAATAGAACGCTTGAAGGCTATATGCTTCCGGGTTTCTATAGTCTGAAACCAACAATAACACTCGAAGAATTCATCTTGCAGTCTGTCAGCCGCACTCAGGCAGTGCTTCAGGAAGCCTCCCAGAATCTGAATGATCAAAGTTCGACTCTGACAACCGATGAATTGATCATCCTGGCATCAATTATTCAACGAGAAACCCTGGAACCTGCTGAAATGTCAACCATTGCTTCAGTTTTTTTCAACCGCCTGGCAATTGGTATGCGGCTGGAGACAGACCCTACTGTGCAATATGCGATTGGTTACGATTTGGCTCAAGGTACCTGGTGGAAATCTCCGCTCACTTTTTCCGATCTTGCGGTGGTATCAGACTATAATACTTACCTGGTGCAGGGTTTACCACCAGGAGCGATAAGCAACCCAAGTCGGGATACGATTTTGGCTGCGTATTCACCCGAAAAAACTGGTTATTATTTCTTCCGAGCTAAATGCGACGGGAGTTTGACACATAATTTTGCTGTGACTTATGAAGAACACCTGGCAAACGGGTGTGAGTAGAGGAGGAATTATGATTGTTTTAGGAATTGATATTGGCGGTTCTGCGACAAAAGGTGCCTTGGTTGACACCGAGACAGGGCAATTGGTTTCTGAACGTATTCGCCACAAGGCTGATAAATCCAAGAAGCCCAAAGAGATCGTGCAACATATCCGCAATATTGCCAGAGAATTAAATTACACAGGAATAATTGGGGCTGGCTTCCCTGGCATTGTCAAAAATGGCGTAATCGGAACTTCCGTTAATTTGCATAAGGATTGGGTCGGAGCCAACCTGGCAAAAATGATCCAGGATGAAACTGGCAGCCGGGCATACATTCTTAATGATGCAGATGCGGCTGGCACTGGTGAGTTTCGTTTCGGCACCGAAGAAGCCCAAAAGGCACATGCGATTATGTTCATTACTCTGGGAACAGGGATCGGAACAGCAATTTTCGTTGAAGGCAAGCTTCTGCAAAATACTGAATTGGGGCATATGTCGCTTGGCAAGTACACGGTCGAAGAGCACGCTTCAGCTGCAATAAAAACCCGCGAAAAACTGACCTGGAAACAATGGGCGCTGCGCTTTGACGAGGGATTGAGAGCTTATGAATTCTTACTGAGCCCTGATCTCTTCATTCTTGGAGGTGGCATCAGCAGCCGCTTTGAAAAGTATGCACAGTATTTCACCATCAAGACAAAGGTCATCCCCGCCAAACTGGAAAACCTGGCTGGAATTATCGGTGCAGCAGTTGCAGCCCAGGAAAAATTAGGCTGATCTTTACTCCATCTATTCAAAAGCAGGCGTACACGAAATGCCTGCTTTTTTACTATAAAACGGTTGGCAATGACGGATAATAAAAACAAATCCCCCTATCTCCTTCTAATACTTGGGATATTTGCTGTTTCTACTGCAGCGATCCTGATCAAGATGGCGCTGCCTTATGCCAGCCCAATTGCAATAGCGTTTCACCGCTTATTTTTTTCAGCCATCATAGCCATTTTGATTTTCGTTTTCACAAAAAAATCAGAATGGGTCAGCATCAGCCGTAAACAAATAGGTTTGCTGGTGCTCTCTGGAGTATTCCTGGCTCTCCATTTCGCCTTATGGACCTGGTCTTTAGAATTGGTTTCGGTGAACAGTTCGGTAATTTTTACTACCACTTCTCCACTCTGGGTTGGTTTGATGTCGCCCCTCATCCTCAAAGAGCGAGTTCCCAGGCGTTACTATGTTGGGGTTTTATTTGCTTTTGCGGGTGGTTTGCTTATTGCAATCCTCGGGAAAAACAATAGCGGTGCAAGCACACTTCCAGGGCTGCTTATGGCGCTTTCCAGCGCCTGGATGATCGCTGGATATCTGTTGGTCGGTAGAAAAGTAGCCAGCCAGATGTCTACCGAGCAATATGTCAGCATTGTCTATTCCGTCGCTGCTGTGGTTTTAGGGATCATGTTGCTGGTCTTGGAAAAAGGTTACCAAACTTACCCGCCCAGGATCTATCTGATATTTTTCCTGTTGGCGTTGGTACCGCAAACACTCGGGCATACATCAATGAACAAGGCTATGAAACACCTGCCTGCGCGAATTGTCTCGCTGGCGCTCCTGTTTGAACCAATCGGTTCGAGCATCCTCGCAATTCTATTCTTAAAAGAATTACCGTCAGCGGTTGAAATTGCTGGCGGTATTCTGATTTTATTTGGTTTATTTTTCGCTCTGAGCGCGAAACCTAATGCGGCTTAACGCCGTCACCCCGGTGCTCGTTAAGCCATTGGGTGTAGCGCGTTTTCTCTTCCACTGACAGGCGGCTGTAAAGCAAATTCATTTTGCGAATTTTTGAGTTGAGTGTTGAGGTCAGCACAACTGGTTTCATCCGCCATCTCCAATTGCCAGCGGTAGTGCCGGGCAGGTTAAAGCGGCTCTCAGAACCCAGACCAAGAAAATCCTGGAGAGGCGCAACTGCGAACTGAGCAACCGATTGCCAGACCCCCCTGATCATCGCCTCGGCAACTTCATCAGCGTGTTCGAAGTGCAAGTAATCCCGGCAGAATTTTTGCTCTGGCTCTGTTGCATCATCGTACCAGCCCCGGGCAGTGTTGTTGTCATGAGAGCCTGTATATGCAAAACAATGAACTGGGTAATGGTGAGGTAAGAAATTATCCTCCGGGTCACCAGAAAAACCAAACTGCAAAATTTTCATACCAGGTAACGCGAAACCATCACGCAACGACTCGACATCCTTGGTGATGACGCCCAGATCTTCAGCAATAATTGGAAGGTCAGGGAAGTTTCGTTTCAGTTCAGTAAACAACTCCGTACCTTGTCCTGGTACCCATTCGCCTTCAATGGCGGTTTTGTTGCCAAAAGGTACATGCCAGGCAGCAGCGAAACCCCTGAAGTGATCCAGGCGTACCATATCCACCAATTCAAGCGTTGCTTTCAGGCGGGAGTTCCACCATTCAAACTTAGTGTCACGATGGTATTGCCAGTCATAGAGTGGGTTGCCCCAAAGCTGCCCGGTTGCCGAAAAATAGTCTGGTGGAACTCCGGCTACGAAAGTGGGATTAAGGTTTTCATCCAGCAGGAAGAGCTCAGGTCGGGCCCAAACATCAGAGCTGTCCAACGATATTACAAAAGGCATATCGCCGATAATTTCAACTTTGTTTTCTACGGCGAAGGCTTTCAACCTTAACCATTGCTTGAAAAAAAGAAATTGGTTGAACTTGTGCTTGTTGATTTTATCAGCCAGTGTGTTTCTGATTTCTTCAATAGCAGCAGCTTCCCTGGTCTTCAGAGGCTCAGGCCAGTCAATCCATGGGTGCAGATCCTGAGTTTCTTTTATCGCCATGAAAAGGGCATAATCTTCCAACCAGGCTTTCTTCTCATCACAGAATTGCTCAAAATCTGCTCTCAGTTTGGCTGAACCCTTCTGCAAAAAAGAGTCAAAAGCTTTGTTGAGCAAGTGTGTCTTCCATTCGATCGCAGGTCCGTAATTGACCTCTTCAACGGGGAAAATCGGCCTTTCTTTTAGATCAGCGCTGGTGAGGAGTGAATCCTCAAGCAGCAAGACCGGACTTACCAGGAACGGGTTGCCGGCAAAGGCTGAGAAGCATTGATAAGGCGAATCCCCATAGCCGGTTGGACCGAGAGGCAAGATCTGCCACATCTGCGTTCCGCTTTTGTTCAAAAAATCAATCCAGCGATAGGCTTCAGGTCCAAGATCTCCAATCCCATCGGGTCCGGGCAGGCTCGTTGGGTGAAGTAATATACCTGATTTTCTAACTAATTCCATAAAAGTTCATCCTTAATAAAGATTTCTATAAACATCCAGGTATTTCCTGGCAGAAGTTTTCCAACCGAAATCGGTGGACATGGCATTCTTTTGCATCTTTTGCCAGTCATCCTGGTTTTCGAAAGTGTCCAAGGCCAGGTTCAGGCTTTTGATCAATCCCTCAGTTGTCTTTTCACTAAACAGAAAACCGGTAGCTGCCTCGGGGTCGGCTGAATAATCGCGAATTGAGTCTGCCAATCCGCCTGTTGATGTGGCCACGGGTAAATTACCATAGCGCATTGCAAACATCTGTGAAAGACCGCAGGGTTCATAAAGGGAAGGCATCAGGAAAATGTCTCCGGAAGCATAGAGCACACGTGAGATTACATCGTCATACTTGATGAAAGCTGCAATCCGCTTCGGATAAATCTCGGCCAGTTCGCGAGCTTTCTTTTCCAATTCGGGATTTCCGGAACCTAACAGGGCAAACTGCCAGGATCGGTTCATCAGTTGAGGCAAGACTTCGAGAATTAAAGGCACCCCTTTTTGCTCTGAAAGGCGGGTTACAATGGTGAGTAAAGGAATCTTTTCGTCCACCTCAAAATCAAGCGCTTTCTGGAGGTCAAGTTTATTATTTATTCTTTCTGAAAGTTCCACTTCCGAAAAGTGGTACGAGATAGCTCGATCCTCGGCTGGATTCCATAGGTCTTCATCAATCCCATTCAAAATTCCCATGACCTTATCAGTATGTTTTTGGAGATAATCCTCCATACCGCAGCCATATTCCGGTGTGAGGATCTCACGGGCATAACCAGGCGAAACTGCAATGATCTTATCTGCAGCAGCAATGCCCATCGGCAGGGGCGTGAACTTTGCCCAGTCAGGTAAATCCATGTCTTCACTTGCAGTGAATCCGAGTTGATTCATGGCATCCTGTGAGCCCCAGCCGTTATAAGGTAAATTGTGGATGGAAAGGACTGTCTTCACCCCTGCAAAGAACGGGTCATCCTTGTAAGTAGTTGCCAGGGCGTGCACAGCCAGAGCTGTATGCCAATCATTGGCATGAAGGATGTCGATTTTCCAATCCAGGTAGCGCATGGCTTCAAGCAGAGCCAGGGAAAAGCTGGCATATTTCATCCCATCCAACTGCCAGTCACCATGATAGATTGGCGAGCTGTGGTTGATGTAAGGATTGTCAACCAGGTACACCGGGACCCCGTCTATGTCTGATACAAACAGCTCGCAATCAATTGGCTGGTCGTAAGCCTGGAAAGAAAAAGTGCCTATCTTCTTCACGGGAGGGTTCGCTGCCTTGATGACAGAATGAAAAGGCAGGATAGTACGGATGTCAATCTCATCCCCAAAATTATGAAGGAGTGATGCCGGTAATGCACCCCCTACATCGCCCAAACCGCCTACCTTGGCAAAAGGCGCTGCTTCTGCAATGGCAAACAATACCTTGATCTTTCCAGTTTGATCTGTCACAGGCACCTTAACTCTCTCGCATTCTGCTTTCAACCATTTCGAGGTAATCTTTTGTTACCAAATTAGGGTTAGTAAAACCCAGCTTTCTGAATAAGTTGTTGATCAGTTTGGACTTTTGATCAGCGTCTTCACGGCTCCATGTGCGACTCTTAATTTCAAGGAACTTTCCCAATTGTGGCTTCATAAGTGTATCGAGATTCACAAAAAACTCGGTACCTTCGAATTCGATCAGGTAACGCAAACGATCTTTTTCAATTTCAACGGATTTGGCTGGTTTGAAATATTCGGTATAGAACCTCAAGCTATGGGTTGCAGGAGCGTAGTAGCGTGTACGGGAAAGCAGGATGTTCTGATCATGCCCGCTTTCTTCATCCACGCGCTCACCAATCAGCGTCAACCGCGAGCGGACGCTGGTAATATTGCCTTTTTCGTTGATGAATTCGTCTTCCCGGTAGCGCAGGCGACCATTCTTTTCGTCCTCAAACTCAAAATACGTGTCATATTCGTGATAATGTCGCTTACGCAGAATCTTGATGCCATATTCCTGCAAGGCATCAATAATGGCGCTTCTGTCATCAATGGGTACCTTTGCCTGAATCTCAAAACTTTCCTCCTCAGCGGCACCACCAATGGCGATCAGCTTGGAGTAAACAGACTCTTCCCGTCCGCGCATGAAAGTATCTATTTTTCCAGCCACGATAGCCGCTTGGGCTATCAGTGCTTTTTCATCAACAGTCAAAAGTTCTTTTTCGCGCATCAACCAGGAACCGTTGACCATTACATCAGTGACATCGGTTGATTTGGAAGCATAGATGATCTGGGCATAAACGTTGTCAGGGCTTCGGAAGAAGCGGGGCTGATTGTGGATGGGGCTGAGATCCACCAGGATCAGGTCAGCTCGTTTACCAGGTTCGAGACTGCCTATGATGTCGCTCAGGTGGATCGCTTTTGCGCCGATGCTGGTTGCCATAGCCAAAACTTGTTTGGCTGGTAGGGCAGTGGGATCTTCAGCGACTGGTTTTGCGATCAGACTGGCTAGGCGCATCTCTTCAAAGAAATCGAGGTCATTGTTGGAGCCTGAACCGTCAGTACCGATGCCGACATTGCAGCCGAGTTCCATCATCTTCGCTACAGGAGCAAATCCGGATGCAAGTTTTAGATTTGAAGACGGGTTATGAGCGATACCCGCACCAGCATGCATCAGGGAGCGCATCTCACCCTGGTCAATATGCACACAGTGAGCAGCGATCAGTTTTGTGTCTAGTAATCCGAATCTACGAACATACGGAACAACCGGAATGCCATGTTCGTTACGCACATTTAGCACCTCATCGGCTGTTTCTGCGACATGAAAATGAACGATTGTCTCAGTTTCCTGGGCTAATTTCACCACAGCTGTCAGAACTTCTGGTGTGCATGTATAAACAGCATGAGGTGCGATCGCAGGGACGATAAGTGCGTGATCTTTCCACTTGTTGATCAAGGCACGACAGCGATCCAAGGCCTCTTCATAGGAAGCCGAATCTGGTGAGGGGAATTTCATTACCGTTTGACCGACAACAGCCCGCATGCCTACTTCAGATGCAGCCTCCGCAACATCGTCTTCAAAATAATACATGTCATTGAAAGTGGTAACACCAGAACGGATTAATTCTGCACAGGCAAGCTTGGTGCCCAGTCTCACAAATTCTGGAGATACGAATTCTCTTTCAGCCGGCATGTTATAACCCATCAACCAGACATCAAGGCGAAGGTCATCTGCCAAACCTCGCAGCAGGCTCATGGGAACGTGAGTATGGGTGTTGATCAGACCGGGCATCAGCACTTTACCACCGCAATCGATCACTTCGTTTGCCTGGTATTTTTTGAGAAGCTGATCTTCGAATCCAACTTCAAAGATTTTATCGCCCTGTACCGCCACGGCACCTGGCTCATAAATAGAGTAGGTTGAATCCATGGTCAAGACAATGGCATTCGTTAATAAAATATCAATAGGTGTCATTACTTTCCTTTCAATACTTTCAATCGGTTACGAACCAGGTCCAACCCGACATTGAGCGCCCATCGGCCGGCATCTCCGGCAGGACCGCTGTAAAAGCGTTGATATTCCTGGAAATTCTCGGAATCGAGCAGGGCGACATAAAGTTCCTGGTGATCTTCAACAGGTGTCAACATTACCCCAAGCACAAGATCTGTATGTTTTTTGTCGCGGTATTCCTGCATAAGCACTTTGAACGTATCATGGGTAATATCCAGGTCCAACATCTGTCCGGATAGGTATTCTGGAGAGAGGTGTTCAGATAATGCCTCGTAGACCAAGTTTCCGGTTCCAGATTCCAAGACATAGAGGGTCAGATGTTGGGCAATTAGATCAGCTGCGACAACCGATTGGATGGTGTCTTCGTTTTCGCCGAAAATGTTTTCTGACAATTTTTCACGGATTTCCTGCAAAACCGGTTCCATCATTTGCCGGGCTTTCTCGGTCGAGCGAGCCTTGGCTGTTACTCTGATATCAGTCTGACCAGGATACGCAAGTAAACCCACTGATGGGTTGGTGAGAATCTCCATCTCGCCAATAATTTCGTCAATACTGGACTCGCCTAAAGAAATTGTGTGAATTACCCAGGGCAAAATGATCTCATTTTCAAGGTTATATCGCCTTTTCAGATAGTCGACCACGAAGGTTTTCATAATATGTTCCATCTCGCGAGGGACACCCGGCAACGAAATCACTGTTTTAGTACCTGACTCCATAGCAAAAGCCGGCGCCGTACCAACCTCATTTAGAATTGGCATGGCGTTTTCAGGTAAATACGCCTGTCGCTTGTTATTTTCAGTTGGAATTCGTCCATAGTTTGTAAAACGCTGGAGGATCTGTTCCCAAAGTTCTTCTTTGTAAACCAACCTGACATTGAATGTATCGGCTACTGCCTGTCTGGTAGGGTCGTCGACAGTGGGTCCAAGCCCTCCTGTTGTGATCACGATATCAGCACGCATCAAGGCTTCCTGGATCGTAGCTGTAATACGCTTGGCATTGTCACCAACAGTTGTTAGGCGGTAGAGGTCAACACCAATGTCGCGCAAAGCCCGCGCAATAAAACGGGAGTTTGTGTCTTGAATCTCACCGAGCAGTAATTCGGTGCCTATAGTAACAATTTCTGCGACAGCCATTGGATTCCTCTTTTGAAAATTGCTAAGCCCCTTCTACGGGATAGTGTGATTATTTTATCTTAAAATAACCTATTTTTGGCTCTTTCGGCGCTATGCAGCAAGATTAAGAAGGTTATACTACTCTTATGCGCACAGATAAACGCTATCGTAAAAAGCTGGGAGCCTGGGGCGAAACCTTCGCCATCGATTACCTGGCTAAACTTGGATACGAATTGCTCGAAAAAAACTACTATACCCGTCACGGTGAGATTGATTTGATCATGAAATCCGAAGATCAGTTGGTCGCAGTAGAAGTAAAGACGCGCAAATCTAAGACATTTGGAATTGCCGAATACAGCATTACGCACAAAAAATACCAGGCAATGCAGGCAGCGATGGCTGTTTACTTCGAAAACCATCCTGAAAAAGGTCCTGACTGGCAACTGGATGTGCTGATCATCGAGACAGGAACAAGCTCCAAACCTGAAATAATTCATTACCAGAACGTTTACTTGGATTATCTGAATGAGTGAGAATAAACCTAAACTGATCATGCTTGTCGGGCCGACTGCATCTGGGAAGACTGGATTGGCGATCAAGTTAGCCCAAGCTCTGAATTCTGAGATCATATCAGCAGACTCACGCTATTTATATCAGCAACTCAACATCGGCACTTCCAAGCCGACTCTCGCTGAGCAAGCCAAGGTGAAGCATCATCTTATTGATGTCGTTGACCTGGACAAACCCTGGAGCATTGGCGAATATAAAACCGAAGCAGAAAAAATAATTCTGAGTTTGGGTTATGAAGGGAAAATCCCCATCCTCACGGGTGGAACGGGGCAATACATTCGTGCGATCAGGCAAAACTGGCAAATACCGGAACTTGAAGCTGATGATCGCTTGAGAGACGTTCTCGAAAAAATCGGGGAGTCGATCGGTTATGAACAGCTGCATAAGAACCTGCAGATTCTTGACCCCGAGGCAGCTGGTTTTATCGATTACCGCAATCATCGCCGGACAGTGCGGGCTTTTGAGGTTATTTTTAAAACCGGAAGACGGTTTTCCGATGTTCGTTCTAAAGAATCTTCACTTTTCGACATTTTGATTATTGGGCTGGAATGGACGCGGAAAGAACTTTATCAACGAATTGATTCCCGGATCGATCAAATGCTAAGCGATGGGTTCCTGGAAGAGGTGAAAAATTTAATTAACCAGGGATATAAGCAATCCCTCCTCAAAATGGGTGTAATCGGCTACAGTGAATTAATCTCACATTTGGATGGCGAGATCAGCCTGGAAGAAGCAGTAATTTTGATCAAACGAAACACACGCAAGTATGTGCGCCGCCAGGCAAATTGGTTCAAACCGACTGACCTGGATATCCACTGGTTAAATGCAAAAGATCCAGCAATTTTGGAAAAAATGCTGGATCTTGTAAGACTCAAGTTCAATCTGGTTTAGATCGTATTAAAATAGGGGATGCCCTGATTCTTCTCATTCATTGGTGGGAAGAGGGCTTCAAATTCTTCCTTGGAAAGCGTTTCAACTTCCAGGAGTTTCTCGGCAATTTCTACCAATTTATCCTTATATTGAACCAGGATGTCTTTTGCTGTTGTATAAGCCTCATCCACCAGTTTATGCACTTCCTCGTCGATCGTTTGGGCGACCAACTCGGAGTAATCGCGCTGTTCGGAGATTTCTCGACCGAGGAATACCAGTTCTTCTTTCTGACCGTAAACCATAGGACCAAGCTTCTCGCTCATACCCAGGCGGGTGACCATTCGGCGAGCCTGTTTCGTGACGCGTTCGAGGTCATTCGAGGCGCCGGAAGTTATATCACTGAACATGATCTCTTCGGCAGCGCGACCACCAAGCATGGTAGCCAAATCGGAATACAGCATTTTTTTCGATTCCAAATACTGGTCCTCAACCGGTAACGAAAGTGTGAAACCACCAGCCATCCCTCGGGAAATGATGGAGACTTTTTGAACCGGGTTGGCTTCTGGCAAGACGCTGGTCACGATTGCATGCCCAACCTCGTGGTATGCAACGATTTTCTTCTCGCGTGGATTCATCAACTTGCTCTTTCGCTCCGGACCGGCAATAACTCGCTCAATCGATTCTTCGAATTCATCACGAGTGATGATCTTCTTATTGCGCCGGGCAGCCAGGATAGCAGCTTCATTAACCAGGTTTTCAAGGTCGGCACCTACAAAACCAGGTGTCGAGCGGGCAATCTCACCCAGATCAACTTTGGGATCTATCGGTTTACCCCGGGTATGAACTTTCAGAATTGCTTCGCGTCCGCTTTTGTCAGGTTTGTCCAGCATTACTCGCCGGTCAAAACGTCCAGGGCGAAGCAGGGCAGGGTCGAGGATATCAGGACGGTTTGTAGCTGCGATCACGATCACGTTGGTGTCAGTATCAAAGCCATCCATTTCAACCAGGAGCTGGTTGAGGGTTTGCTCACGTTCGTCATGGCTTCCACCCAGTCCGGCACCACGATGACGGCCAACAGCATCAATTTCATCAACGAAAACAATACAAGGGGAATGTTTCTTGGCTTCGTCAAATAGGTCGCGCACTCGGCTGGCACCCACGCCAACGAACATTTCAACAAATTCAGACCCTGAAATAGAGAAAAATGGCACACCGGCTTCACCAGAAACTGCTTTTGCCATCAAGGTCTTACCAGTACCAGGTGATCCCACGAGCAGTACACCCTTAGGAATACGCGCTCCCAATGCGATGAATTTTTGAGGTTCCTTAAGAAACTCGACCACTTCCTGAAGCTCTTCTTTGGCCTCATCCACACCAGCAACATCATCGAAGGTGACCGTTGGATGTTCACCAGTCAGCATTTTCGCACGTGACTTGCCAAACTGCATGGCGGCATTGTTGGTGCCCTGAGCCTGGCGGATGAACACCCAGAATAAAACGCCCATTAAGATGAACGGCAGGAAGTTGATCAAAAGGGTAACTGCGTTAGCCCAAAACCCTGGCAGAATCACTTCTATTTTCAGGTTAGGATCACGTAACTTTTCAGGCGAGACACCCAGCAGGACCAGTTCTTCTATCAGGCTGGAATTAGAGTCTTTCGCAGATTTGGTGGCAGCCCGGTTGGTGATATCACGATAGGTGACATAAATATCATCACCATCAACTTCAATTTTTCCAACTAAGTCAGCCTCTACTTCAGCTGCCAGTTGGTTGATCGGAATTTCCTGAGTACCGAATGCCTGTTCCTGGAAGCCATAAAAAACCATCGCTACGATTGAGAATAGCAAAAGCGCCGAGATGAAAAAAGATTGGTTACGAGATTTCAATACTGCCTCCGTTCAGCGGGAATATCCGCTGGATTAAGATTATACCAACAAGCACAGTTGTAAAAACTGTTTGAATAGTAGAGAATTTGTTTTCTGATAAATTTCTGATATCAGCTCAACGGCTTAGGGTTCGTGGCAATGACCACAACCGACATTCGGGTCTTTTACTGGTTCATGCGATTTTGAGCACCAGGCTTTTACCTTCATTTGCTTTTTGAAAAGAAAATTGCTTATAAAGACCGAGTAGACCAGGTTATCGCAGGAGTTATGGCGTAAATAATCAGGCATTGGGCAACTCGAACAAAGCTGGGAGGTCCAGACTTTCTTATCTTCAGGGCTGCTCAATGCCCGACATTCTTCAAAATTGCGACCGCGATAATAATCTCCGTAAAAGAATTTACATTCGCGACCGTCTGGAGTTTTCATCAAAAATAATTCAACCTAAACCCGGGTAAGGTACTCGCCAGTACGAGTATCGACACGGATCACATCGCCCATATTGACAAAAGCAGGTACCTGTACCTTCAGCCCAGTGTCTGTGACAACGTGCTTGGTAAGACCAGTAGCGGTGTTACCGCGTGCAGCTGGTTCAGCCTCAACCACTTCCAGGTCAACCGTGGTAGGTAACTCAATATCCAAAGGCTCGTTTCCGTAATAGGTGAGCTTAACTTCCATGTTTTCTTTCAGATAACCTTCATACTCCGCAACCAGGGAGGCTGGAACCGCAGGCTGCTCGAAAGTATCCATATCCATAAAATAATAGAAATTATCATCATGGTAGAGGTATTGGACATTATGATAATCCAGGCGTATATCCGGAACACGGTCACTGGAGATGAATGTCATTTCCAGGGTTGTGCCCTTTCGTAAATCGCGTGCCTTGATGCGGATAGTTGCAGAGCCGCGACCCGGTTTGTTGTGTGAATATTCCAATACTTTATAAAGGTTGCCATCCTGCGTAAAGGTTACGCCTTTTCTTAACTCATTTACTTCAATCATATAAATTCCTCTTTTGAACTTGAAACTTAGCGCACGAATTATAGCGCATCTACCGATGGTTTAGCAACTGTTTCGAGAATGGTTTGGAATCTCCCAATGCCGAGATGCCAGGTTTCAAGTAAAATTAGTAACCTTTTATCGTGATTTCTGTTAATAATTATTATGTCAATAGGTTTTTTACATTTCCGGAGGTTTTATGCTTGAAATATTAGATGTAAATAGTAAATCTCTTCAAAGAGAATTTGTCAATTTCCAATATCATTTGTACAAAGATTGTCCTCAATTCGTTCCTCCCTTTAGATCTGATATTTTTATGATGATGAACAAGGAAAAACATCCTTTCTACGATCATTCGGATTCGGATTTTTTCATCGCAAAACGAGATGGTCAGGTGGTCGGAAAGATTGCTGCACTGGAAAACAAACCATTTAATGAATATCATCACACCAAAGACAGTGAGTTTTACCTTTTCGATTGTGTTGATGATCAGGATGTCGCGGATTCTCTTTTTGATAAGGTAGCGGAATGGGCGAAAAATAGAGGATTGAACCGTATTGTTGGTCCCAAGGGGTATGGTCCGTTGGATGGTTATGGTATCCAAGTTGAAGGTTTTGAACACCGGCAAATGATGAACATGATGAACTATAACTACCCATACTATCAACAACTGGTTGAAAACTATGGCTTCACCAAAGCAGTTGATTTTGTCTCGAGTTACCTGGAACCGCAAGGAACTGAGCTGTCGGAAAAAATTAAAAAAGCGGTTGAAATCGTGAAAAAGCGGGGGAAACTCCGTGTCATGAACTTCCGCAGCAAAAAGCATGTCATGGAGTGGAAATACAAAATTAAAGGAGCTTATAATCGTGCTTTTGTTAATAACTGGGAATACTATCCGCTTTCAGACCGGGAACTGGATTATGCAGTCGAGAATGCCATCCAGGTAGTGGTTCCAAGTTTGCTTCAGATCATCCTGAACGAAGACGATGATATTGTCGGTTTTGTTCTTCCGTTCCCGGATATTTCGGCAGCAATGCAAAAGAATAAGGGACGGCTCGGGCCAATAGGCATCCTGCGCCTGCTGCATGAATTGAGCACCACTCAATGGTTGGATTTCAACGGTATAGGTATTTTGCCTGAATATCAAGGGATGGGCGGGGATGCATTGATCTTTGATGCTCTGCTAAATGCTGCAAAAGCTAACCCACGTTTTATACATTCTGAACTCACACAGGTTGCTGAAACGGCCACACAAATGAGAAAAGATCTTGATAACCTGGGTGTCAGGTATTACAAAAATCACAGAGTGTACGAAAAAGAGATAGGCTAACGTTGGTGTAAAGAAAAACTGCTGATACTTCAGCAGTTTTTTGTTATTAACCGGGTAAAATAAAAGAAAGCGGGTGATGGGATTCGAACCCACGAATATTAGCTTGGGAAGCTAATGCCTTACCACTTGGCAACACCCGCGTG
>DHUW01000018.1:3576-4275 GCA_002409365.1 Anaerolineaceae bacterium UBA5224 | reverse complement strand
CACCTGGCTGCGACTATTATTGTTATCAGCGTCAGTGCTTATCTTCGGCTTGAAAAAACAGAATGGATCATGATTTTGTTAGTGATTGGCTTGGTCTGGGTCGCAGAGTTTTTCAATACAGCATTTGAGGTCATAGTCAACTTAGCCAGCCCGGAAGTGCATCCTTTAGCAAAGATCAGTAAAGATGTCGGTGCGGCATCTGTTCTCATTGCTGCTATACTATCGGTGATTGTCGGAATTTTGGTTTTGGGACCAGCAATTATAGAAAAAATTAACAATTTTGGTTAATCTTGGAGGTTGTAAATCAAAAAGACAACTGTATACTTAAGTAAAATTTTGTTTTGTTTTTATCGGAGGATTAAAAATGATTGATGAACCTATTAATGTAACTGATGCTGCTTTCGAGAAGACTGTATTGGAAAATACGCTTCCCGTTATCGTTGATTTTTGGGCACCTTGGTGTGGACCATGTCGGATGGTTGCCCCGATTTTGGAAAAAATCGCCAAGGAATACGCCGGAAAACTGATTGTCGCCAAAGTGAATACTGACGAAGAACAGCTTTGGGCTGGAAAGTATGGTGTCCAGGGTATTCCTACCATGTTGATGCTCAAGGAAGGAAAGATCATTCACCGCCAGGTGGGTGCTCTCCCTGAAGCAATGCTGAAAGATACTGTCAACCAGTTTTTGGAAGTTGCCCA
>DHUW01000018.1:2832-3205 GCA_002409365.1 Anaerolineaceae bacterium UBA5224 | reverse complement strand
GAGAGTGCGGCAATTACGAGCGCAATTCCTGCGCGGATATCGGGGCTATCCAGCTTCTCGGCATTGAGACGGGTGGGTCCGTTAACAATACAGCGGTGAGGATCGCACAGGATGACCTGAGCGCCCATTGATACCAGTTTATCTGTGAAGAACATCCGGCTGGGATACATCCAATCGTGGAAAAGTATGGTCCCTTTGCACTGAGTGGCGATGACTATGGCGATGCTCATCAGGTCAGTGGGGAAGGCAGGC
The DNA here is from genome assembly GCA_002409365.1 of Anaerolineaceae bacterium UBA5224. Classification (GTDB taxonomy): domain Bacteria; phylum Chloroflexota; class Anaerolineae; order Anaerolineales; family Anaerolineaceae; genus Mesolinea. The sequence goes on along the minus strand of DHUW01000018.1, from coordinate 2,953 downwards.
CAGGGCATCACGCTGATCTCGGGAATGGCATTACCCAGGTCAGGCTGGATCACCAGCTTCTGATTCGAGGGTACGATAAGGTCGTCCCCTTCAAAGATCATCTCAACCCCAAGCCGCTTCA
>DHUW01000018.1:0-2534 GCA_002409365.1 Anaerolineaceae bacterium UBA5224 | reverse complement strand
TCAATACATAAAACATTCGAGCCAATATTATCGATTCTGGCTCCCATTGCATTGAGAAGATGGCAAAGCTGTTGGATATGAGGTTCAGAGGCAGCGTTACGAATATACGTTTTGCCTTTTGCCAAAACTGCTGCCATGATCGTGTTCTCTGTGGCAGTCACACTGGCTTCATCGAGCAAAATATCTGCACCTACCAGGCCGTTTGTCGAGAACTCGTAAAAATCAATGTACTCGAATTTTGCCCCTAATTTTTCGAGCGCCAGGATGTGTGTGTCTACTCGTCTCCGCCCGATCACATCACCGCCTGGAGGAGGAAGTTTTAGCCCGCCATAGCGGGCGGTCATCGGCCCGGCAAGCAAGATCGATGCCCGGATTTGCCGGCATAAATCCGGATCAAGATCGCCAGGAGTGATGTTTGCTGCATGAACTGTCCAGGTGGATGTCGAGGCATCCTTCATAATCGTCACGCCCAGGCTTTTCAGCAATTCCGCCATTGTACGTGTATCCTGAATATCGGGCATGTTGTGTAAAACTACTGGTTCAGTGGTCAGCAGACACGCAGCCATCATCGGAAGAGCGGCGTTTTTGTTGCCAGAAGGCCGCATAGTTCCTCGAAGAGGCGTCCCCCCTCTGATGATGAATTTTTCCATAAAAATCTCCTTATTTTAGCTAACTACAGGACCGGATGCAGGAACTTCAGGGCCAACATTGACTTCGTATTTTTTGAAGTTATCGATAAACTTCTGCGCCAATGCTTTCGCATCGATTTCGTATTGTTCCCGGTCAGCCCATGATAGTTCAGGATTCAACACTTCATTCGGCACTCCTGGAACTTCATCAGGGATGGCAATGTTGAAGATTGGATGGATATGTGTTGGAACGTCATCAAGGTCACCTTTTAAAGCTGCGCTGATCATTGCCCTGGTGAGAGGCAGTTTGATCCGTTCGCCGACCCCAAAACCGCCACCTGACCAGCCGGTGTTCAGAAGCCATACCCGGGTACCATATTTTTCCAGCTTTTCAGCAAGAAGTTTGGCATATACAGTAGGTTTTAAAGGCAGGAAGGGTGCTCCGAAGCAGGTTGAGAATGTAGCCTGGGGTTTGTTGCCCAAGCCGCGCTCTGTTCCAGCCAATTTGGATGTGTAACCGCTCAAAAAATAGAACATAGCCTGTTCTTTGGTCAATTTTGAAAGCGGAGGCATGACCCCAAAGGCATCGGCAGTCAACAAAAAGATATTCTGCGGGTGTCCGCCCATTCCGCCGGGCGCGTAATTGCTGATGAAGGTCAGGGGGTAGGATGCGCGGGTATTTTCGGTGATGGAAGCATCATCAAAATCTGGGTGGTTGTTCTCGTCCAAAGGAACATTTTCGAGTAATGCTCCAAACCTGTTGATCGCAGACCACACCAGCGGTTCATATTTTGGATTCAAACGAATGGTTTTGGCATAGCAGCCGCCTTCAAAATTGAAGATCCCATTATCACTCCAACCATGCTCATCATCGCCGATCAGAGAACGGGCTTCATCGGAAGATAGCGTAGTCTTGCCGGTGCCGCTTAGCCCGAAGAACAATGCAACATCACCTTCTTCGCCAATATTTGCTGAGCAGTGAAGGGAGAGAACGCCGCGCTTTGGCAAGACATAATTCATCAAGGTGAAAACCGATTTTTTGATCTCACCGGCATAGCGCGTGTTGCCAATAAGCACCAACTTTTCGTCGAAGTTCAGTGCTACCATTGCTGGCGAGCGAAGTCCATCAGCCGCAGGATCGCCCTCAAATGTTGAGGAAACCAGGATCGTAAAGTCTGGGTCGACGTGAGGTTGTTGAGTGTCATTTGCGATAAACATATTGTTAGCTGCCAACTGCTGCCATGCCAGGTTGGAGACTATCCTGATGCGGATGGCATTGTCACGGTCAGCACCTGCCATAACATCCCTTACATAGACCGCTTCACCTTGCAGTGAATCAATCAACTTCCCCTTGAGACGATTGAAATTCTCAGAGGCCATCGGTTCTGTCCCCGAGGCATACCACAGATCGGGATCGTTATTTTCTACCAAATACTTATCGTTAGGAGAACGTCCGGTAAACGGTGAGGTGTTTACGACCAATGCTCCTGTATCTGCCAATTTTGTTTCATTGTTCTTCAGTGATTCGGTGATAAGTTCCGGGACGTTCAGGTTGTACCTGACATCCTGGATGGCATTCAGTCCTAATTTATTCAGTTCTTCCCTCAGCACGTTGTTGATTTGGTTCATGATTTGGTCTTTACTCTCCTTTTATTGGTCTTGAAATAATTGAAATGCAGGTTTCCCATAGATCGAGGAGGAGAAATCTGTCATTTTCATTGTTGGGAAAAACCCTCGCGCTGCCAAACCAGATATCCAGCCTCGGGCTGAAATAGCATCCAGGTAAGCGGAATAGAATTGTGTTTGCGCTTCAAGGTTCACATTGTGACTATCGTAAGCTGGATTGGTACTGCTGATGATTGAGCCTGATCTATTGCTAAAATTGATGTCAGTGGTTGTGAATGA
>DHUW01000093.1:11586-12026 GCA_002409365.1 Anaerolineaceae bacterium UBA5224 | reverse complement strand
GAGCTGCTCTCTGCCATGCAATTGGGACCTGAATATGGATACGGCTTTGATATTGCTGAGAATTTTCTTAATCAAGGACGGGAAATTGCAGAAAAGATAGGGCGAAAAAACGTCGAGTTTGTGGCAGGGAATTTGCTGGATATTGACAAAAAGTACAACAACACCTTTGATCTGATCTTCTTTACGATTGGGGCAATCCCTTGGTTTGAAAATCTATGCGATCTATTTTCTGTCGTCGTTAGGTGCCTTAAACCTGGAGGCAAACTTCTGATCCAGGACTTCCATCCCTTTGTCGATATGCTGTTAATGCCAGGTGAAGAAGGCTATGATCCCCTGAATAAGCTAAAGATGGGCTATTCGTATTTCAGGAGTGAACCCTGGATTGAGAATAAGGGCATGGGTTACATTTCACCTCAATATCAGTCTAAAACATTCACAAG
>DHUW01000093.1:6365-11304 GCA_002409365.1 Anaerolineaceae bacterium UBA5224 | reverse complement strand
GGAAAGGGCTTTCCGCTTTCGTTCATACTGATGGCCGAAAAACCAAGTAGTGAAGGGGATCTATTGCCCTCGTAAAGTTGACCTTTTTCTACCTCAGTTGGTTACATCGCGGAACGGTGCAAGACCGTTCCCTACGATTTCACACCAACCACCTGGTATATCCTATTGTCGTCGATCACGACTGAAACATCCAGGTACCTAACAAAAATCTGTGATAAATCTTCAGCCGGCATCAATCTGACCGATACCTTGCTGGCAGACCCGGCATGATGTTGGTCGAGCGCGGCCCGGCTCATACTGTGGGCAACCGTCAGCCTGCCTCCTGATGCCAGGAGACCAGCCAACCTTGATACTAATCTCTCAGCATCCGGAAAATGGGGGGAAGAATTGAACACGACCACGCAATCGAATGGCCCAGCTACATCAAGACTTTCAATATCTCCGAGCAAAAAGGAGACCTGCGGTTGCTGATGGTTCCTGGCACCAATCCGAATCATTTCTGGCGAAATATCCACCGCCGTAACCTTTTCCACCCCGCGTTCCAGATAAAAGGGCACCAATACGCCTGTGCCGCAGGCTACATCCAGCACCGTCTTGCTTGCGTTAACTTCTGCATTATCCAGGATGAAGTTGATTATGCCAGTATCCAGGATCTGTCCCTCATCCCAGCCAAGAGCCAGCGAGTCGAAAAAATCGATCACAGCAAATTTGTCGAACAAATGAGGTTCCTCGTTTAGAAAAGTGATTCTGTTTGCGGGCGAAGTTAAAAATCTACTCCATCGTCTGCCGGTATGCCAACGCTCTCTGCAGGGTGCTTTGGTCAGCGTATTCAATATCCCCGCCAACGGGTAGGCCCCGCGCCAGACGGCTGACTTTGATGCCCATCGGCGTGATGCGCTGCTGCAAATAAAGCGCAGTGGCATCGCCTTCCATCGATGGATTGGTAGCGATGATCACTTCTTTGGTGAGCCCATCTTTCAACCGTTCAAGCAGTTGGAAAATCTTGATCTGGTCAGGTCCGATGCCCTCGATCGGCGAGAGCACGCCCATCAGAACATGATACTTGCCCTGGTAAACGCCTGTGCGTTCAATCGCCAGCACATCCAGCGGTTCTTCCACCACGCAGATGGTTTCATCGCTGCGTTCTGACGAGGTACAAATATCGCAGATTTCTTCGCCCTTGAGGGTGATATTGAAACAGCGCTGGCATTGCGTGGTCTCGCTCTTCAGTGCTTCCAGCGCGTCCGCCAGATCAATAGAGAGTGCGTCCGGTGCTTTGAGCAAAAAGAATGCCAGGCGCGATGCCGATTTGGGACCAATGCCAGGCAGACGCGAGAAAGCGTCGATCAGGTTTTGAACCGGATCCGGAATAGCGTGCATAAACTAAAAACCCAGGCCCATTCCACCCAGCATACTGGTGAAGGGTGCCATTTTTTCTTCTGAAAGTTTGCGGGAACTTTCCAGCGCGTTGTTCACCGCCACCAGCACCAGATCCTGCAGCATTTCGGCATCGGCATCTTCCAGTAAACCAGGGTCGATCACAACCCCTTTGCAAACCTGGTTGCCGCTCATAGTGACTGATACAGCACCTCCGCCAGCAGTTTCAGTGACGGTCTCGTCTGCCAGTTCTGCTTGCGCCTGCGCCATCTGCTCCTGCAGTTTGGCGATATGCGCCATCATATTGCCTTGTCCTTTGCCCCCTCCCGAAGGTGCGCGATATCCTTTAGCCATTTTTTTCATCCTTTCCTGCCTGGGTAGGGTCGTTCTCAAGCAGTTCTCCGTTTAAATTGTTGATAGCAAAATCGATCAAATTGACCTCGCTTTTGCCCCCCTTGGGTGCCAAATTGACTTTCTGGTCACCAACTGTGCAAATCAAGTTGATTTCACGTCCGTAAATCTTGGCCAGCATGAAGCTGACCAGTTTGTTTGCTTTTTCTTCCAGGATCCGCTCTCGCAGCAGTTCGCTGTTAAAGTTGAGCACGATCGTATCACCGCTTGCCTGCACCAGTCTTCCCGAGTTTACCACGGCAGCTGTGATACGGTTTTTCGAACCGACAGCGCGTTTGACGCGTTCCCATTGAGATTGCGCAACCTCGAGTGTGAGGGGTGTGCCCGGCACGAAAGACGGATCAGTTTCGATGGTCTCGACTTTTGATGTCCGTGTATTGGTGGAAGACGCTTTCTGCACAGCTGCAGTTTCCTCAATTTCTGAAGGGGATTCCTCTTCCTTTTTCGACCGCTCTCTCCGAACAGGCTGCGCTTCATGTTCCGTTTCAGCCAGGTAAAGCGGCTGGGGAGGGTAAAGCGAGTTGGCCAGCGCTAGCTCCAGACCCAGACCTGGATGCCAGTTCGCTTTCAGGTCGGTGGATGCCTCGCTGAAGGCACTGATGATCGCCACAAGATGTGCAATCTCAAACTGCTCTGCCTGCTGATTCATCTTCTCGCGGGTCTCTGGAGTGAGCTCGAGGTCCTGACCAGCCTGCAGCTTGATCACCAGCAGGTCGCGTAAGTAATCGACCACCTGGCGGGCATATTGGCGCGGGTCGGTACCGGCATCGAGCGCTGTATGAATAATTTCGAGTCCGCCGCCGGTGTCTTCTTTCAAGATGGCATCCACTAGCATGATCACTGATTGACTCGTGGCTGTTCCGAGTACCTCCTGGGCAATTTTTAGAGTCACCGTTTTGGACATGGACGAAAGCTGGTCGACCAGAGAAATGGCATCCCGCATTGAGCCGGTTGCCTGCCGTGCGATCAGGCTGAGCGCTTCGGGCTCGATCTTAATTTTCTCTTTCCTGGTAAGCTCAGTTAATCTTTTAGCAATTGTGGGCACTGGAATGCGGCGGAACTCATGGCGCTGGCAGCGTGAAAGCACAGTCGCGGGGATTTTGTGGATCTCCGTGGTACAGAGGATGAAAATCACGTGTGAAGGCGGCTCTTCAAGCGTTTTGAGCAGCGCGTTGAAGGCGGAGGTACTCAGCATGTGCACTTCGTCAATAATATAGACCTTGAATTTGCCCTGTGAGGGCGCGAAGTTGATTTTTTCGCGCAATTCACGCACATCGTCGACACTGGTGTTGGAAGCCGCATCGATCTCGATCAGGTCCATGAAGCGGCCTTCGTTGACTGCCAGGCAATTCTCGCATTTATTGCACGGTTGAATGTTTTTATCGGGGTCGAGACAATTGACCGCCTTGGCAAGCAGGCGCGCACTGGTGGTCTTGCCGGTGCCTTTGGGTCCGGCGAAAAGATAGGCGTGCGCGACGCGATCGGCGGCGATGGCGTTGCGCAAGGTTTGGACAATATGGTCCTGACCGACAACTTCGTCCCAAAGAGCGGGGCGCCATACGCGATAAAATGCTTGTGACATAAATCTCCCTGCAAAAAGTATTAAGGAACCAACCAACTGGCATGCTGCTGTCCGGTTTGATCAAGCAGTTCAACCTGACTGCCTGATGACCAGAGTGCTTTGTCTGAGTTCCAGTAAAGTTCGATGACCGTATTAGTGCCGTGCTTGGAATAGAGCCTCACCGCGCCGTTCTTGTTCAATGTGAGTTGGGGAAGGTTGAATGTCTCGCCATCAGAGGAAGAGACGGACCAACCGCTCAAATTGACACTCGAATCGCTCTTATTACGGATCAGTATATACTCCACATCCAGGTCTCCCGCACCAAAAACACCTTCGATGCTCAGTATTCCGGCTGAAGGAGGCGGACTCGCCTGGACTAAACCTTCCGACGTGGCTTGCGTCGGTGCGTTTGCCAGCGTTACCGCGGGTGTAAGCGTCGCCTTGGCACCGAGAACAGGAGCTTGCTTTTGCCACAGCCATAAAACCAACAACATTGTCGCCGCAGAGACTACGATGTTGAGAAGTAAAAAAGGGAAGGTTTTTTTCCAAAAGGTCATGATTTCTCGGGTTAATCATAGCATAAAAACGCACTGAAGACGCTCATTTTGCCGACTTGAGATCAGGACCAGGAATGCAACTTTCTAATTACGGCATAGGGGAGGAAGATTTTTTCTTCGCAGATCTGGAGGAGAATCCATATATAAAGTACGAACGAATACCGATACATTCCAGATAATGTTTGTAGACTTTGATATTTTGCCTGAATCTTATTGGATTGGAAACATCAAGATATTTTGTTCGAATCTACTTCGAAATTTTTTTTGCTAAAACTTGGTCCATAATTTAGGCTATAATAATTCAGTAAATGGATGGGCAGGTTCAATCTCGCTCACCCGGGTACCGCAGGTTACAATTCAGACAGATTAATAAAATTAGTTGATAAGTAAACTTTAACATAACGTTAAGATATTTTTTAATCAGATTTAACTAACACGGGTTAATATAATGACAGTTCACGCGACCATTGTTTCTCTCCTTTCAAATAGCGTGGACAGGATCGGATTGTGAAAAAACAATTTTTAGATCGAAACTAAAACAGCTGCAGGTGAGGCAGCTGTTTTAGTTTAAGCTAAGCTTAAAGACAGCAGAAAATGCTTTACGTTGATAGTGATCGCTTCTAAGTGGGATATGCTGCATCAATTTCGTGTGCACCAAAGCAGGTTCCTGAAAGATCCTTCGTAAAAAAGCTCAGGATGACAAGATTAAGCAACAGCCATATCCAGCAATTCACCCAAGTCTTCATGAAACACATACGTTGCCGTTTGATCATAAGGGGTGGGGTCACGGTTGATCAGCACCAAGGCCTTTCCCCTGAAATACTGCAGCAGACCAGCTGCCGGATAAACAACCAGCGATGTTCCTCCCACGATCATCAGATCCGCTTTCCGGATGGCACTTTGCGCCTTTGCCATCACGCGCTCATCCAACATCTCGCCATATAACACCACATCAGGTCTGATCATCCCGCCGCATGCCGGGCAATGGGGTATACCATCTCCTTCCCACACCAGGTCTGTTGAGTAGTCACGA
>DHUW01000093.1:2708-6064 GCA_002409365.1 Anaerolineaceae bacterium UBA5224 | reverse complement strand
AAAACACGATTCTTTCTGACGCGCTTATCAGTTGTCTGAGGACTCTGGCTGCTTTCATTTTTTCCCCTTTACCCACTGAACATATTATGTAATATAGCTTATTCTGCGCTGGTCTTCCCCATTTTGTTTCCAATTTTATTGAGGGGTGGCAGCCAATTAACAAAAAGAGCGACAGCGATACCAATTAGTGTAGCTACCACACGTTCGATTGTATAACTAAGTGGGTCAGTATCAGATATGTTGATCATGATCACTAGGTAGACAATGGCTGTAATCACCAGTGCACCAGGTTTTTTGATGGCGATCATTATCGCCATCAAAGGGAAAGAAAGTAGTCCGATCAGTAAGTAGAAGCCGATAGTATTAAGCTGTATATCCCAGATTTGCCGTAACAGAATCGCCAGAACGTAAGAATATACGCCTGCGATGATCGTTCCAAGAGTTCTGTCAATTGCTGTTTGCCAGGTTGATTTCAGGGTTGGCTGAATACAGACCACGGCTGCGATGCAGGTATTATCGGGCATGCTGCTGCCGCGATAGAACTCGATCACCAGGCTAATTGTGACAGCCAAAGCAGTTTTAATCACGCGCATACCTGGTGAGTTCTCTTCCAGGTAATTGATAATTTTGCGGAGAAAAATTAATTTTTCTTCAGGTTTTTTTGTTTCTTCGACAAGAGCGGTATTCATAATTCGTTCCTCAAGATATTGAGTAAAGATATACCACAACAGGTGATTTTATGTTTTCAGATTCATTTATCTTGTTATAATGCTTTTGGAGAAACCATGCCCTATCCCACTGCCCACCCAAAAGTTAATGAACGAGCCCGTCAGGTCGTCGGATTGAATCCGATCTTCCTGGACACCGAGACCACTGGGGTGGGGCTATACGACCTGGTGATAGAAGTTGGCATTGTTGACCTTGACGGAAACCTTCTGTATAACAGCCTGATCAACCCGGGCCGACCGATCCCCCAGGATGCCAGCAAGGTCCATGGGATCACGGACGAAATGGTCGCGGATGCTCCTGCTCTGAAAGATGTCTGGGCTGATATTGAAGCTGTTCTGCGGGACCGCGCCATCGGCATTTATAATGCGGAATTCGACTATCGCCTGATGAAGCAATCGGTGGACCATGCGGGTGTGCCCTGGACCATCAAGAAAAATCAGACCTTTTGCATGATGAATATGTTCGCTGCCTGGTACGGAGAATGGAACCACCGGGCTAATAACTTCAGATCCCAGAAACTTGAATTTGCCGGCAATTTCTGCGGGATTAATTTGCCCAACAGCCACCATGCCCTTGATGATGCCAAACTTACCGCTGCACTTCTGCGGTACCTGGCTGATTATGAGAAGCAGTAAAAGCCTGTCAATCCTTACTTTGTGATCCTGAGCCTTCTTCGCGATGCGAAGTGTGCTTTGTAATGATCTTACCTCATGACTTATAAAATTCTACGCTTTCACTCAGAATAATAAACCGCCTGGCATCTTCTTCTCTGTCATCCTGAGGAACGAAGGATCTTACCGCCAACCGCCTTCAAAATGACATCTGCCCTTGTCATTCCCTTATACTCATGGTAATATGAACATGTGAGCATACGCTCATATATTATTTGAAAAGAGATAAAAATGACAGAACTCTTGGATACAGAAACTGCCAGTAAAATTGCCAGGACCTTCAAAGGTTTGGGTGATCCCACCAGGCTGCGCCTTCTTTCCATCCTGTTCAAAGGTGAGACCTGTGTCTCTGACCTCGCAGAGCAGACCGGTATCAGTCAGAGTGCCGTTTCGCACCAACTGCGCACGCTGCGCAGCCTTGGTTTTGTTTCCAATCGTCGGGACGGTCAAAATATTTACTACATGATTGATGACGAGCACATTCAAGGTCTCTTTGACCTGGCTTTGGCGCACAGCCTTCATCACTAACATTGAGCTGATATGAAAAACGAACGCAATCCAACTAACCAACTAAACCAAAATTCCTGTTGCAATGAAAACGGTTGTAGCTGTAATGAAGTATCTGTACTGCACGCGGACTCCAGCAAGCCCCGCAAGAACAGCACCGACCTGAGCATCGGCGGCTATTTCAGTTCACTTTGGCAAACCCCTGACCTGAAAATTGTCATTTTGGGTCTGGCGCTGCTGGTGTTCAGCCTTTTCCTGGACCGCACCGGTCTTCAGCAATACTGGATCATGATCATCCAGCTCCTGCTCCTGCCGATTGCGGGTTGGATGGTTTTTAGAGACGGTTTTCGCACGCTTTTTGTGAACCACCGATTCAATATGAACACACTGATGAGTATTGCTTCCATTGGGGCAGTTGTGTTGGGTGAAACTTATGAGGCGATCATCCTTTTGCTGCTGTTCACTCTTTCTGAGGCACTTGAAGGATATATTAACGACAATGCCCGCGAGATCCTGATGGAATTTGCCGATCTGGCGCCAAAGACCGCCATTCGCTTGAAGGATAATATCGAAGAGATAATCAATGTCGAAAATCTGCAGCCCGGTGATGTCATCGTTATCAGACCAGCAGACCGAATCCCCATGGATGGCATCATCCTGCAAGGAAACTCTTCGGTCAACCAGGCACCGATCACAGGGGAAAGCAAACTGATTGAGAAAACTGCGGGGGAAGAGGTCATTTCCGGCAGCATCAACGGTCAGGGTGCTCTGCAGGTACGCGTAGACAAATACGCCAAAGACAACACGATCCAGCGCATTATCCAATTGGTGACAGAAGCCCAGGAAAACAAAGCTGAGCAGGTCAAGTATATCGACCGCTTTGCAGCAGTTTACACACCAATCATTTTTGTGGCTGCAGTCCTGGTGGCAACAGTTCCGGTTTTCTTCTTTGATCAACCCTTATGGAATGTAGGCGGTTCTTACGGCTGGCTGCATCGCTCGCTTTCCTTACTACTGGTAGGTTGTCCCTGCGCATTGGTCATCAGTACGCCTATCACCATGATCAGCGGACTCACCCGTGCAGCTAAAGCTGGTGTGATCTTTAAAGGCGGCATCCACCTGGAAGGGCTTGCCAATGCCAAGGTGATCGCCTTTGACAAAACCGGAACGCTTACCCAAGGGGAGCCGGTTGTCAGCCAGGTTATGGCAGTGGATTGCGAAGGTGATGCCTTCTGCCCGCGCTGTGATGATCTGGTAGCTCTTACAAGCGCCCTGGAAGCCCACAGCAGCCACCCTCTGGCATATTCAGTCGTTGAAGAAGCTCAGAGGCGCGGCGTTGCCGCTCGCTACCCTGCAGCAGAGGATCTCACTGTCCTGGAAGGCAGAGGGCAAACCGGCATGATCAATGGAAAAATAGGGACAGTAGGAAGCCTGCCCCTTTTCCAGGAA
>DHUW01000093.1:2221-2468 GCA_002409365.1 Anaerolineaceae bacterium UBA5224 | reverse complement strand
ATGGTGAACGCGTGCGCGGTTTCTTGAGCGTGGAAGATGCGGTCCGACCAGGCGTTGAACAGGTGATCAGCCAGATCAAAGCGGAAGGACTGCAACCCGTGATACTGACCGGCGACAACGCTGAAGTAGCCAACAAAGTAGCCAAGCAAATTGGAATAGAAGAGGTCCATTCTGGCTTGTTACCTGAGGATAAGCTTGGGTGGCTCGCCAAGCTGAAAGAAAATTATGGCAATGTCGTCATGGCGGG
>DHUW01000093.1:1669-1970 GCA_002409365.1 Anaerolineaceae bacterium UBA5224 | reverse complement strand
GTCGTATTGCTCAAGGATGACCTGGAAAAGCTGCCTTTTGCGATCCGCTTATCCAAATTTGTCAATCACCTCGTTCGCCAGAATGTGATTATCAGTCTGGGGATAAAAGCCCTGGTTGCCGTCCTGGCATTGCTTGGACTTACCCCGCTTTGGGTTGCAGTCTTTGCTGATATGGGTATTTCTTTATTGGTTACCCTGAATGGAATGCGTGCGATCAGGTTTGAACCTGAGACTCAAATCAGCGAAGCTTAAATACCAGGTCCCATTCGCCTTCTGAAACTCGTTCGGGTCTTGAGATTGT
>DHUW01000093.1:0-1301 GCA_002409365.1 Anaerolineaceae bacterium UBA5224 | reverse complement strand
AATGAACACCAGATTTTCAAACGCGATGGGCTCACCTTCATTATCATAAGTTGGGGCAAGGTGCAGTTCACCATTCTCGTCTTCAACTTCCTGCCAGAGGTGATATTTACCCGTCTCAGAGTTGTAGTGCCAATCCATCACCGAAAAATCAGCATACAAGTAGCTTAATCGCGTGGCAACTTCATCCCATTCGTTGGCCGTCACTGAAAAAGGCATTACTTTAAAGACCGGCGTTCTCGTCTGATACCTTTCATCTTTGGCAATTGCTCGAATTGTGGTGGTATCCGCGTAGGTCAAACCACCTTGGGCAACAGGCTGGGTGCAGATGCCTGGGCAAGGGGTGAAGCCCTGGTAGAAAACACGATCATCCAGGGTGTTATCGAAAACGCCCTTGACCATCGCATCCACAGTCGAGACCACCAGGTCTGCCTGATAGTGCCTCGTGAGGCGCGCATCAAGCAGCTTTCCCGGCCCGAGTGCCCCCACTGAATCGCCATCTTTACTATAAAAAAGTCCCAGCAGCTGGTTGGTTTGCCCGCCGGTGTAGTATTCAAATACCAGATCAGCTTTGTTGATCTGAGAAAACGGACGCACACTGCGCGGCCAGTTGAGTATCTTTACCAGCAGGGGTGTTCGTTCCAGGTCTTCAGTTTCATCCACCTGCAAACCGGTGAAGGGGTTGGTTGTATAAAAGATCCTGGGGGTCACCTCGACAGCCTTTGTTGGAGTAGCGATTGGCCAGGGAGTGGAAGTTGGGATGGGTGTTGGCGTGGCGTTAATGGCAATTTGAGTCAGTTCAGCTTCACGAGAAAGTGCTGTCGGGCTTTTCTGGAGGGTCAAAACAGGCGTGATTTGAGGGGGGGTGCTATGCGGATTCGTAAAAGCCAAAACAATGATCACCCCGCCAATCGCCAGCCCCACGATAGCCCACCAGTATCGTGATAAGAATTTCCTGGTTTTTCCCATCAAGATGATTTTATCACGCTGCGTTTATGGGTTGCGTCTTCTTTGGACGAACATGGCAGGTCGCCCCCACACAAGAATGGTATGTTATATCGGCGACCATGCCAGGTCGCCCCTACACAAGAATGGACCCTCATTCTTCACTCGAAGTGATGATCACTCAAACCATATCAAACCACTAAGTCTCTCTTAATTACATCTTAACAACCCTTTAACCTTTGTCCGTTAACATTACCGGGTAAATAAAATGTGAAAAATTTAGAGGAGAAAAAATGAAAATTATCAAGAAGGTCCTATCTACCGGTTTCGTACTGGTCCTGGTCCTTGCTCTTGTCGCT
>DHUW01000059.1:7230-29079 GCA_002409365.1 Anaerolineaceae bacterium UBA5224 | reverse complement strand
TTCGCAAAGGAATAATAAATGAACCAAAAAGTGATCTTCCCCTTTACTGCTATCGTCGGTCAGGAGCGCATGATTCGCGCCCTGGTCCTCAACGCAGTTGACCCGAGAATTGGTGGCGTGCTCATCCGCGGCGAGCGTGGCACTGCCAAATCAACCGCTGCGCGGGCGCTGGCAGCCTTACTGCCTCCTATTGAAGTGGTCGAAAATTGCCGCTTCAATTGCGACCCCGCCAAACCCACCACCTGGTGTACTGAGTGCCAGGAGCGCTTCCTGGCAGGCGAAGATCCTCTTCCTCATGTTCATCATGCTACTCCTTTTGTGAACCTGCCGGTTTCCGCTACTGAAGACCGCGTGGTCGGCACCCTTGACATTGAACGCGCCATTCAAAAAGGCGAACGTCATTTCGAGCCAGGCGTGCTAGCCTCTGCCAACCGCGGATTGCTATATATCGATGAAGTCAACCTGCTGGACGACCACGTAGTTGATATTTTGCTCGACTCTGCCGCCATGGGCGTCAACGTGGTGGAGCGCGAAGGCATCTCTTTCAGCCATCCAGCCCGCTTCATTTTGGTAGGTACAATGAACCCCGAAGAGGGCGATCTGCGCCCGCAGCTGCTGGACCGCTTTGCCTTTTCAGTAGATATCCGTGGCATTCTCGACAAAACCCAGCGTGTTGAGATCATGCGCCGTAATATTGCCTTTGAGAATGACCCTGAAAGTTTCCGGGAACATTTCCTGCCACAGGAACGGGAGCTTTCTCGTCAGATTGAACAAGCTCGTCATCTGTTGGCAGATGTCGCCTACACGCAGCGCGATCTGTTGATCATTGCCGATCTGACCTCCTCGATGGAAGTTGACGGTCATCGCTCTGACCTCGTGATCCTGAAGGGTGCAAGAGCGCAGGCTGCTTTCGAAGGTCGCACTCGCATCACCCCGCGGGATATTGCCCTGGCAGCGGAACTGGCTCTTCCTCACCGCGTCAAAGCCGGTCCTTTCCGCAAGAGCGAAGCTGGCGTTGAAATCCTGAACGCCAAAATTGCTGATCTTAAAGTGCAAACAGTGCTCACACCAGCCGATGAAGAGCCAACTGAACAGCAAAACGAGGACGACACTAAAAAAAAAGTGAATCCGTAAGCGAACCGCAGCCAGAAGAAGGCGATTCCAACTGGGATCCTGAAATTCCTATAGTTGGTGAATCAGGGCAGGATGTTTTTGTACAGCTGAACACCCAATGGTGGGAGGGCGGCAAAAACATCAAACCGGGTGAAACCTTCGAACCACGCCAACTCGACACCCCCCTGGACGAAATGGTGCGCAAACAGGGTGGGCGTCGTTCCCAAACCAAGTCAAAGACCAAGCGCGGGCGTTATATCCAGTCACGTCCCTCCCCTCGCGACGCCAGTGATGTCGCCCTGGATGCCACAATGCGTGCAGCAGCTCCCTACCAACGCCAACGCAAGGATCTGAAAGAATTGCACCAAGTCGCCTTTGCTGTGCGCAGGGAAGATTTTCAAAAAAAGATCCGCGTGCGAAAAACCGCCAACTTGATCTTATTCCTGGTGGACGGATCCTGGTCGATGGCAGTGGCAGAGCGCATGAAGGCTACAAAATCGGCGATACTCTCACTCCTGACCGATGCCTATCAGCGCCGTGATCGGGTTGGGTTGGTGGTTTTCCAGAAAGACCGCTCCACCCTGGTCCTGGCACCCACAAATTCAGTTCTCCTGGCACAGCGGGCACTCACCAACATCCCGGTTGGCGGAAAGACTCCGCTTTCAGCCGGTCTGCAGATGGCTTTCGAGGTGCTTCAGCGCGAGAAAATTTTGCACCCCGATGTGCAGCCGCTGCTGATCGTCCTCACCGACGGTGCCGGCAACGTTCCGCTTGTATCGGGGCGTCCAGTGGCAGAAGAAATCAAAGAACTGGCTGATATGTTTGCCAAGGAGAAAATCCACAGCGTGGTTATCAATATGGAGCAAAAGGTTTTCGATAGTGGATTAGCCCAGCGCCTTGCTGAGGATATGGACGCGGTTTGTTATACGATTGAAGACTTACGCGGCGAAACACTTTACGAAACAGTTCAGAAAGAAATCCAGGCCCCTTCCGCCCCTACTTACAGGGAACTGGGTTAATCCTCGCCAACTTAGAGCTTTTTTTTGAGAGACGGTCGTCGTTTATTGCTGTGAACCCGAATATCCTTACCGAATTTCTCAAGGCCCCAACCAGGAAGCTTCTTCTCCTTGTTGCTATAAAAAGGTAGTAAATGGCTGGTGATCCATTGAGAAAAACCGTCGAAATAACGAACATGAATTAGTTCTTCTCCGTTGAGTTCTGGCACCAATAAAGGTTTAAGCTCTTGAAAAAACACTTTTGAGCTGCCAGGGCTGTCAAAAAAGATGAAGTACTTTGGTTTATCCCGGTCAAGCAATTGTCCTATCCATACTCCCGAAACTTCGGTCATAGATTCTAACTTGCGGTAAATTCGTTCTCTCAAGTTGAAAGAAAGGTCTAAAGCATTCCGGAGATCGCTATAGTTTTCCCGTGCGTGAATGAGCCCTACCGGTTCAAAGCTTTTCCTAGGTTCATCGATGATCCTTCGAATCTGCTCCTGGGCAAGTACAATAGCACCTTTGTTCGCATAGAGGGAAACCGCGGCACCATCCGCCTCACTGGTTTCCAGAAGTAAGGGTAAATCTGAAAAACGACAAGTAGCAAAGCGGGTTAAGGATGGAAGAGTCGCATTTTGAATCGCTTCAGATTCAACAAAGCCTACGAACACCAGCCAATCATCAATTAAATTGGAAACCGAGTGGATTTCGGCATTTGGTTGAAAGGTAATTTTTCCGTGTTTATCTTGAATGAAATCTTGGGAACCTGCTATGATCGGCAAGATTATCGTCGATTTTAAAAAGGTTGAGGCGTTATCAATTTTTTTCGGGATTTCCTGCCCTGCTGAGTTGGCGTTGATGATTTGAACCAGATCATGATTTGCATTTTTTAGAGAGGGTTCGAAAACCCTCTTTAGTGAATTAAAAATACCCATTACTCTACCGCGATAACAACCGCATCGGGGAAAAACTGGCGGATGGTGCCCGCAACCCAGCCTTGAAGTGTCTGCGTGGAAAGATCGCATTCTGCGCAAGCCCCGCCCAGGCGCACTTTGATGACATCACCTTCAATGGAGATCAACTCCACCGAACCACGATGATATTGCTCGATGTAAGCACTGATCTGGTCAATTAACCCGGCGATTTGCTCGTCCTTGCTAAAGGTGGGCACAGTATTTGTGGTCATCTTGGCTCCTTTTCCGTTGAAATAATTTTATCATATGCCCCGTCTGTTACTCTGAGCGGCGGCGAAAAATGCTGGGTTATCTGTCATTCTGTGCGCAGCGAAGAATCTTGATCAGGCCAGCGTCCTTGCGAAGTACTCCGACGCCGTAGGCATTGTGGGCAGAGAGCGCAGGTTTTGAGCGAAGTCCTCCCAAAAATGGACGCATTTGGCGAGCTCGAGTGCTCGGACAGAAGTCCGGCACGATCTTGCCTTACTCAAATAATTTTTCTTGAAGCAAATGATCACAAAAGCTATGCCTGTGGATGACGCAGAGCCCCAACTCTTCAATCGCCTTGATGTGCCCGGGGGTGGAATAACCTTTGTTTTGCTCGAAATGGTAGCCCTCATAGACAGTCGAAAGCTCGATCATACGCTGATCACGGGCTTGCTTGGCCAAAACCGAAGCACAGGCAATGGACAAACTGCGCTGATCACCCTTTACCAGGCAGGTTTGAGCAATCTCCAGTTCCGACACTCGGAAATAATCGATGAGCAGATGCTTCGGGGTTTGCCGCAATCCATTGACCGCCCTATAGAAGACTATTCTGCCGGCTTGCCCCATTCCCATACTGTCGATTTCTTCCACCTCCATCCAGGCGATGGCAAAATCGACAGCGAATTCTTTGATCACAGGTGCAAGTGTTTCCCGCTCAAAGGATGTCATCTGTTTGGAATCCCTCACGCCAAACAACTTTTCTTCCAGGTCAGTAACATCAAAGGGCAGGATCACAGCTGCCGCGCAGAGCGGACCTGCCAGCGGGCCTCTGCCGGCTTCATCTAGACCTGCCACGATTTTGAATCCTTGCTGCCACTGGATTTTTTCAAAATCGAGTGTAGGGGCGGGCGGAATCAATTCGGGATCAAACCGTTTTGCCACGATAGAAACCTTTGCGTTTGTTTGACCTGATCAAAATGAGATCCTTGAACATACGCCAACTGTCTTTCAAAATGCTCATACGGGAGCCGGGCTGAAAGGTCCAGGTGATGGGCACTTCCACCACTTCAAATCCCAGTTCCCGGGCGATGGTGAGCACTTCCACGTCAAAACTCCAGCCTTCGAGTGTCTGTTTCGGGAAAATCTGCTCAGCTGCTTCGGCACTGAAACACTTGAATCCACACTGGGTATCCTGCAAGCCTGGCAGCACCAGCAAACGCACTAAAAAGTTGAAAACGCGTCCGATCAGATGGCGATAGGTTGGCTCTCCAATTCGTGCAGACCCTGGTTGCTCTCGTGAACCGATGGCAACCTGGGGTAGCGGTAAAACTGGTGGCAGAAAGCGGCTGATCAGTTCAACCGGCATGGAAAAGTCGACATCCGCCATGAAACGATACTCGCCATTGGCAGCCTGCATCCCGGTGCGGATGGCATTACCCTTGCCACCTTTCTCCAGGCTGATCAGTTTAAGCTGCGGGAATTCGCTTTTCGCCTGCTGAACGATCCTGAGCGTGTCATCGCCACTGGCATTTTCAACCACCAGCACTTCTACCTCGTAAGGCTGTCGATCAACAAAATTCTGAACCTGTTTCAGAGCAAGGGGAAGTCGTTCAGCTTCATTGTGGGCAGGTAAGATGAGGGAGAGAAAAGGTTTACTCACTCGGCAGTCGCTTTACAACACTTAAGAAAAAAGTCGGGGTGGGCGGACTCGAACCGTCGACCTCTGCGTCCCAAACGCAGCGCGCTAGCCGACTGCGCTACACCCCGGCGAAGTTGAAGTATATCGTATTTTGAGCAAATGCGTCAAGATTGTCGAGACCATTTTCTATGCTGACCTCGTATCTTAACACAAACCGTTCATACACTACTTTATTAATATTTCTAAGAATGATGTAAAATTAAAGAAATGGAACGATCAACAAACCCAATAAGCAGCTAAAGACACTCGAAAGGAAATTCCATGTATCAGAAACTCATCATCATCGGCAACCTGGGGCGAGACCCCGAAATGCGTTATACCCCCGAAGGCAACCCAGTCACCAGCTTTAGCGTCGCTACAAGCCGCCGCTACGGTGAAAAAGAGGAGACCACTTGGTTCCGGGTCACCGTTTGGGGAAAGCAAGCTGAAACAGCCAATCAATACCTGCACAAGGGTTCTAAAGTTTTGGTGGAAGGTCGCCTGCGCCCGGATACCAACGGGAATCCCACCGTTTTCCAGCGAAAAGATGGTTCCTGGGGTGCTAGCTACGAAATGACTGCCGAGACTGTGCGTTTTATGTCCCCCAAGGGCGAAGATACCTCTACCCAAAATTTCGGGCCGATGGACGAAGATGACGACATTCCCTTCTAGGAGGGAGCTATGGCAGAAATTAAACGAATCCAGGTTCAGATCCCCGAGGATCTCGAACCTCGCTATGTCAACCTTGCGTATATCTCACATACTGCAGCGGAATTTATTATGGATTTTGTGAGTATGCTGCCTGGCGTGACCAACCCCAAAGTCAACACCCGTCTGGTCCTTTCACCCCTGGCGATGAAATTGTTGCAGGGCGCCTTTAACGATAACGTGAAACGCTATGAAGATACTTTTGGAGAAATAAAAGTCCCTCATGGTACCAGCCTGGCTGACGAACTTTTTCGCGGCAACGACCCCAACAAACCCGAAGGCGGGAAGTAATGCAAGTACTGGATAATATCTGTGAAGATATCCGCAGTGATTTTGAGAATAAGACGGTAATTCGCGACGAAGCGCTGCGAAGCGCGCGACAATGCATCAAGCATGCCTCCCTGGCGATCCGGGCAATTCATCGCAATGAAGAAACCGAAGCCCGCGAGGAACTGCGCCAGGGTCGCGAGCTGGTCGATCAACTGCGCGCCAACCTGAAAGATGCGCACCCTGAGCTTTACTTCGCTGGTTATACGCAGGACGCAGTTAAAGAATATTGCGAAGCTGAACTGACGGTCGCCATGATCCTGGGACTGCTCTTGCCCACACCAGCAGACTTGAACGCAGAGAACCCGGCATATCTCAACGGTCTCACCGAAACTCTCGGTGAACTGCGCCGGCGCTGTCTTGATCTGCTGCGCCCAGGTTACAACAGCGAAGTGGAACGCCTGCTGGAGTTAATGGACGAGGTTTACACCCAATTGGTGACGATGGATTATCCGGATGCCATTACCGAAGGGCTGCGCCGCCGAACTGATCTGGCTCGGGGGATCATTGAACGGACGCGCGGCGACATCACCGTCGCTTACCGCGAAGATCAATTGGCGAAAAAGCTGGATCAACTTTCCGGGCGGCTCGACAACCACGAAGACTGATGCGCAAGATCAGCGCTTCTGAGCTGGGGTCCTTTCTCTACTGCCAGCGCTCCTGGTGGTATGCCCGGCAGGGCGAAAAATCCGAAAATCAGCCTGAAATGGATCTGGGCAGCCAGGTCCATTATTCTCATACCCGCGGGGTCAAGCATTCCTCGCTTTTACGATGGCTGGCATTAGCGCTTTTGTTTACCGGCGTGGTTCTGTTGATCTGGAGCCTGTTTTCGTGAGACCTTTATCCTGGGCGATTCTGCTGTTAATCCTGGGGGTAGTGTTTTGGCTGATCAGCCGCCGGCAGCGGAAAAGCAGCGGGCTGCCTGAAGGAGAACTGCTCTATACCGACAGCAGCTACTGGCAGACTTTGCCCAAGCCGCTTTATGATCCCGAACTGGAATTGGTTGGTAAACCTGACTACGTGGTCAAAGATGCGAGAGGATTGGTGATCCCGCTAGAACTGAAAAGTGGGGCTGCTCCTAACCGCCCCTGGGACTCGCACATCGTGCAGCTGGCTGCTTATTGCCGCCTGGTGGAGAAGAGTTTTGGTCAACGCCCACCCTACGGCATAATCCGTTACCAGAACAAGTCTTTTACGATCGACTATACCGATCAATTGGAAGCTCGACTAAAGGCTTTGATTCAAGAAATGCGCCGGGTGGAGAGCAGCCAAATTGTCAACCGATCCCATAATCAGCCTGCCCGCTGCCGTAGTTGCGGTTATTCTCAAATTTGTGATCAGCATTTGAACTAAACATGCCGAAATATAACCTCTGAGCTTTGAGTTGGGCTTATTTTATGTACAATTTAAAGAAAGCAAGGAGGAAATATGGCAGAAGTCGGTCCAGGACGAAGATTCAAAGATGCACTGATTTCAGTGCTGCTCGCTTTATTGGTTTTGATTGGTTTTTATGGTGTTTATCGCTTTCACCAGATTCTTTTCACGCTTTTTGTTGCCATCATTTTCGGCACAATGGCAAGGCTTGTTCATAACTGGCTGATCAACAGGGGAATAAACAAAAATCTTGCCAGTGTGCTTATGCTGGTTGGCATTTTAGTTTTGCTGACTGGATTCGTGCTCATCTTACTGCCTACACTCACCAGTCAGTACCAAACCTTGCTGTCTGCACTTCCCCGCTACTACACTTTGCTGCGCGATTGGCTGGTTGGCAGTCGGAACGAATTGATTTCCAGCCTAAGTCAGGATCTGCTGCCTGCCAAGCTTGATTTGGGGGCACAAGCTCCGGCCACAGGTCAGGACGCGCTAACGAATATACAAACCGCGATGCGTTTTATTGGGGTTGGTGTGGATAATATCTTTAACCTCGTGGTAGGTCTGTCGCTTGCCTACCACTGGATGATATCCGGCTCTCAAATAATCACATCAAGCCTCTTCTTCCTCAAACCGGACCGACGTCAGAAGGTTGTCGAGATCGTACAGGACATCGAATCAAAACTCACTCAATACCTGGTTGGTCAGGGCGTACTCAGTCTCTCGATTTTCGGTATTTCGTTGATTGCCTTTCTGCTGTTGCGTCTTCCGAATGCCTTTTTACTGGCACTGATTGCCGGTTTGTTCGAAGCTGTGCCCATGGTTGGTCCAATTTTAGGTACCATCCCTGCGATTTTGGTAGCTTTGTCAATGTCACCTACTACAGTGGTTTTGGTAGTGATTGCCGCAGTACTTATTCAACAGGCTGAGAACAACCTGCTTGTCCCAAGAGTGATGAATAAGGTTCTCGGTATCAACCCCTTCATTTCGATCTTATCAATCACAGCTTTCACCTCTCTATACGGAATTGGCGGTGCTTTCATGGCAATTCCACTTGCCGCAGTGATCCAATTGATCTTAGATCGAACGCTCATGCAAAAAGAACCGGCAGTCGCTGTAATTCAAGGGGAACGCGATAAGCTGAATTTGCTCCGTTACAATACTCAGCAATTTGTTTCCGATATGCGCAACCAGTCCCGGCAGACACAACCAGGGGACACAGCGGCACGAGCAAAGATTGATACGGTGATGGAAGAAATGGAAATGGTCGCCCGCGACCTGGACCTCCTTCTAGCAGGGAAAGCTGAGGAGAAAAATGGACAATAAGCGCCTGATCACCTACGCTGCAGCTTTTTCGCTCATTGCACTGATCGTTTTTATCCTCTGGCAAGTCAAGGAAGTGGTAATTTACTTCCTGCTTTCCTTAGTTCTTGGTGCCATGATTCGACCTTTGGCTGATTTTTTGAAAGGAAAAACCTGGTATTTCAGACTTCTATCGATTTTTGGGACACTCCTGGTATTCGCAGGTATTGGTTACTCGCTTTACCTCGCATTCATGCGCATGTCACAGGAACTTAACCTGCTGACCAACACCGTCTCAAATCTCGACCGTTGGTTTTTGCCGCCCTGGTTGGAACGCCTGGGATTTGCGCGCACCTTGATCGAGTTGCTCCCTCCACCAGGAGAGCTCTTCAAGATTGCCACAAGCAACGGTGGAAACCTCATTTTGCCTGTCCTGCAGAATTTTTCTCTCAATCTTGTCAAAACCCTTAGTGGGCTGGTGATCATCATTTTCCTGAGCATCTATTGGACAGGTTCCCAGGATCGCTTCGAACGCTTGTGGCTTTCCTTGCTTTCAGTGGAACATCGTCAACGAGCCCGAACGATCTGGCGCGAAATTGATGACAACATGGGCGATTATGGGCGCTTCCTGCTCGCCAAATTCTTCATCTCCTGGATACTGATTTCGGTTGGCGTCTATTACATTCGCACCCCATACCCAGTTTTGCTCGGACTGTTGGTGGCATTAGCGAACCTGTTGCCTGTGATTGGAATTATTATTGCCTTGCTTTTCACCCTGGCGATCGGGCTCCTCTCCAGCATTCTTTTTTACCCATGGTTATTGGCTTTCGTTTTTGCCATGCTGGCTCTGCTTGATATCTTTGTCTGGCCAAAACTCTATCGTGATAAATGGGATGCACCGATTTTACGCCTCGTCATTTTGTTGATCCTTGGTGAAACCCTGGGTTTGACCTGGTTAGTGTTGGCACCGCCGCTGGCTGTAGCTGTTCAGATCATTTGGGACAGCATATCTGGCACCTTCCGGAGAACCTCCCGACAGCCCGAAAGGATTGACTCGCTCAAAAATCATAAAAATGAGTTGATGCGTGCCATCAATGAACTCGAGAATGCTTCACCTGCCCTGGAAAATAACATTACTCGTTTGAGTGGATTGCTTGACGAAGCCCAGCAATATTTGGATGAAACCATTTGACAGCCACTCCTGTTTCTATTATCCTTAATTCTGCATTCGGGCGGGACCGGTGCGGCGGAGCCCTGCGAACCCCGTCAGGTCCGAGAGGAAGCAGCGGTAAGAAGGTATCTTCGGGTGTTACCGGTAAACCTGCCCGAATGTTTGATTAAAGATGACCACAAAACCAGGCAACACACCACCAGTTTGCTCTTATGAGGGCTCGGATTACCAGGCACGCTTCTGGGACAGCGCCAATCGCCGTTATGAAGACGCTGTCGAAACAATAGCGATTGAGCGTCTGTTCAACCAGGGCGGTCAACTGTTGCTCGAATTGGGCGCTGGTGCTGGCAGATTGACACAGCGTTACAAAGGATGGAACCGGATCGTCTTGCTGGATTATTCCCGAACGCAGCTTCAGCAAGCTCGCGAACGTCTGGGTGACAGCGACAACTACATCTATGTCGCTGCCGACATCTACAAACTGCCTTTTGTAAATGGGCTTTTCGACGGCGCCACCATGATCCGCACGCTGCATCATATGGCTGACACACCGCAAACACTGAGTTCTGTTCGCCGCGTCATGGCGGAAAACAGCCAGTTTTTACTCGAATTTGCCAATAAGCGCAATCTTAAATCGATCATGCGTTGGCTGCTGCGAAGGCAAACCTGGAGTCCCTTCTCGCCAGAGCAGGTTGAGTTTGTGGAACTTAATTACAACTTTCACCCCAAAACCATCATCAAAACTTTAGCGGAAACCGGTTTTGAAAATGAGAATGTCCTCGGCGTTTCCTTTTTTCGCTCCGATTGGTTAAAGAACCATATCAAACATGAGCGCCTGGTAAGTTGGGATGCCCGCCTGCAGCCTAGTCGGCTATTCAAAGGTTACACACCCAGCATTTTCACCCTCAATCGTGCCGAAGGTCCATCCGAAGTACCTGCGCAGGGCGATTTTTTTGCCTGCCCAATTTGCTCCCATCCTCTGGCTGAAGCTAAAAAGACCCAAATTTGCCCCGGGTGTTCGCATGAATGGCAGTATGACCAGGGAATTTATGAGTTCCGCATCAACCCGGAGAAATAATTCTACGAAAGCCAGACTCTCCAGGCTTTCTGTTTTGCTGATTTCCCTTTTACTATTTGCTCTCCTACTGCTCTCAGCCTGCAACTACCCCAAAGAAGATATTGCCGCTACAGCTGCGTATCTCTATTTTCAACAGACCCAGGTTGCGGGATCTTTTGCCACGCCTCCGTTGGACCTTGTTCAGCCTGTTCAAACCCTCTTGCCCACCCAGCCATTTGAGCAAAACCGACCCACACCGCAGCCAATAGAAACCGTGCAGCCCTTATGGCCGACACCTGTTGGCATCTGCCAGATGCAGCCCGAGCCGGGGAAACAACTGTATTGCACGCAATCGGGTGACCGTTTAGTCACAATTGCGCGTCATTTCCGAATCAGCACGTCCCAAATTCAAGGTGCGGGCGGTATCGACACCAGTGAAATTTTGCCAGTGAATACACCACTTGGGATTCCGGATCCAGACTTTGCTTACAGCTTCAGCCAGCCTGCCCTGCCGGACAACGCCATAATCTACGGACCCGATTCATCTTCTTCGGACATTGTTGCTTACGCGCAAAACGCGGGTGGTTTTTTAGCTGAATATCGGGAATACCTTTACGATAGCTGGTATAGCGGTCCTGAGATCATTCAGTTGGTCGCCCTCGAAACCTCCACCAACCCACGCTTATTACTCTCACTGGTTGAATACCAGTCCAACTGGCTTTACGGTCACCCTGCTAACGCCGCTGAAGACACCTCGCCGCTCAATTACAATGCCGTTGGAGTGGAAGGACTTTATGAAGAACTTCAGGTAGCTGCCCGCGAATTGAGCAGGGGTTTTTTTGGCTGGCGGGAAGGCACGCTGCAAACCCTGACCTTTCGGGATAAGCGCAGTGCCCAAATTGCCCCCCACCTCAATGCCGGGACCGTGGCAGTACAATTTCTCTTTGCGGGTCTTTATGATGAAGGTAATTTTTATGATCGTCTCTATGGTCCACAAGGTTACCTCGTCTTCCACACCAGCATGTTTGGTGACCCCTGGGCAAGAGCGGCTGCTGCAGGCGACCTGATGCCCGCCGGCTTGAGCCAACCGACTTTGAGTCTGCCGATTCCGCCTGGAGAAACCTGGGCTCTCACATCCGGTCCTCACATAACCTGGCAATACGGCACACCCCGCGGTGCTATTGACCTTGCACCGCTGGATGATCTGCCCGGCTGCATCGTCTCACCCAATTGGGCTGTCGCTGCCGCCCCTGGTCTGGTGGTTCGCAGCCAGCGTGGAGCGGTTGTGCTTGATCTGGATGGTGACGGTAATGAAGGCACAGGCTGGGTTTTGCTCTATATGCATCTCACCCCTGAAGGGCGCCCGCAAGTGGGTACCTGGCTGAACCAAGACGATCCTGTCGGTCATCCCTCCTGTGAAGGCGGCGTTTCAACAGGGACGCATCTGCATATCGCCCGTAAATACAACGGCGAATGGATTCCAACGGAGGGTCCCTTACCCTTTATCCTCGATGGTTGGAGAGCGGTTGCCCGACCCGGCAACTATGCCGGTTTACTGGTCAAAGATAATCAGCAGGTTTTGGTCGGTCCCAGTTCTGAAGAATATACCTGGATTACCCGCTGACGGCTGCTTTTTTCTGCCGGTCCGGTCGCCAAAACCAGATGTAATACATGGTAATCGCAATTGAATAAAGCACAATCGTAAGCATGAAGGACGGGCCAAATCCATATCTGACCTGCAAGTAACCACTGATGGTGGGGCTTAACGCCCAGCCAAAATTCGTAGCCATGCTGGTCAGGCTTGCCAGCATCCCGCGAGATTCGGGATCCACCTGCTCCATCACGTAAGTCGAATAAATCGGAGAGCTCATATTCATCAGCATGGTTCGTGCATAATAAGCAACTAAAACAATGCCAAACCAGGGGGCAAACCCAAGCATCACCAGGAATGGCACGGACAAAGCCTGGCTGATGACCACAACCTGGATCTTGCCAAAACGCTCTGCCAGCGCTGGCGCGATCATCAGCCCGATACCCATTGCGAGGCTGCCCCAAGCAAAAATCACACCAATCGATGTATCAGTCTGCATGTGAACGTTGCGGAAAAAGACGTTCATAAAAGGCATGATCAAGCCAGCTCCAATCGATGTGACCAGTGTTGGCAGGATCAGTTTCTGAAACTTGCCTGGATTTTTGCGAATAAAACTTAAAGGGGCAAAGGTTGAGCGCTCTGACATCTTATTTGTTCGGGTTGAAACAAGCAGCATGGGCAGCAAAGCCGCCAAACTCCCCAATGCTACGGTCCAAAGGGACAAGGAGTAAGCTTTTGTATCCATGGCGCTGATCGCCAAACGAAGTGCAAACCAGGTCGGTAAATATCCACCGATCCATTGCCCAATTGATGTGGCAGTCATGCGCATGCCTGAGGATATGCTGAAAAGGTAGGTGCGCTCTGTCTCTTCGCTGTTTTCCATCAGGTAAGGACCCATCGCCACGCCTGACAGAGACTGCGAAAGCCCCTGGACGATGTTTATTGCATACATCATCACAGTCGATGGGAAAAGCAGAATCAGAGCCACTGAAGCCGAATAACCGGCAATACTTAAAAGGATCGAGTTGCGTCTGCCAATCTTGTCGGTCAAAAAGCCACAAGGCAGCGCCATGATCAGGGCTGTCATACTCCTGGCTGCAACCATATTGCCTAACGCAGCTTCGTTGTAGCCCAGGCTGAGGGCATAGAAATTGAAAAGTAGCGCGAAAATACCCGTGGCTGTGCCATAAACTGCCTCACTCAGCAGGTAAAGCCTGGCATTACGGCTGAAGGCCTTGATCCGGCTGGCATAAGTAGCCAGAACAGAGGCTCTTTTCTTTTCTGAAATTATTTTTTCAGTATCCAAACTTATTCACCGCGGACGAATCGATTGAGCAGTTCCTGGGTGTCCTCAAAACCCTCGTACCTGGCAGCATATTTACGTTCACCATCAGCATCCAAAAAGATCTGGACCATTCCTGCAAGGCGAAGCTGGGTCAGATGATGGTTGACTGTCGGCGGTCGCAGGCGCAAAATTCGTGAAAGTTCAGATGCTGTCTGAGGTTCCTGGGCAAGGTAGCGCAAAATGCGCAAACGGGTTGAATCTGCCAAAGCCTTCATTCCTCGTAAAAGACCATCCGGGACCACATCCCCAGGGATGATCGACATTGTCCCGGGGCGTGCGCCAAAAAGCACAATCAGCTTCGATTCAGTCAGATGCTGAGAGAACATGAAAGGTGAACCCCAAAATGTTGGAGCCAGGATGATATCAGAAAGGTGCTCAAAATCACTGTATCGTACACCTGCGGTAATTTCCTCCAGCATGGCTGGCAAGGGTCGACTGCCGGCACGCATGCGCGCATAAGAAAGCTCCTGCTCTAAAACAGGAAGGATGCGTTGCTCCTCTTCCGCGAAAAACGTGGCTACATAGGCTTGCAGACCCGACACCAGTTTTTGACCGAATTCTTCGCGGGCAGACCAGATTTCATATAAGGTCTTCAGCAGGCGCTTGGTTTCTTTGTTATCTTCCAGATTCCATCTCTGGACCAAAAATTGTTTGTCTTCGTTTGTCCAGGGTTTGGCAGCATTGGTTGCCAGGAAAAAATCCCTCACATCATCCGGAGTATTCGGACGAATTGTAAGCGTTACCAGAATCTCAGATGCTGGAATACCCTTCAATTTAGTCAGTAACTGGTTGGAATTCTTGGGTTCGTTCAAGGAGTGAACAAAATGCAGCGGTACCAATCGAAGCGAGGTGGCCTGTTCCAAAACTTCGCGGTATTCAACCGGAACTCGCGATCGCACCCCTGCCGCCCATGATGCCCGAACCGCATATTTTTCAGGGTCGTGCAAGATTCTCAGGCTGATAAAAAGATCGTAAGCAGTTCCAATATCCCAATGAATTCTGGTTTTGACTTTCGAGTCCACATTTACCTCCTATAGACAATAACCTATTTTATTAGATAAACGTCTAATGTCAATGGTAAATTTTAACAATAAGAATTCTTTCAGATTGATGCCAGTCCCTGGCATTATGGGATAGAAAAGGATTAATTCTATCTTGACGGTCTGGAATCGTCAGACATCAACACTGTAAAGCGTAAGGATTGTTAATGCTGCTGAACTGTTTCACTTCCACTTTGAATGACAGTTTTTGTCTGCTGACCTTTTATTTGAACCAGGATCACAGCCGCCAGCATGAGCCCGCAACCCAGCCATTCTCTGCTGCTTAATCGCTCACCCAAGAAAACTGTGCCCCCAAGCAACGCGAAGACTGCTTCAAGGCTCAAAATAAGCGACGCCAGCGTTGGAGCAACCTTGTTTTGACCAATAACCTGCAGCGTAAAGCCGATGCCAACCGCTACCACGCCGGAATAGAAGAGCGGTCCCCAACCCGCAGAATCCGGAACCAGCGCCCCGTTCTCCGTAAGCAGGCTTACTGCCATCCCCAAAACGGCGGCTACTATAAACTGCCCAAAGGCAAGCTTCAGCGCGCTGGTTTTTGTGCTGTAATAGTCCAGCGCCAAAATTTGCAGTGCCCAAAACAACGCTCCGGCAATGAGTAACACGTCTCCCTGTTGAATTGTCATTTGCATGTCCACCGAGAGAAGGTAAACACCTGCCAGGGCTAAAACCACACCGATCCAAACCCAGCGGTTGGCTCCCTTGCCAATAAAGAGCCCCAGAATCGGAACCAGCACCAGGTACAGTGAGGTCAGAAAGCCGGCTTTGGACGCGCTGGTAGTCACGATTCCAAGCTGCTGCAAGCTGGTGCCGCCAAACAAAAACAGTCCGCAGACAACGCCTGGCAAAATCTGGTCTTTAAACGAAAATCTCTGGGTTTGCGGGTCATTCGATCTCTGCTTAAGTCTGTCTAATGTAATGGCGGGCAGCAGCACCAGTGCACCAAGAAAGAAACGTAGTGC
Source organism: Anaerolineaceae bacterium UBA5224 (assembly GCA_002409365.1). Classification (GTDB taxonomy): domain Bacteria; phylum Chloroflexota; class Anaerolineae; order Anaerolineales; family Anaerolineaceae; genus Mesolinea. Next base: position 13,241 of record DHUW01000059.1, on the reverse strand, counting down.
AATGAAAGCGAAAGGCTGCATGCTCTCCATCGCCTTGCGCTGGGCGACGAAACCAGTGCCCCAAATCATCGCTGTCAGGAGCAACAGAGCCTCTCCAGGGACCTTCTCTATCCAACCCATATTTTTATTCATTGGCTGGATTATAGCCCGATACCACCGCCAATCACACATTTCAAGTAAAATTCTATTAACCAGGAGGTTTACATGTCAACTAATCAATCCAAGCCCAAATATCCTGACACCCTTTTTGGAAAGCTGGGGAAACTCTCCCGCAGGGCAAGTTACCAAACGGAGCATTTACTCGGTTTACACCACTTCGATCGTGTACAAACCACATACTCGGAAGGAAAAGCTGACCTGACCCTCACGGCAACCACTCAAAGCCAGCAATCTTTTCGTTCTGTCCACCTGGTTTTCACACTCGACGACTGGACTACCCGCCAGGAACTGGATTTTGAAAAAGGGGGACTCAACTGGGATACACTCACCTGGGGTTGGCTGAGAACCTGGAAAGCGGATCTGCATCTCAAAGAAGGCGACCTCCTGCGCTATTATGTTTACGCCAATTTGTCCGACGGTTCCACTCTCTACGCCGACAACCAGGCAACCTCTGAAGGGAATGCCACCCAATTTGCCCGCTGGCTCAACCCGAACAATGTAGCTCCAGAATGGTCAAAGACGGCTCGCATCTACCAGATTTTCGTTGACCGTTTTAACCCGGGCGAAAACCGCGAATGGCTGCAGACCGACAACCTGCTCAAACCCTTTGGCGGTACCTTGCGCGGTGTCATCGAAAAACTTGACCACATCCAGGCGCTTGGTTTCAACACCATCTGGCTCACCCCCATTTTTCGCAGCCCCACCCATCACGGCTATGACATCAGCGACTACACCCAGATCGAACCTCGTATTGGCACCCAGGCAGACCTGGCGGAATTGATCTCCCTCGTCCACAAGAAGGGTATGAGAATTTTGCTCGATTTTGTCGCTAACCACAGTTCAGACCAACACCCTGCCTTTCTGGCTGGGATGGCTGACCAGGATGTGGCAAACTCAGGTTGGTTCACCTGGACTAAATGGCCAAAGCGTTACCTGAGTTATTACAACGTCAGGACAATGCCTGAATTCAACTTACACTTTGATTCGCCAGCCCGCGCATACCTGCTCGATGCTGCCCAGAAATGGCTGCGGATGGGCGTCGATGGCTACCGCCTCGATTATGCGATTGGACCTGGACGCGATTTTTGGGTGGATTTCCAGCAAGCCTGTCTGCAGATCAACGCCGATTGCTGGACCTTTGGCGAAGTGGTCGCTTCGGCTGAGGAGCAAACCCAGTTAGCCGGAAGCATGCACGGCACGCTTGATTTTCTCACCTGCCAGGCGCTGCGGGAAACCTTTGCGACGCGCAACTGGGATGCCGCCCGGTTAGCTGGCTACCTCCAGTCCTTGCAAGACGCTTTTCCTCCTGGTTTCAGTCGCCCTGCTTTTATCGACAATCACGATATGAATCGTTTCATCTTCACTGCCGAAGGGAATCTGGATGCTGTACACGCCGCTCTGAGCCTGCTCTACCTGCTTCCGCAGCCGCCCATTGTCTACTACGGCACTGAATTCGACCTTAGCCAGCACCGCTCCATTCACGATCGGGGTGCTTCAGGATTCGACGAAGCCCGTCTTGCCATACCCTGGAAAACCGAATCCATGCCAGAAACCGCCCGTCTCCTTCGTGAGCTTTCCGATTTCAGGGAGGCAAACCCCTGGCTCACCCAGGCTACCTGGCAAGTGATTTCAGTTTCAGCAGACGCGCAGCAAGCAGAGATTCTCGTCACATCCGGCTCACACCAACTGAAAGTTTCGATCGACACCTCCATCGAAAATCCATCGGTTAATCATCAGCAGAAGAAACGCTAACCACCATGACTAACAACAGAACCAGGATAACAGCGTACAAAAAGTTGAGACTTGCTGCCTTTTCGATATAATAAAGCTATAAAATACAAACATTAATCGAAAGGGATATAACAAATAATGAGTAAAAAATTAGATATCTACGTAGCAAACCTGGCAGTCAATTACATCAAACTCCACAACCTCCATTGGAACGTGGTCGGAAGAGCTTTCAAGCAAGTCCATGAATACCTGGAATCACTGTACGACGAAACCACCGAGAGCCTCGATGCTGTTGCTGAATACCAGAAAATGGTTGGCGAATACCCCAAAGCCTCCCTCGAAGAATATTTGAAAATTACCACCATCAAAGAGTTGGAAAGCAAGGATTACAGCATCGAGGATGCCCTGAAAATCGCTGTTGAAGATCAGAAACTCCTGCGCAAACTGGCGACAGAGATCCGCAACGAAGCTGACGAAAAAGGTGATTTCACCCTTGTCGCCCTGATGGAAGGCGAAGTTGCAGCTCAAAACAAGCGCATCTGGTTTATCGAATCAATGCTTAAGTAGACACTCACTTTACTTTCAAAGCAAGAACTCAAACAACGGACATATCATGTCCGTTGTTTTTTTAACACTCGCGTTATTTGTATACGATAATTATTGGGGTTGACATGTTTCTCAAAAAGTTGTACTATATTGATAGGAGGACACATAATCGCTTCTTATACAGGGAGGTATAAGTGAATAAAAGAATATTTGGTCTGATTTTAGCAATGATGGTCTTTCCAATTACTATCGCCCCGGTCTTTGCGCAACAATCGCCCCCAATTAATGGTTCAGTTCCTCCAAATTATACATTCCCGCGTGTTGATAATCCCGCATATCAACGAAAATTAAATCAAGTGAAGCCGGCCCAAATTAACGCCGAACCTATCCTCAAAAAGACCCTCAATGTTGGCACTAATAATCAGTTTAAAGAACCGGAAAACTGGGCATATGTAAACTATTGCGGTCCTGCTTCAACACAGGTGGCTCTGCGAGCCAGAATCACCAATATTCCGAGTTTAGATTCCATAGGTCAATGTTAGTATATAGACGCAAACTGGGGTGTATATATGTCAAATATCACACCGTGCCTAAATAGCTATCTTAACACGAGTTTTTATTGGACAGACTATGCACCAGACTCGGCCACATTGGCAAGCAGGTTAAAAAACGATATTGATCAGGGTTATGCAATGCTTACTGGAGTTTACACATCGGGTATGGGAGGTTGGAGTTTTGGAACTTACCATATCATCACACTGTTTGGATATGATAATACTTCGTCTACTAATAAGAAGGTGGATTATGTGGACACAGCATCGTCAATAGCCGGTTACAACGGGCTTTACTTCAACTTTGTGTCTTTGGATAATCTATGGTGGAATATCTCTCAAAACAACGTCCAAGCTTGGTAGCTATTATATAGCTTTTGTCTAAACCAGAAAAATTGTTAAATGTGTCTTCCAAATTTCTAAAAGGAAACTATATGCGAAAAATCCAACAGCTTTCTTCAATTTTGTTATCAGTTATCTTTCTATTGAATGGTTGTGTCCCCCATCTCGTTAAAATCGAAAATACGCCAGTATTAACAGAACACGAAGAAATCAATAACCCTACTGAAGTCTTGCCATCACTTCCTCTAAGCACCCAGACATCAGTACCACAAGAAGCAACAGAAATCACAACCGGGCCAACCATCCAACCGACACTACCGGAGTATCGTGAATTTACTTACTTTTTGGATGCGGAAAAGATTGCTACATATTGTATAGAAATCCCTCAAAAATACATACTAACACCGCTTTATTTGGGTGACTATTACATGGCTCAAGTTTTGGAACAAAAAAGTCTTTATTCCATTTCAGCGGAAGATGCAACAATCAACCCCTTGCATCAAACAGAATTCCCGAACGGGCATCCTGCTGGAGGGGTTGAGATAGCCTATCCTTGGTATACCTATATTATTTCTGAAACACCCAGCGGTGTTGGCGGCTGGAATTTACATCTTGTTAATGTGGAAGATGGGTCAAATACAGTTGTCGCGAATGATGATCAGTTTGATTCTGCATTTCTTCTCCATATCAGTTACTCACTTCAGCCTGATACCTTATACCTCTCTGCCTCAACTTTTGACGAATATGAAATCCTTTCCAGTCGAGTTTATGCCATCGATTTAGTTACCAAAGACGCTACCGTAATAATTGACAGTCAGGATAAAGATACGTTTATGTCACTCATTTCTGCATCTAACGGTTTTATCGTGATCGAAAACGATCCTCCTCAAAATGAATATGCGCGTTACTTGAGCTTGTTTGATCTTTCAACCAATTCTTGGGTGGACCTGCCGCAAACATACCCTGCCAGCGTCCCAGACATGGAATATCCCTACATAATCTGGAAAAATAACAAACGATTCGATGATGCAACCAGTTTGACCATTTACAATTTTGAAACCGGAGAGTCAGTTGTTCGCGAATTAGCTGGGGCGAATTCAAGCGATCCTTCAATCTCCAACGGTTATATTATTGCAGAGGCGTCAACCGGAAAGGACAACTTTAGAAATTCGGTGGTGCTTTATTCCTTGGAAAATGGTGATACTTATGCTATTCATATTGGGATACATCAGGTAGGTATGGATAATGCTTATATTGATAATGGGAATGTTATTTGGGCCTTTACTACCCTCGCAAGTGCCGATAATTACTCAAGCTACATTTGCAACTTGCCGCTTGAAGAAGTCTTCTCCAACGCTGTTGAAGGGATAGAAAGTTCGCAATAATTTCTAGTTGAGACAACGCAATCAAGGTTGAACCTCTTACAGACTGGTATACTTTCACTGCAATGTCACTCTTAAACGCTCAGAATTTAGGCCGTTCTTTTGGGCCAGTGGATATCTTTGATGGGATCAGTATCTCGATTCCTCATAATGCTCGCATTGCCATCGTGGGCAGCAATGGTGTGGGCAAAACCACCCTGCTGCGCATTTTGGCGGGCGAAGATGAACCGACTGAAGGCAATGTCTTCCGTTCGCGCGGGTTGCGTATTGGTTACCTGCCCCAGGAAGCTGTTCGAGAGACCGAAGGGACGCTTTGGTCGAACTGCCTGCTTGCCTTTGAAGGGTTGATAGAGATGGGCGATGAATTGCGCCAACTCGAGCTCCAGATGCAGGACCCTGCCTGCCCTCCCGAGGTGCTGACCCGTTATGGCAAACTGCAGCATCAGTTTGACATCAAGGGCGGCTACACTTTCAGCAATCGCATCCAGCAAGCCCTCAGCGGTTTGGGCTTTGACGAGTCTGACTATCAGCGTCCTCTCCAGCAGCTTTCGGGCGGTCAGCGCACCCGTGCCCGCCTGGCGCGAATTTTGCTGGAAGATCCGGACCTCCTCTTTCTGGACGAACCCAGCAACCACCTGGATATCAATGCCGTGGAATGGCTCGAAGCCTACCTGCGCGATTGGAACGGCGCGGTGGTGATCGTCTCGCATGATCGCTACTTCCTCGACCAAACCGCCCGGGTGATCTGGGAGATGACCCCAACGCTTGAGGTCTATCGTGGTAACTACACCGCCTACCTCCACCAGCGCGAGGAACGCTACACCCGTCGGCTGGCCGAATATGAAGCCCAGACAGAGTTCATTGAAAAACAGGAAGATTACATTCGCAAAAACCTGGGTACTCAAAACAACAACCAGGCACGCGGTCGCCAGCGCCGGCTGGAACGCCTGCTTGAAGACAGCCGCCTGACTGCACCCAAAAGCCATACCCGCCCAATGCACCTGCGTCTGAAGACTGTCGGTCGCTCCGGCGATCTGGTTTTACGCACCTATGACCTGCAGGTTGGCTATGAAGATGAAGGCCGTCCGCTTTTCACCAGCCCAGATCTCGTCCTGGAACGCGGCGAATGTGTAGCGCTCATTGGTCCCAACGGTGCTGGCAAGACCACCTTCCTTAAGACCATCCTGGGGCAGATCCCGGCTTACGGCGGCAGTACCCAACTCGGTGCCAGCCTCAAGGTGGGTTATTTCGCCCAGGCGCATGAAGACCTTGACCCCACCAACGACCTGATCCAGGAGAT
>DHUW01000059.1:5623-6934 GCA_002409365.1 Anaerolineaceae bacterium UBA5224 | reverse complement strand
GAACGCGGGCGCCTGGCACTGGCAAAACTGGCGCTCTCAGATGCCAACCTCTTGCTGTTGGACGAACCCACCAACCATCTCGATTTGCCTACGCAGGAAGTCTTGCAAAACGTGCTTTCGGATTATCCCGGCACGATCCTGTTGGTCTCGCATGATCGTTACCTGATTGATGCCCTGGCGACCCAGATTTGGGAGCTGCTGCCTGCACAGGAGAGTCTGCGTGTCTTTAAGGGCAGTTATTCGGAGTACAAAGAGTTCCTGGCCAGCCGCAGCAAGCCTGGAGAACCGGTAACGGTTGAAAAATTAGACCAGGAAGAGGAAAAACCGGTTCGAAAAGGTCTCAGCCGCAACCAGCGTCAGCAATTAGAGAAGAAAGTCGCTGAAGTTGAAGCAAAAGTGCATACTGTCGAAACAGAAAAAGCCAAATGGGAAGCCCAGCTCGCTTTTCCCCCCAGCGACTCGCGCAAACTGCAAAAAATCACCGAATCCTACCAGGCTGTCACCCTCCAGTTGGAAGAACTTCTCGCTGAATGGGAGCAGTATGCTGAGCAGCTTCACTCTGATAATTTAGCGAATGAAAATTAGATTCCACGTAGTCTGTTCCCCGCTTCCTGATCCCTGCCACCAACCTTGCATATCCGATTGACTAAGCACCGGATTTCTTCTATAATTAAATTACTATGCAGGAGTTAGCTTGATACGCAATACCTGTGAATACGAGACCAATGAAGACACTCGCCTTTAATATTTGGCGCGTGTTTTTGTTTAAATCAAAAGAAACGGAGCCTCTATACCATGGACAGTGGATTAATCGGTAAGATCGAGAAGGCTAAGCGCTATGCGGAAGAACGCGACCGCATCCAATTCAGTAGTTTTGAAGCTCATATCAAAGGCGAAAATAACGACCATACCGTCGTTTACGATAATGGGAAATGGAGTTGTACCTGTAATTATTTCCAGGCTCATGGCATCTGTGCTCATACCATGGGACTGGAGTTGATCCTCGAGGATATGGTTACTCCTCACGAACAGATCACTATCTAGCCTACAAATTTCACAAAGGTTGTAGTAACATTAGATGCCTATTTACGGCTTTTTTTGCCGTGGTCTACCGAACCCATTATCAAGAATCGAGGAAAAATGAAGGTACGAATTGAGTCCAAACCCGCATTCCAGGTGGCAGGGCTTGCCGTAAAAAATGGCCAAGATGAAGATCTCCCCGCCTTATGGGAGCGTTTATTCGCAGAATTTTCCATGGACCAATTATATGGTCTGGGCAATGGACAAGGTCTGGGCTTATGTTATGACTCA
>DHUW01000059.1:773-5396 GCA_002409365.1 Anaerolineaceae bacterium UBA5224 | reverse complement strand
GCAAAAGCACTGGGGTTGGACATTCTGGATGTTCCCCAATCGGAATATGCCGTTTTTGAATTGAAAGGTCCTGTTCCCGACTGTATCATGCAAGGCTGGGAGTATGCCACGGGTACCTGGCTGCCAGAAAATGGTTATCGTCATGCTGGAACGCCAGATTTCGAATATTACTTAGAAGGTGATACAGACAGTCCTGATTACGTTATGGAACTCTGGGTGCCCATCGTAAAAATCTAAAGGCTTGGAAAACCAAAACTTGTAAAATAGGCCGAATCTTCAGAAAGAGTTTCACATCCGGTCTATTTTATGTATGCCATAAGGTATAATCACAAGCAGGATAAATACACGAAATCATGCCTATTTTAAAGCCTCATGCCTTTGAATTTTTCAGTCACAGTACCGAACAGACCCTGCGGGTTGGTGTCCGCCTGGGCAATTTGCTGCAAGTTGGCGATGTGATTTGTCTCGAAGGCGATCTCGGGGCAGGTAAGACTACCCTCGTGCGTGGCATCGTGCAGGGATGGGGTTCCGCAGACAGGGTTAGCAGCCCAACCTACGTTATCATGAACGAATACCGCCATCCCACCGGTATGACTTTTTATCATTCTGATGCTTATCGTCTTACCCCTGGTCAGCCGCTCGATGCTGCAATCCTGGAAGTGGATCAGGGGCTCGAAAACGGTGTTTTAGTGATGGAATGGGCAGAACGAATGAAATCCAGTTTACCAATTGAGAATCTCTGGATCGAGATGTCCTGGATCAATCCCGAACAAAGGCATCTTGTCTTCACACCTAATGGCAAACGATATGAACAATTACTGAATAAACTTCAGAAAGCCTTGTTTGGAGCCTGATATGTTAGTAGCGATCGACACTTCTACCCAATGGATTGGCATTTCTCTCTACGACGGCGTCCAGATTCTGGCTGAACACACCTGGCGCAGCCAAAACTATCACACTGTAGAATTGGTTCCTGCTATAGCCGAAATGTTAACAAGATGCCAGATCAAGCCCTCACAGTTGACCGGCGTTGGTGTCGCCCTTGGTCCAGGTTCGTTCACTGGTCTGCGTATCGGGCTCAGTGCCGCTAAGGGGCTGGCGCTTGGACAGAACCTGCCTATTGCAGGTGTACCTTCTCTCGAAGTGCTGGTCGCCTCGCAACCTGGTTTACGTCGGCCAATGATCGCCATGCTCAAAGTCGGTCGCGGTCGTTTTGCCTGGGCACGCTTCCGCTATAATCGACCAAGATGGGGACAGGTCACTGAGACAAAAGTCGATGACATCAAAACCATCGCTGCCAGCATCACTTCACCAGTATATGTGGTCGGAGAGTTGGGTGCTGAAGAGCGGCAGATCATGGGACGTAAGTGGAAGACTTCACAGCTGGCGCCGGCATCAGCCTGCGTTCGCAGGCCTTCAGTCTTGGCTGAACTCGCCTGGGGCAAATTGCAGGAAGGGCATGCAGACGATATCGTCAGTCTCTCGCCCATCTATGTGCACACTCTAAGCAACGTACCAGATTAACTTCCTCCTATGGATGAACTCTATGCGGTCCGACCGATGCAACGGGAAGATTTGGCAATGGTCAGCCTGCTTGATCAGCTTAGTTTTACTGAGCCCTGGCCGAAAAACACCTTTGCCTACGAACTGACCACCAACTACAGCATCTGCCAGGTTGCAGTTGAGCAATCAGGCAATGTGGTTGGTGCCATTGTGGTGTGGCTGGTGGTGGATGAGGCGCATGTCGCGACGATTGCCGTCCATCCGGACCATCGTCAAAAAGGTATCGGTGCAGCCCTCCTGGCAACCGCCCTCCTGATTGCTTCCTATCGTGGGGCGACAAGCTCCCTTTTGGAAGTTCGTGTGAGCAACCTGGCTGCCATCAAACTATATGAAAGGTTTGGCTATAAAACCGATGGAGTACGAAGGAATTATTACCAGGATAACCAGGAAGATGCCCTTTTAATGACCCTGCCTAACCTGGACAGAGATATTTTAAGGAACTTTCTTCCACCAAATTGCGTCTCTATGGATATGATGCGGTAAAATCTTTACTGGGTATTTATATGTCTGCAGAACAAAGATTACAAGAAATTCGCCAGGAAATCATCAACTGTCAACTCTGCCAATTGGCAAAAGGTCGCTTGAACGCAGTCCCGGGCGAAGGTCCTTCCCGGGTTGATATTATGTTCATAGGCGAAGCTCCCGGCTTTCATGAAAACAAGCAGGGCAAGCCTTTCGTCGGTCAGGCTGGGCAATTTTTAGATGAGTTGCTCGAAGCTGCCGGGGTGAACCGTGACCAGGTGTTTATCACCAACGTGGTCAAGTGCCGCCCGCCCAACAATCGCGACCCCTTGCCTGAAGAATTGACTGCCTGTCAGCGCTACCTCGATGAGCAGATTGAACTGCTTGACCCCAAGGTCATCGTCACACTCGGTCGCATATCGATGGCGAAATTCGTCATTGACGGACGCATAAGCGCCATCCATGGGCGCACTCATAATGTTGACAATCGAAAAGTGGTCACGATGTACCATCCTGCCGCTGCTTTACATCAACCGGCGCTGCGACAGACCCTGATTGAAGATTTCAAACGATTGAAGCGCTTTATCACCCCTCCTACAGCTCCAAGGCTGGAACCGGAACCAGCAGCCCAACACTCAGCCCCTGTGATCCAACCGACAATTGACGAACGGGTGATCGAAAAAGCCGAAGAACAAATTTCTCCAAACGATTCAGAATATCAGAAGCCGCCGGAACAACTTAGGTTGTTTTAACTTAGTTTGTTTTAATAAATGGTCAGCCTCTGTGAGGTAAAAATGGTAAAAGAAGATTTAATTCAAGATATTCAGAAAAAACGTGCAAACATTTCCGTGCTTGGTCTCGGTTACGTTGGTTTGCCCCTGGCGATCACTTTCGCCAATGCCGGCTTCAACGTCACAGGGATTGATCCTAATGAAGAAAAAGTGGAAATGCTCAACCGTGGCGAAAGTTACATCTCAGATGTCACCAACGCCCAGTTGCGCAAACATATCGATGCCGGTCGCCTGCGTGCCACAACTGACTACTCTGTGCTCTCAGAAATTGACGCGGTTTCAATTTGCGTTCCCACTCCCCTGCGTAAAACAGGGGACCCGGACATGTCTTTCATTTCCAGCGCCAGCGAGCAAATCGCTCCTTACTTACACCGCAGTATGGTCATCGTGCTCGAGTCCAGCACTTACCCCGGTACCACCCGCGAGTTCGTTTTGCCCAAACTTACCAATGAAAGTAACCTGAAGGTCGGTGAAGACTTTTTCCTCGCTTTTTCACCCGAACGGGTCGATCCTGGTCGTAAAGATTTCACCACCGTCAACACACCCAAAGTGTTGGGCGGAATCACCCCCGCCTGCACAGAAGTCGCCAAAGCCTGGTATGAGCAAGCCATTGAAACAATCGTCCCCGTTTCGACTGCCGAAGTAGCCGAAATGGCGAAACTGCTCGAAAACACCTTCCGCATGATCAACATCTCCATGGTCAACGAGCTCTCCCAAATGTGTGAGCGCCTGGACGTCGATGTTTGGGAGGTCATTGATGCTGCTGCAACCAAGCCTTTCGGCTTTATGAAGTTCACCCCCGGTCCCGGTTTGGGGGGACACTGCATCCCTATCGACCCCCTCTACCTTTCCTGGAAGATGAAGACCCTCAATTACACTACGCGCTTCATCGATCTTGCCTCCGAGATCAATACCGGACAACCTCGTTATGTTGTCAATCGCATCCAGGATGCGCTTAATCGCTACAAAAAACCACTCAATGGCAGCAAGGTTCTGATCCTTGGCGTGGCTTATAAACCAAACATCAATGACATGCGCGAATCACCCGCTTTGGATATCATTCACCTTTTGCGTGAGAAGGGCGCCATTGTCACCTATTATGACCCCTTCGTCCCGGAACTGGATTACGAAAACATCCAGATGAGCTCAGAAAAGGACCTCCCTGCCAGCGTCGAGAACGCTGACCTGGTCGCCATCATCACCAATCACTCCAAAATTGATTACAACATGGTGGTCGACAAAGCCCAACTGATCTTCGATGCACGCAATGCCACCAAGGACGTACCGAAGGCCAGTCTGAAGGTGATCAAACTCTGATGAGCACATATCTCGTCACTGGTGCGGCTGGTTTTATCGGCTCCAAAGTTGCCGATGCCCTCCTCGCACAAGGTCACCAGGTTGTCGGTGTCGACAATCTCTCTGCAGCTTACGATGTGCGCATGAAGGAGCATCGCCTGCAAAACTTGCTTCCTCAACCTGGCTTCACTTTCCTGAAAACAGACATCACCGACCTGGCGGTAATTGACCAGCTTGCCGAGGTCGTTCCGCAAGCCCAGGCGGTGATCAACCTGGCTGCCATGGCAGGCGTGCGCCAGAGCATGTCCGACCCCTGGAGCTACCTCTACACCAATACGCTGGGCACACTCAACCTGCTCGAATACACCCGCCGTCAAGAAGTGCCCAAGTTCATCCTTGCCTCCACTTCCAGCCTCTATGGAGCCGACGGTACCCAGCCACATTCCGAGCTTGCCCCCACCGACCGCCCCCTGGCGCCTTATGCTGCCAGTAAAAAGGGCGCCGAAGCCTT
>DHUW01000059.1:0-573 GCA_002409365.1 Anaerolineaceae bacterium UBA5224 | reverse complement strand
GCCTATTCCTACCATCACCTTTACGGTATCGACATAAGCGTTTTGCGTTATTTCACGGTCTACGGTCCTGCCGGGCGACCCGATATGTCCATGTTCCGCTTTTGCCAGTGGATCGCGGAGGGCAGACCCGTTGTCATCAATGGCAGTGGTGAGCAGTCGCGCGGGTTCACCTATGTGGATGATATCGCAGCTGGCACCCTGCTGGCGCTGAAAAATGTCGGTTACGAAGTCTTCAACCTGGGCGGTCACGAAGTGATGACCATCAACGCCGTCATAGAGCTGATCGAACAACTGCTCGGCAAAAAAGCCAACCGCGTTTATGCCCCCTTCCACCCCGCGGATGTCTTCAGCAACGTCGCCGATGTCAGCAAAGCCCAAACCATGCTTGGCTGGCAACCCCGCGTCGGGCTGCAGGAGGGCGTGCAAAATTTGGTTTCCTGGTACCTCTCCAACCGCTCCTGGGCAAAAGAAATTATTACAGATTAGCTCATAGCTCGTAGGGCGGACTACGCCGCATGAAACCCGCTTCTCCAACCATAACCCCTCCGCACGAACGAACTCCTCGTAGGGCGG
>DHUW01000009.1:58757-72316 GCA_002409365.1 Anaerolineaceae bacterium UBA5224 | reverse complement strand
ACCTGTGTGATCAGGCTGCCCAGTGTCTGGGTGAAGTCATCATTGATCGCTTCACCCACGCCTTCGAGCACTTTTTGACGCTCTTCCGGCGAATCCATTTGCAGCATTTGTTCAATCACCTGAATTACAGCCCCACTGGTACTGGCAGAGCGCAAAACGCCAACAATTTTCACCAATTTCGTCAGTTTGTCAGTATCGTTGGCCTCCTGTGCGGTCGTTACTTCATTATTAAGCACATCTGTGAAAGCCTGGTTGATCTTTGGGAGGGCTTCTTCAGTGGCTTTTTCGACGTCATCGGCCGCGAGGAGATCCTTCAATAATTGCTGGGACTCCTCGATTTGGGCCTGTACAGCTTTATCGATCGCCTCCACAATCGTCAGCAGTTTTTCCCGAAGCCAGCCGAGATGGCTTTTCTCCTGGCCTTTGGCCTGATCGATCCGTTCTGATAGGGTTTGGAAGAAGGTGTAATCCAGCCCCCCCCTTGCCATCGATGCGATGGTAGATAGTCGGATTTCGCTGTCAGCATTTTTGATCATTAAATCAAGCAGATTTTCCCGGGTAATACCGGTTTTGCTCAGTTCTGTCAGTTCCTTGATTGCTGCACGAGTCTCATTGGCTTCCAGGGCGGCTGCTTTACCAACAGTAGAATGCTCAAGCAAAGACTTCTGAAGGTGCGTGAGGGCATGGACCGACTGCTGGTCACCTGCGGCGGCTGATGCCTGGGCAAGACGTTGAAGTAAGATGAAGAATTCTTCATCAATCTTTTCATCCACTTGAGCGATCCGCTCCGGCAGCGATTCGGGGCTGAGGTTGACCAATTCTTGCATCAACAGCAGTTTTTCTTGCTGGGCTTTCATCATTTCGGGGGTGATGCCATCGGCTTCGAGAATTGTCTCAAGCAACCGCTGATAAGTCAGCATGGTTTGGGGTTTGAACAAATAAGCCTTTCGCTTCTCTGGTGGCAGATCGTCCATCACTTTTTTGATCAGGGGACCAATAGTTTTTTCCTGCTCGGTGATCGGAGTGTGCAGTTCTGGTGGAAAATAGGTCAGCAGGAGTTCCTTGTCCGGGTCATGGTAGACGATGGGGGTCGGGTAAACACCCTGGTATCTGCAATGAGGACATTGGAAAGCGTTGGCGCCTCCAGAAAGTAACAACTCTTTTGCCTTTGGGTCGGTATTCAGGTCGAATAAGCGCTGCAAGTCAATCAAGATTGGTTGACGGCAATTGGGGCATGGAACACTTGTTTTAGCCATAATTTTACTCGTTTCTTTTGTGTTATATAGACGCGATTATATCATCGTAGACTTCAAGTTTCTGCTCCATGTACGTCCGTGAAACAGAATCCCATATTTTGTCACTTGCGATATAATCTATGCTGTAGGGGAATATCCCTCAAACTCGGGCGACTTAGTTTCGGTTCAGTAATACGAAAGATCAGCAAAATACGCATAACTCGTATGATCTTCGCTGCGGAATCAACTAATTTCGCCAAACTTACACAAGGAGAAGAAATGAAACGTTTTAAATTTTTGTTCACTCTCGCAACCGTAGTTATTATTGCGAGCATGGTCCTGGGTGCTTGCACCACAACCCCCGAACCTGAAACCACCGAGCCCGCCACGACCGGCTCAGAACTGGCAGTAGGCATCGTGCTCCCCACCAAAGATGAACCTCGCTGGATCCAAGACGAGACCCGTTTTAAGGATGCACTCACTCAGCAGGGCTATTCAGTGGAAATTCTGTTCAGCCAGGGTGACCCCGCCAAAGAGAAGCAAAACGTTGAAACCTTGATCTCCAAGGGCATCAAAGTTTTGATTATCTGCCCCCATGACGGTACCGCCGCAGCCGCAGCTGCTGAAGCTGCCCGCGACGCTGGTGTGAAGGTTGTCTCTTATGACCGCCTGATCCTTGATACCGACGCTGTCGATTACTATGTGACCTTCGACTCTGTAGCCGTTGGTGAAGCACAGGCTCAATACCTGGTGGACAATGCCGCTGGCACTGGTCTGCCCCTGTACCTGTATGCTGGTGCTTCCTCTGACAACAACGCCTTCCTCTTCTTCGAAGGTGCATGGAACGTGCTGCAACCCAAAATCGCTGACGGCACTTTTGTGATCAAGAACTCATCCGAAGCTGTTGCCCTTCAGGACAAGGCAACTCTTACCCGTGATGAAATGGGCAAAATCCTCGGTCAGGTTACCACTAACTGGGATTTCAACGTTGCCAAGGGCTTAGCTGAAGCTAACCTGACCGCTGCAACTGCAGCCGATAAGGGCGAAGTCTTCATCCTTGCACCAAACGATGGTACCGCTCGCGCTATTGCCGATGCTTTCGCTGCTGACGCTGATGTGACCAAATATTATGTCACCGGTCAGGATGCCGAAAAGGCCTCTGTCCAGTACATTATCGATGGCAAACAATCCATGACCGTTCTGAAAGACGTCCGCACCCTCGTCGCCGATGCCATTGCAGCCGCTGTCGCTTTCCTCGATGGTAAGACCCCCGAGAAAACCACAACCTACAACAACAATGTTATTGACGTACCCGCCAAACCATCTGCTGTTGTTACTGTTACCAAAGACAATGTCAAAGCCACCATCATTGATTCTGGCTACTACCCTGCCAGTGACTTCACTGGTTTAGAGTAAATCTTATAAATAAATTTTTAGTAGTGACCGGGAAACCGGTCACTACTAAAATACATAGAAATTAGCAGGAGGAGAGCCTATGGAGAAACCCATTCTTGAAATGAAGTCCATCACCAAGGAATTCCCCGGAGTGAAGGCTTTGGATGACGTCACATTCAGTGTGCGTAAAGGCGAAATCCACTGCCTGGTTGGAGAGAACGGAGCCGGTAAATCTACCCTAATGAAGGTTCTCAGTGGCGTGCACCCCTATGGATCCTACTCAGGCGACATTTTTGTTGAAGGTGAATTGCAGAAATTCAACAGTATCCGTGAAAGCGAAAACGCGGGTATTGCGATTATTTATCAAGAGTTGGCATTAATTCCGGAATTATCTGTTTACGAAAATATTTTCTTAGGAAACGAACTTACCAACGGTATTGTAATTGACTCGAACGAGTCGATAAAGCAAGCCGTTGAGATCTTAAAAAAGGTTGGGTTGGATGTTAACCCGCTTACCAAAATTAAGGATCTGGGAGTTGGAAAACAGCAATTGGTCGAAATTGCCAAGGCATTGAAAAAGGAAGTAAAGATCCTTATTCTGGATGAACCTACAGCAGCATTGAACGAGACTGACAGTGACAACCTGCTTCACTTGATCCAAGGACTCAAAGATCAGGGCGTTACTTGTATTCTTATTTCCCATAAATTACGCGAGGTTTTGGCAATCGCAGATACTGTCACTGTTTTACGAGATGGTAAAACTGTAGTCACGCTTGATGCGCATAAGGATGTAGTCAATGAGCCTATCCTGATCAAGCATATGGTCGGTCGATCGATTGATAATGTCTACCCAAAACGCGAAAAGAAACCTTTTGGCAAAGAAACTCTGCGTCTGGAGAAATGGTGCGCTTATTCTTATGCTCTTGGCAGAGATATTCTTAAGGAAATTAATCTCAATGTGCATGCCGGCGAAATAGTTGGGATCGCTGGTCTGATGGGGTCAGGACGCACGGAATTGGCGAAGAGTATCTTTGGCAACCCGGACCACTTTCGGGTTAGTGGAAAAGTCTTTATCGACGGAGTGGAACAAAAATTCCGTGACCCAGCTGACGCAATCAAAGCTTCCCTTGCCTATGTCACCGAGGACCGTAAAGGAAATGGTTTGATTCTGATTGATGATGTCAGACATAATATCACCCTGGCGAACCTCAAGGAAATAACCGAGGGTGGCGTGATCAATGAGAATGAAGAAATTTTGGTTGCCAATCAATATCGCACCCAACTTGGTATTAAAACCCCGAGCATCGAGCAAAAGGTGCGAAACCTCAGCGGTGGAAACCAGCAGAAGGTTTCCCTGGGCAAATGGTTGTTTGTGCACCCTGGCGTTTTAATTTTGGACGAACCAACCCGTGGTATTGATGTTGGTGCGAAGTATGAAATTTATACATTGATGAATTCATTGGTGGACCAGGGCATGAGCATTCTCATGATCTCATCTGAATTACCTGAGATCCTGGGGATGAGTGATCGTATTTATGTTATGTCTGCCGGGAGGATCAACGGCGAAATGCCAGCTGAAGACGCCACGCAAGAAGCCATCATGGAATTGGCAGTGGATTATTAGGAGGAGTTAATGGAAGATTCAAAGCAAACAACAAGCAAGACAGACAGGTTTAAGAGCCTGCTGGATATCATGAAGATGAATATCAGCGATTATTTTATGTTTTTTGCACTGGTCGTCATCATGATCTTCTTCACGATCACGACAGACGGCGTCTTCATCTCCTCCAGAAATATCAGCAACCTGATCAACCAAATGGGCTATATCGCAGTTTTGGCAGTTGGCATGACTCTTATTATTGTCATTCGACATATTGAGCTTTCAGTTGGCTATCTGGCTGGTTTCCTGGGAGCTTTTGCTGCCATTGCCATGACCTTTTGGGGCTGGCCGGTTTTTGCGGTTATCCCCGCTGTAATGGTGCTGGGTATGCTCGCTGGAATGCTCACCGCTACGCCTGTTGCGAAACTTGGCGTGCCCGCCTTCGTATCAACCATGGCAGCCGGGCTTGTTTATCGCGGTGCACTGCTGCTGGTCACCATGGGTACCGGTACGATCGTAATCCGCGACCCGATCTTCAATGCTATTGGAAATGGGTTCATTCCTGACCTCCCCTTTTTGGGTGGGATTTTACCAGGAAGGCACAAGTTAACCTTGATCTTTGGTCTGATCGCAATTATCTTGTACATCATTTCTGCAATAAGGGGTCGCAAGACCAAGAAATCGTACAACTTTACGGTCACAAATCCGGGTTTGTTTATTGTGCAACTTGTCGTTATCTCAGCATTGATTGGTTATATTGCCTGGATCCTCTCCGGATATAACGGTATTTCCTGGAGTCTGGTGATTTTGATGCTGGTGGTATTGGTCTTCCAATTCATCACAACCAAGACCCCCCTCGGAAGGCATATTTACGCTGTAGGTGGTAACCCCGAAGCAGCTGAGCTGAGTGGTATCAGCGTTTCGAAGATCACCTACATTGTCTTTGGTGCGATGGGTTTACTCGCATCTCTTTCAGGTATTATGTATGCCTCTCGACTGCGTTCTGCGACTACTACGGCCGGTTTAGGGTTCGAAACCGATGCGATTGCAGCTGCTTTCGTCGGCGGGGTTTCGGCAGCTGGTGGTGTTGGCACAATTATCGGTTCGATCATTGGTGCTCTGGTGATGATGTCTTTGACCAGCGGTATGAATCTGATGGGGATTGATATTTCAATCCAATACATCGTGCGTGGTCTGGTGCTTGTGCTGGCAGTCGTCTTTGACCGTATCACCCGCAGAAACAGATAACCAAACAAGGTGTTGAAATCGAGGAGATGGCTTGCCATCTCCTTTTTTGTTAATCGAATTTTCGTCCATTGGAAATTGCTTGCGGGATTGATTTGATATAGGTCCCTGTAGACGTTGGTGTGAGGAACCTATTGGCTTTGTCAACATGGGCCGATCGATCCTGGAGCCCAACAATCTTTTTAAAATTTAGTGTGAATCGTTATGCTTTGTAGGCTATTACCCTCGTCAGTGATAAAATTGAATCCTACAAAAACCAGAAACCGAGGAGGTTACTATGATTGATGACATACTTAAAGATGCCAAGGAACGCATGCAGAACACTTTGGATGTCTTAAGCGATGACCTGGTTGGCATCCGGACCGGTCGCGCCTCACCAGCCCTGGTTGAGAAGCTGAAGGTTGAGTATTATGGCACTGAGCTGGATTTGATCCAACTGGCGACCATCAGCGTGCCAGAATCACGGCAACTGATGATCAGACCCTTTGACGGAGGATCGTTGAAAGCGATCGATCGTGCGATCCAGGCATCCGACCTGGGCCTCACCCCCAGCAATGACGGGAAAGTGATCAGGCTGAACCTGCCTCCTCTGACCGAGGAACGCCGCCATGACCTTGTAAAAATGGTAAATAACCGATTGGAAGACGCTCGAGTCTCCATCCGGAACATTCGCCGGGACTCCTTGAAGGATTTACGGGATATCGAGAAAGAAAAACTGATTTCGGAAGATGAGCGTTTTGAAGCTGAAGCCCAACTGCAGGACCTGACCAACGAAATGATCGACCAGGTTGCAGTGATCGGAAAACGCAAAGAAGAAGAAATCATGGAATTTTAAAGTGAGCGAGAAATCTGATCTCCAGGTGCCAGCCCATGTTGCCATCATCATGGATGGCAACGGGCGCTGGGCAAAAGAGCGTGGCTTGCCACGATTGGCAGGTCATCGCGCCGGCACAAAAAATTTGCGCCGGATCATCCGTACAGCGGCCGATGCGGGCGTCAAGCACATCACTTTCTATGCCTTCTCCACCGAAAACTGGAACCGTCCTGAAGAGGAGATCAAGGGCTTGATGGCGTTACTGGCAGAATTCCTCGAGACTGAACTCCAGGAACTGCATAAGGAAGGTGCACGACTGCTCCATATCGGACACCTGGAAGGTCTGGCGCCATCTCTGCGCAAAAAAGTCGAAGCCGCCATTGAGCTAACCAGGAACAATACGCGCATCGATGTGATCCTGGCATTCAATTATGGTGGAAGGGATGAGATCGTCAGCGCCATAAAGAAAATTATCAAATCAGGGGTGCCAGCTGAGGCTGTGGATGTAAAGCTGGTCAGTGACTCCATGTTCACTGCCGGCATACCTGACCCTGATCTTGTCATTCGCACTTCAGGCGAGAAACGCACCAGCAATTTTTTGACCTGGCAGACTGTTTACAGCGAATGGTTCTTCCCAGAGGTCTACTGGCCTGACTTTAGCGGAGAAGATCTGCTGAAAATTCTGGAAGAATATTCCAAACGTGACAGACGATTCGGCGGTTTGAGCAAAAAGTAATGCTGAAAACCCGGGTCCTTTCAGCTTTGGTCTTTGTACCCTTGTTTTTGGGTATTGCTTGGTTGGGGGGATGGGTTTTTGATATTTTCCTGGCATTGATCCTGGCATTTGCCGGCTACGAGTACACCCGCATGCTCAAAACGGCAGGATACCAGGTTTCCTATGCTCTGATCATCGCTGGTATCTTCGCCATAGCCCTGCTGAGGGCATTCAGCAGCATTGCCTTGGAATTTATTTTGCTGCCCCTGATCCTGGCTATTTTTGGTCTGAAGGCGCTGTGGAAATATGAGCATGATGACCAACAGGCTTTTCAGGGTTTTGTTTTCGGGCTGTTTGGTGTCTTTTACATAGGCGTTCTGGGCGCCTACGGTATCACTCTTAATCACAGCGGCTCAAACGGAAACTTATGGGTTTTGGTGTCGATCGCATTGGTCTGGCTGGTGGATGCCGGGGCTTACCTGGTAGGTTCCCGTTTTGGCAGGTTCAGTCTGCTGCCGCAGTTGAGCCCCAAGAAGACGCTCGAAGGTTTCCTGGGAGGTACGCTGGTTGGTTTGGTCTCGGGAGTAATGATCGGCTTGATCCTCAAAGGCGTCTTACCGGAACTGGGACCAGCTAAAGGGGGATTGCTGGGTCTGATCATGGGTCCGATGGCATTTTTTGGGGACGCGCTGATGAGCTTGCTCAAGCGCACCATGGGCGTGAAGGATACCGGCAAACTCCTGCCTGGTCACGGCGGTATCCTGGACCGGCTGGATTCAATGCTCTGGGCGCTGGTGATCACTACCTATTTTGTGATTTTGTTAGGGTAGAAAGTTTCATAGGCAATGCCTTCCCTTTAAATATAAAAACTACCTATCAAAATGGTTTTTCCTGCGATTGACCAGAATTATCCAAAATCGGATAAAAAACACCCCCTCAAGAGAGGGGGATTTTTAAGCGGGCGATCGGATTCGAACCGACGAGTGTTAGCTTGGAAGGCTAATGCCTTACCACTTGGCGACGCCCGCGTAGCCTTTATTTTAGCCTAAAAAGGGGCAGTGTCAATATTTCCAGTTTTATAAAAAATAAAAACCCCCTCATTCGGAAGAGGGGGCGGGAATCATCATTCTTTATTTAATAGCTCGAGTAAGATCTCGCGGGTGCGTTTGGGGTCGGCTTTACCGCCTGAAGAACGCATTACCTGCCCCACAAACCAGCCTAACAGGCTCTCTTTGCCTGCCCGGAAACTGGCAACTTCAGCAGAAGCACCAGCTAAAATACCTTCAATCTGTTTACGCAGGGCGTCACTGTCTGCGATCAATCCCAAACCTTCATCATCGACAATTTCTGATGGTGACTTGCCGGTTTCTTCCACTTTCTTGAGCAGGCTCTTGCCGGTGGCGGCGTTGATCTTGCCTTTATCCACCATGCTGATGATCTCTGCCAGGTTTTCGGGTTTCAAAACCAGCTGGTCAGCGGTTTTACCCAGGTCATTCAAAAGCCGGGAGAGGTCGTTCATCATCCAGTTGGCGGCTGTTTTAGCTTCTCCTGCATATGCAGCAACTGCGGCTTCATAATAATCGGACAAGCTGCGCTCGCTGGTTAAAATTTCGGCATCGTAGGCTGAAAGCTGATATTCCTGTTCAAAGCGCGCCCGTCTTGCAAGAGGCAGTTCCGGCAACCTTGCAATAACGGCATCAATTTCTTCGGTGCTCAGCACTACAGGTAACAAATCGGGCTCGCGGAAGTAGCGGTAATCGGCTTCGGTCTCCTTGGAGCGCATCTTGGTAAGCTTACCGCGATCGGCATCCCAATCGAGCGTATAGGATTCCACTTTTCCACCCGATTCTACCAGTTCGATCTGGCGTTTGGCTTCTTCACCGATCGCCTGGCGTACTGAATCGATCGAGTTGACATTTTTGATCTCGGTTTTGGTATTCAAAACAGTAGTGCCCCGTTCGCGGATGGAGACGTTTGCGTCACAGCGCAGGTGACCACGCTCCATATCGGCTTCTGAGACGCCGATCCACCGCAATAGTTGGCGCAGACGGATCAGGTATTGGGCAGCTTCATCGCCTGAGCGCAAATCTGGTTCAGTCACCATCTCTACCAAGGGGACACCACAGCGATTGAAATCGAGCAACCGCACGCCGCGCTCAGTCTTGGTCTTGCCGGCATCTTCCTCGAGATGCAGGTTGTGGATGCGTACCCGGCGTGTCTCGCCATTTTCCAGGGGCAGATCGAGGTAGCCGCCTCTGCCGATCGGCTGGTCAAACTGGGAGATTTGATAGCCTTTGGGCAGATCAGGGTAGAAATAGTTCTTGCGATCAAAATAAGATTTGGTGTTGATCTGAGCATGCATCGCAGCCGCCAAAATTGCGCCTTTATGAACCGCTTCGGCATTCAAAACTGGTAACACACCGGGCAGACCGCTGCAGACCGGGCAAATATTGGTATTCGGTTCGGCTTCCCAGGAATCGGCTTTGCAGCTGCAAAAAATCTTGGTTTCAGTATTCAACTGGATATGGGTTTCCAATCCAATGATCACTTCGTAATCTTTCATGCTCTCACCTCACCTTGCAGCACCTGTGGGCGCACCTTACGCCAAGCATCGTCTGCGGTCAATTGCTCATAGGCATTCCCAATGCGCAAAATCATCTCTTCGCGGAAATCGTTTCCGATCAACTGGATACCAATGGGCAGACCATTCTCGTCCAGACCGCCAGGCATTGTCAGGGCAGGCACACCGGCATGGTTGCTGGCGACCGTCATTTGGTCGGAATACTGCATGAGGACCGAATTGCCATAGACAGCTTTACGCTTGAAGGCAGTGGTGGCAGTTGTAGACGTGAGCAGAGCGTCAAGGCGGTAAGCACCTTGTGGGTCAAAGGCGTGCTCGAAGTCGCTGCGGATCATGGAGCGCACTTTCAGCGCTTTCTGGTAATAGGAAGAAGCATGTTCAGCAGCCGATACATACATCCCCATCAGGATGCGCAGTTTCGGTTCCAACCCAAAACCTTCTGCCCGGCTGCGACGGTAGAGCTCATTCAGGTC
The DNA here is from genome assembly GCA_002409365.1 of Anaerolineaceae bacterium UBA5224. Lineage (GTDB taxonomy): Bacteria > Chloroflexota > Anaerolineae > Anaerolineales > Anaerolineaceae > Mesolinea. The sequence continues at coordinate 62,258 of DHUW01000009.1, read as the reverse complement.
TTCCACAGCTTCTGGTGTGCGGTAACCATATTTGACACCATCAAAACGGTGCAGGTTTGAGGCTGCTTCAACCCGCGAGATCACAAAATAGGCGGGAATGCCATAACGCGTGTTGGGCATAGGCACGTTTTCAACGATCTCTGCCCCGGCTTTGGCAAGTGTTTCTGCTGCTCTCAGTACAGCTTCACGGACCCCTTTTTGGATCGGCTCGCTGTGCAGTTCGCCGCTCTCCAAATCGGGATAGTAGACAGCTTCATAATCGGGGGAAAGCCCGATGCGCAAGCCCTTCACGTCTTGCTCGAGCGCACCCAGATAATCGTCGACCGGGAGGGTGGAGGAAGTGCTGTCTTTGGGGTCGTTGCCTGCCATCACCTGGAGCATCAGGGCAGAATCACGCACATTCCGGGAGAGTGGTCCGGGGCAATCCAGCGAGGAGGCAAAGGCGATCAAACCCAGGCGTGAAACCCTTCCGTAACTGGGCTTCAACCCGACCACACCGCAAAAAGCTGCCGGCTGGCGGATGGAGCCGCCAGTGTCGGTACCCAGCGAGAGGGCAACTTCCTGGGCGGCAACGCTGGCTGCCGAACCACCCGATGATCCACCGGGAACATACTCGGTATTCCAGGGGTTGCTGGTGGAGGGTTGAAAAGCACTGGATTCATTGGAAGAGCCAAAAGTAAATTCATCCAAGTTGACTTTACCCAGAACGATAGCGCCGGCATCTACCAGGCGCTGCACTGCTGTGGCGGTGTACGGCGGGACGAAATTGGCAATGATCTTTGACGCGGCTGTTGTGCGCGTACCTTCGACGCAAAAAATATCCTTTACCGAAAGCGGTACGCCTGCCAGCAAACCCGGCTCATCTCCATTGGCGATCTTTTGATCAACTTTTTCCGCTTGCTCAATTGCCTTATCCTGCGTGACCTGGATAAAAGCGTGAACCTTGCTTTCCTCTATTGGGTCGAGCTCACCGGGGTTGAGAGAGCCCGAAACGCCATCAACCGCTCTGATTTGTTCAAGTGCAGCCTGTGCAAATTCTGCGGCTTTAACCTCTCCAGTGCGGACTTTATGGGCGACTTCAAAAGCACTTAATTGAGTCAGGCTCATTTTGCCCCCTTTACATCCGGTACAACGATCATGCCGTCCTCGGTTTCAGGCGCCAGCGCGATGATCGCTTCAGGATGGGCAAAAGGCTTCCATTCATCCGGGCGGGGTGGCAAACCTTTCGGTTCCAACCCGTGCAAAGAAGGCTCTACATCTTCCGGGAGAGGGATCTGGCTGAGAGCTTCAACCGAAGCGAGCTGATGGTTCATTTCCTCAAAAAGGTAGGTGCTTTCTTCGGCGGTCAATTCGAGGGCTGCCAACCCTACCAGTTTTTCAAATAATTCGGGACTAATGCGTTTTGTTGTCATAGGCAATTCCTTGGTTTATACTGGCAAAATTATACCGTATCGGCAATGACAAAAACGGAACGAGATCATCTCGTTCCGTTAAGACTATTTACTCAATAAAATTTAGTTGACTTTGGTGTCGTCAGGGTAGCCGACCATGGCTTCTTCGATCTTCGCCATCACTTCATCGGTCAACAGGGGAACTACGTCGAGTGCTTTGAAGTTTTCTTCCAACTGACTCAGCTTACTTGCGCCGGTGATCACCGTACTGACATGGGGGTTTTTCAAAATCCAGGCTATGGACATTTGCGGCAGACTGACACCCAATTCATCGGCAATATGTGCCAGGTTCTCGACAGCCTGTCTGCGTGCTGGGTCACTGAACATTTCCTGAAGCCATTCGTAACCTGGCAAAGTAGCCCGACTGCCTTCCGGGAAAGCGCCACTGCGGTATTTACCGGTCAACATGCCGGATTTCAACGGGCTCCAGGTGGTGGTGCCCAACCCAAGTTTGCGGTAAAGAATATCGTATTCTTCTTCGACCCTCGTGCGATGGAGCAGGTTGTATTCTGGTTGCTCCATGGTTGGACCGATCAGGTGATTTTTCTTGGCGATTTTTGCCGCTTTCAGGATTGATTCCGCAGGCCATTCGGAAGTGCCCCAGTAGAAAGCCTTTCCTTGATTGATGACATGGTTAAAAGCGCGCACGGTCTCTTCAATGGGAGTTTCGGGGTCAGGTCGATGGGCATAAACCAGGTCAACGTGATCGAGCCCAAAATTACGCAGCGAGCGGTCCACACCTTCAACGATGTGTTTAAAACTCAAACCGGTCTCATTGGGTGTCTTGCCGCCCCAGAAAATTTTGGTCGAGACCAGGTATTCTTCCCGCTTCCAACCTAACTCGCGCAAGGCTTGCCCCATGATTTGTTCCGATTGCCCCTTGACATAGCCTTCAGCGTTGTCAAAAAAGTTTACACCGTGATCCCAGGCGGCAGACATTAATTGTTTTGCATGTTCGACATCAATCTGGTTGTGATAGGTGACCCAGGAACCAAAAGAGAGTTCCGAGACCTTCAGACCAGATTTTCCTAAATGACGATAGTTCATAATCACTCCTTTTTTATTCAGATTATAGGGGTTTGCCGCTGGGATGCACGGAAGTGTAGAGGGGTTGGACGGGGAACGGTCGATGTCTGCTCCGTAGAGAAGGAATTTTGTCATCGAGAGCCTCTTTTACGAAGTATCCTCGTGGTTGAACCATTAAGATCCTTCGCTTCGCTCAGGATGACAGATAATATCAATTTCGTTGACGATTAAATCAGACCATGATATTATTTCTAACCTGACGCCCCCATCGTCTAGCGGCCTAGGACGTGGCCCTCTCAAGGCCGAAACCGGGATTCGAATTCCCGTGGGGGCATTATTTTTTTTCCTGAAACTTTAATCCAATTTGCAGGTTAATCAATTTGTAGCATAATGAACACCTCAGATAATTATGAAATCACCTATCCACGTCTCAACTTTCGCAGAAAAGCAGTAAATCTTTTCGCGAGGGGATTGTTACGTTTGCTCGCGCGTCCAACCATAAGCGGATTGGAGAATATTCCGGCTGAAGGTCCCGTGATTTTAGCTGGAAACCATGTCTCTACTCTTGAACCGCTTCTGATGGCAGTTTATCCAAAAAGGCTGGTGGAATTAGTTGGAGCTGGTGATATGCCCTTTGAGGGTCTGATTGATCAACTGGTAGATTTTTATGGTTTCATCCCAATCAATCGCGGTATCCTGGACCGGGACGCAATGAACAAGGCTTTGGGTATTCTCAAGCAGGGCGGGGTCCTGGGAATTTACCCAGAGGGCGGAACCTGGAATCCTGGTCGTATGAAAGCCCAGGTCGGGGTTGCATGGTTGAGCCATAAGGGACAGGCACCTGTTGTGCCAATCGGATTCAGCGGTTTCCGTAACGGGTTAGCCAGGGCTCTCAAGTTGAAGAGACCGAAAATTGAAATGAGGGTGGGCACACCAATTCCCGCACTCCAGGTGGAAAATGATGACCGACCAATTAAGGATGTCTACCAGGAATATGCCGACTTAGTCCTGGAAAGAATCAAGA
>DHUW01000009.1:43340-58466 GCA_002409365.1 Anaerolineaceae bacterium UBA5224 | reverse complement strand
CCAGTCATGCTGGATTCCCTGGCAGTCAATTTAAAGAAGCCAGTACAACCTCTGTATCCGACTGAACAGCATAGGCAAAACCAACAATTTTCCAAAGCTTTGACTGGGGTGTTCGAGGTTTTGGCTGTTAATCCGGGTTTCTTAACCTATCGATTGGGCTTTGAGCGAGGTCGCCAGGCGGAAAACGCAATGAGGGATCTTTTGCAGATGTTGGAACGCGTCCAGAAGTCAGGGAAAACGATCATCCTGGATGCGAGCACCAAATCGAGGTTTGCTTCTGGTCGGGTTGAAGAAAAATCCCAGCAATACCGCATCCTGCCTGATTAGCTAATCCTTTTTACGAACAATCAGACTTTTTAATATCTCTGATATTCAACTGCAAAGATTGCCTGCCCTGGTAAGAGTTGATCTCAAAAGCATAAGCGATATCAACATACGCCGGCATATCCTGGATCCACTGACCCTGGTTGAAGGCGATTGCGTCAAATTGATGCATTCCCGTACCCAGAGTTAGTTTGAGGTGGCGCCCGTCACCGACGCAATAAGCCTTCGCCACACGGCAATTGCGACTGCAGAAGAGTGCGTCCGGGTTGTGGGTGCCGGTCGGCTCCAGCTGGGCTATATCCGAAAGGATGCCCGGGATGTGCTCGGGTTTTAGCTTGTCGAGATTGATATCGTAATCAATCGACAATTCGGGTGCCAGCTCCATTCCAGATAAACTCGTGCAAGCGATCTGGGTGATCCGTTCTCTGAAAGGCTCCAGTTTGCTAATTTCAAAACTGAGACCAGCTGCCATGGCATGTCCGCCATAGTGGTCCAGCAGATCGGCGCACTGATCGAGCGCTTCGACGATGTTGAACTCGGGGATTGTCCGGCAGGAGGCTTTGACCATGCCGTTCTCGAGCCTGCCGACGATAGCGGGTTTGTAAAAGCCTTCCGTGACGCGCCCGGCTGCCAGACCAATCACGCCTTCTTCGTAATCCTCAGCGATTGAGATGATGATCGGCGTTTCCGGATCTGAAACATTAACCTCAGCCACCACGCGATCCTGAATGGCGTGCATGATCTCTTTGCGCTGGCTGTTGTAATTGTCCAGTTGCTGGGCAAGAGCGCCGGCGCGGAAAAGGTCTTTGGTGGTTAGCAGCTCGAAGGCAGCCAGTGCGGAATCCATGCGCCCAGCGGCATTCAGCCGGGGACCAACACCAAAGCCAAGGTGACCGGCGTTGAGCTGGTCGATCTTGATGCCTGAGGTCTGGATCAACGAGTAGAGCCCCTGCCTGTGAGTCTGACGCATCTGCTGCAAGCCAGCCTTGACCAGGGCGCGGTTTTCCCCATTGAGGGGGGCAATGTCGACCACTGTACCGATACTGACCAGGTCAAGCCACTGGCGATAGTCGACAGCGGGGTCAGGGAAAGCCATCAGGTAAGCCTTGGCAACTTTGTATGCCAGACCCACCCCTGCCAGCATTTTGTAAGGGTAAGGGTCACCAGGTTGATGCGGATCAATCACAGCGTCAGCCGCAGGCAATTCTTTTCCAGGAAGGTGGTGATCAGTTATGACGATCTTCATGCCCAATTGCTTTGCAAGGGCAACCTCTTCGTGAGCGCGGATGCCGCAATCGACACTGATAATGAGGTCGATGCCTTCCGAGGCAAGCTGCTGGATGGCATCGGGGTTGAGACCGTAACCTTCGTCGAAACGATTGGGAATGTAAACCCTGGGTGTGTGCCCAAGTTGATCGAATAGTTCGTAAAGCAGTGCGCTGGAAGTGACTCCATCGGTATCGTAATCGCCATAAATTGCGATGTTTTGATTGCTTTCAAGAGCCTCGCGGATGAGGGCAACCGCTTTGTCCATGTCTTTCAGGGAGAAAGGATTGGTATCAGTGGGCGACTCAGCACCCAGATAGGCACGAGCACTTTCAGCGTTGGTTATGCCCCGGTTAAAAAGCAGCTGTCGTAAGAAAGGAGTATATTCTGAGAGTTCACGGCTGATGTGAGGAGGTACAAGGGGTGAAATTTTCCAGCGTTTTGGTGTAAGGTGGTTGTTGTTTTCTGTCATGTTTCTTTTTGATTTATTGTACCCAAGAAATCTGGGAAAAGAAAAACATGACATGAGAAAATTTGGTCAGGTCAGTCGATTGCCCACATCTATAGAGGTTGACCCAACAAGTCAGTCTCTGCCCGAAGGGCAGATGAGGGTCATTGTTCTGTCCTCATCCGCCCCTTTCTATATTTACTGTATAGGGCTCACCGATTAATTAGCGGCAAATACACAAAATAGCCAATTAATCTTCCATAGATATCTATGTCCGTTCCTCCATCCCGGTCATGCATCCACGCAGAGAGGAAGTTATTTTTTCCTCCTGCCAAAGCAGGCAATTGCCTGTCGGCCTGATACCTGGGGCCCATAATTCCAAAAGGTTCCTCCAGCGTTCCATTTGTGCGCGCGAATCTCGAGAAGATCTGATACTCGCCGCCTACGACCTTGTCCATCCAAGCTAACAAGTATTTATTCCCAGCATGGTTACAGGCGATAGATGCTTCTACCTGTAGGCTCGGAGTGTCATCCACTAACACAACTGAACCGAGAACCGCTTCCCCGCTCAAGTATCGCGCATATATGGCGAAATCTGCTTCGCCTGTCCCCTGGTCTGATTGCCAGGTTACCAGGTATTGGTCCGCAACCCTGCAGGCTGCCACCGCTGGTTTTTCCTCCAGATCGGGCCAACCAGCAATGGTGAACTCTCCGATCTGATAAGGATCCCCTCCAAGCAGGGGTATTCCCTGTCCATTTAAACGTATGCCCATAATGTTCAGGTTGCCAAAACCCATATCCACATCCCAGGTTACCAGGTATTCGTTACGCGCCAAATTGTAAGCGATATCGGAATCATCCCTATATTCACTGCCTGATGAAATGGTAAAACCATCTCCCGGCGGAAATCCTCCTGACCCAAAAATCCTCCGTGCGCTAATGTAGCTTGGCTGCCCAATAGGCTCGCTTGTCCAACTCACCAGAAATTCCTGTTGACTCTGTGCATATGCAACGCTTGGTTTTCTCTGGTTGCTCGTCCAGGTGCAAATGCCAAAATCGAGTAAGCTGGCACTTGGACCATCCCAGGGGATAAAACGTCCGTTGATATCCCAATCGCTGTCGTTCCCATGATAGTCATAAGCGAATACAACCAGGTAACGGTCCATGAGCGGGTCATAAGCAACAGATGGGTTGGATTGATTATAAGGATTGCTTGCCACCAGGAAGGTGGACAGCAAACGCCCATCCCCTGATATCCTTTGGGCATAAACATCAACGACATCGCCTGGAGCTATGTGATCCCAAACGACCAGGTATTCATTATGAACAGAATTGTAGGCAATATCAGGAGCCCAGTCGTCCCCATTGAGATCTGAAATAACGATAACTGGTCCTAAGCCACCGCCAGTAATTGAATTTGCTTGACTGGAAGTAAACATGGTGCCCCCTAGCATGCCTAGTACCAGCAGCATTAAGACCTTTTTGAGCCAAAAAGCTTTTCTGGTTATGTTACCATCTCCTTTCAAACATTTTTGCACGCACCTTCCTGAAGGTTGTGGTAACGTGCGTTGGACAATTGCGAATAATCGCCCTTGAGGCGCTCGCTTGTATTTCGAATGGATGGGTGGATATTATCAGTATACAGACAAAAAACTGCTATAGCAAATATAACCGGATATGAGAGAGCGTTCAGTTAACCGATACTGCTGAAGACTGATATTAGGAGGGGTATAGGGTGAAAATAGCTAATGCTTGGGTTTGTTATGTTTTTTATAGTCATCAAATCGAGAAAAGGTGAAGGGGATCAAATGAGAGAATGCAGATCTTGAAAAGTTAGTGTAAAGGATAGTCGATGAGATGCAGGAAGCCAATTCTCCAAATTTTCCTCAATTTATATGCGATAAAATTGCCCTATGACATCTTTGGAGCCTTCCCTTAAATCTTCTTATTACCTGCTCAACCCTGAAGTTGCGAAGGCGAAACGCTTTGGTCAGCCGATAGTTGCCCTGAAATCCACTGTAATCACTCATGGTTTGCCCCAACCCCAAAACCTTGAACTTGCCAGGGCGATGGAGTCAATCGTCCGTGAGGGGGGCGCATTTCCTGCCACGATCGCCCTTATGGACGGCAAGGTGAAAGTTGGGTTAAGCGATGTTGACCTGGAAAACCTGGCTAAGGCTGAAAGCCCCCGCAAGATCAGCCTGCGCGATTTTGGGATAGCCCTCGCTAAAAAGGAGACTGGCGGCACTACTGTTGCTGCAACCATGTTCGTAGCTGAGAAGCAGGGTATCCAGGTTTTTGCCACCGGTGGAATTGGCGGTGTGCACCGCGGAAATTCGATGGATGTTTCAACGGACCTGGTACAGCTTGGGCGCTGCCCTGTATTGGTGGTCTGCGCTGGTGCCAAGGCAATTTTGGATCTGCCGGCAACCATGGAATACCTGGAAACCCAGGGTGTGCCTGTGATTGGTTATAAAACCAACGAACTACCTGCATTTTATTCAACTTCGAGCGGAATCAAGTTGAAAGCACGAGTCGATTTCGCCGAAGAAGCTGCTAAAATTGCCAAAGCCCAATGGGAATTGGGTATTAAAAGCGGTGTTTTGCTGGTAGTGCCTCCGCCTGAAGAACTGGCGATTGAGCACGAAATCGTCGAAGGTTGGATCGAACTGGCTCTGGCGCGAGCTGAAAAGGATGGCATCCGCGGTAATGCGATAACACCCTATCTGCTCGAAAGGGTTAGCAAGCTCAGTGAAGGTCAAAGCATGCAGACCAACATAGCCCTGCTGCAGAACAACGCCCGGGTGGCAGCCGAAGTGGCGGGTTACCTCGCAGCTGGATTGCCAGAAAAACAATTAATTTAAGGAGTGTGGGTTGGCAAAGGAGTCGCGCTGGGTATGGGGGTGTTTGTGCGCGTAGGCGTGTTGCTGGGAGTGAGTGTCGGCGTTGGTGTGATGGTTGGGGTGGCAGTTGGCGGATTACCCAACACACGGAAATACCCACTCATGATCCATTCGGTTCCAATAAAAAACTGTAATTGATATTGACCCGGCAGCCACTCTTCTGGAGGTAATTCCAGGCGGCTTACCCCGTATCCACCACTCTGTCCCTGCCAGATGCCGACGTTATATTTTATTATTTCGCCATCCCGTACCCAGACTTCCGTCCACTGGATGCCGTTAGTCATCTGGTTGTAACTGAAACTGCCAAAGATCACCTCCAGCGGATTTTCGAACTCGTTTGCAGGGTCAATCGGCTGCAGATCGTCATCGACTTCAGTTGAAAATTTGATCGTACTGAAAACATAGTCGTTCTGCGGTGTGCCGATCGCTTCAAACTGGTCGATAATCTCACCGGGAAGCGAAGGTGTGTTGGTGACCGAAGGGGTATTAGTGATAGTTGGTGTAAGTGTTATGGTCGGTGTCAGAGTGATCGTGGGGGTGAGCGTGATGGTGGGTGTTAGTGAAGGGGTCAGGGTTGGTGGAAAATAACGGTAGGCGAAGCCTTCACCCCAGCGCAGGGAAGCATAAGCAAAAAGACCAAGGGCAATTGCACCGGCAATCAGGCGGATCGATAATTCATATTGCTGGCGCTTTTTGTAGAAGAACGGTAATTTTTTTCCGATTTGAATTGCCTTACGGGCGCGCAGAAACATAATCACTGCGGCAATGGCAGCCATTATGGCAATCACAATCACTGTAGAGCGAATATCAACGTTCACTTTTTTGGATTATAGCAGTTATCGCTAAAAAAGAATCAGGGGACATTCAAGTTCTCATTTTTTTTGGAAGTGAAGAGGAGGGGTGATATATTATTTACGAGAAAGGATGGAACTATGGAAAATAAAATCGATGAATTTATCAAAAAATACCCTGAAGAACAGCAGGTTTTCCTGGAAAAGGTAAAAGAAATCGCCCTGGGAGTGGACCCAACTCTGGAGCAAACGATCAGTTACGGAATTCCCACACTCAAAAAGAACGGAAAGATGGTTTTGCATTTTGCACCTTCAAAAGCGCATCTGGGTCTCTACCCCGGGTCAGCAGCTATCGTTCATTTTGAAGATCGTTTGAAGGATTATAAAACCCGGAAAGGCACCATCCAGATTCCGTATACTGAACCGTTGGACCATCATCTGATCGAAGACCTTGTCCGTTATAACCTGGAGCGTGCGACTAAAGAATAGCTTGTAAGCCATTTCAGGATCAGATGACCAATAGATGTTAATGGTCTAACAACGCACGGTCTTTCAATCTTCATCACAATAGAAATACTTCCATCAGTTGCTCAACACGAGTTTGCGTGAGGGCACATCCTTTCTAAACGCCAGGTGTTAAATCTGATAAAATTGGCGTTTGTACCAATGTAAATACAAAGCGAAGATTGGATCTGATCATGACCTCAACACCCAAGGATCTCCTTGAAAATACCATATCTGCCCGCCAGGCCAGGCACGCTTGGTATTTTTATGATTTCGGCAACTCAGCTTATGCTGCTGTAATTCTTCTGGCAGTTTTTTCTGCTTATTTCAAAAATGTAATCGTGGGCGGTGCACAAGGCACCCGTTTGTGGGGCTGGTCCGTAGGCATTGCTGCCATCGCTGTGGCAGTTATGTCACCCATCCTGGGCGCTATCGCGGACTCCTCGCGGTCCAAGAAACTTTTCCTCTTCATCTTTACTGCACTTTCTGTAATTTTCACCGCGTTGCTTTTTTTCGTCGGACCGGGCGATGTGGTGATGGCCATGGTTTTCTTCATTATGGCAGAAATTGGCTATCGCGGAGCACAAGTCTTTTACGATGCGTTGTTGGTGGATGTCTCGACGCCTGAAACGATCGGCTACATCTCTGGTAAAGGCTGGGCAATTGGAATGTTGGGCGGGATCGTTACACTTCTAATTGCCGTAGTTCCCATGAAACTGATCGGCAACTCTTTCATTCCCTACACCTTCCTTCTCACCGCGCTCATTTACGCCCTCTCGTCTTTACCGACCTTCTTTAGAGTCAAAGAACTCAGCCCGGTAGTTCCAGTTCCTGAAGGGGAGACACTCCTTTCAATCGCCTTCAAGCAATTGACAATAACTTTCAAAGATATCCGCAATTACAAAGAATTCTTGCGCTACATGGTCGCCTTCCTGATCTACAACGATGGGATCATGATGTTGATGGATTTTGCTGCCATCATTGGCGGGACCCTGTTTGGGCTCAACCAGGTGCAGCTTATCATTTTCGTCATCATTATCCACATCACTGGTGCCCTTGGCGCACTCTTTTTTGGCAAAATTTCTGATGAGAAGAGCAGCAAGCGTTCGATCATCTATTCGCTGTTGATCCTGATCGCCTCGTTGACTGCCCTCTTCCTGGTCAAGGATATGATTGGTTTCTTTGTTGTGGGCGCTTTTGCCGGTTTTTCACTTTCCGGCGCACAAGCGGTCAGCCGTACCATGGTCAGTCAATTGGCGCCAGAAAGCAAGACCACCGAGTTTTATGGCTTCCTTTCAGTTGCCGGGCGCACATCAACCTTTGTAGGACCCTTTGTATTCAGTACCATCTCTTATAGGGCGTACAATTTCTATATCAACCAGGGAATAGCAAAACTGGCAGCAGAACAAGCCGGTCAATATTGGGGAATCGGCTCGATCCTCGCATTTCTGGTTGTCGGTCTTTTGATCCTGCTATCGGTACGGGATGTTACTGCTAACAACCCTATGGAGTACAATCAGAAGAAAGTTTAGAGGTCAAATGAAGGTATTAATCACGGGTGGAGCAGGATACATTGGCAGTACGATTGCATCAGTTTTACTCGATAACGGACACACACCGGTAATTCTGGATTCTCTTGTAACTGGCAGGCGCGAATTCGTCAAAGATCGAATTTTTTACGAAGCGGATATTGCCGACCGTGCCATGGTTAGAAGGGTATTTTCAGACCATCCTGACATCCAGGGGACAATTCATTGCGCTGCCCTGATCGTGGTACCCGAATCTGTTGCCCGCCCTTACGATTACTACCGCGAAAACGTGGTCAAATCGATGGAATTTTTTAAGACCCTGGCTGACCTGGGTTACCCCAAGGTGGTTTTCAGCTCCTCCGCCGCGATTTATGACGTAGTTCCAGGTTTTATGGTCACCGAGGATTCGCCTTTACGACCCTTGAGTCCCTACTCCCGTACAAAATTTATGATGGAAATGATCCTGAAGGATTTTTGTGCAGCTTATGGCATGCAAGGGATCGCCTTACGTTACTTTAACCCGATTGGTTCTGACCCCAAGATGCGCACAGGGCTACACATCCAACACCCCAGTCACCTCATTGGTAAACTGGTTGAAGTATCGCAGGGGCGGGAGTCTGTCTTTAATCTGACCGGTGTCGATTGGCCTACCCGTGATGGTTCGGGCATTCGCGATTATCTGCACGTCTGGGATCTTGCTTTGGCTCACCTGAAGGCAATCGAAAACTTTGACAAGGCGATTGCCGAAGGCTCTGAGGATGATGTGGATTTCACAGTCATCAACCTGGGGACCGGCAAGGGCGTCACTGTAAAAGAATTTTTAGCAGCGTTTGAAAATGTAGTCCGGAAAGAGTTACCTGTTTCCATCCAGCCACCCCGCCCCGGTGATGTGGCTGGAGCCTATGCCAACTCCGATAAAGCCAAACGGCTGTTGGGTTGGAAAGCCCAGAAGACTATTGAAGAAGGCATCGCGGACGCCCTGAAGTGGGGCGAGGTCCGCGACACCATCATTCATTACTAAAAGTTATTCCTCGGCGAAAATTCCTTTGAGATTTTCCATTTCAACCGGGATGGAATAATGTTCGTGCCATATTTTCCAGACATCTTTTTCATGGATCAAGACAAAGGTAAACCTGTTCTTGATGGACTCAATTGGCACGCCCCGCGGGTTCATTCTCGTAAAGATGGTATATCCATTTAGCACCGCAAGCTTTTCCTCCTGCAGCATCCGTACATCGGTAAAAACCGGGTGATTATAGTCTTCGCCCATCCACTCGAACCAGCCCTCAAAACTCTTTCGCAATTGCGTCTTATCAAACTCCCATTGATCCCAGGTATCGAATTGGCGCGCATCTTCGTCATAGAGTTCCATCAACGCGTCAATATCTTTGTGCTCAACAGCATCAATATATTTTTGTAAGATATCCAGCGGTTCCATTTTCACATCGTCTCATTCTGATCGTTATACAATAACAACCAGGAAATTCCAAACGGATCTTCCAATCTGCCATAAAGTGAAGCAAAGAAGGTCTTCATAGGCTCTTCCTTAACATTTGCACCTTCACGAACAAAATTGTTCCAGACTTTGGAAAATTTTTCTTTGTTGTCGGTTGCCCAGGAAAGCGAAAAATTGTTCCCTTGAACCATCTTCATACCTGGTCCATCAGAGAACATCAGATTTGAATTATCGAAACTGATCTCGGCATGACCGATCCAATCCGGGTTGACCCCCTCCATTTCAGCAAATGTAGGAAATTCTTTAAACTTCATTATTTCCACATTTTTGTCGAACACTTTTCCATATAACAAGGCTACTGCCGAAGCATTGCCATTGAAGTTCAGGTAAACATCCATTCTATCAGCCATTTTGAAACTCCTTTTTCTCTGACTATTGTTTTCATACTATACCTTTCGGAGTTTGGTTTCAAGCCAAGAGACTATACAGGATGAAGCTATTGATTTTTGGTCATTTGGATTACTATCTACTATAATTGGGTGAGGAAAGAGGAGTGACCATGAGCATCATCAATAAAATCTTTGGCGAACCAGAAATTAGAGCACTTGACCCGCAAAATAAGGCTGAGGTCAAAAAGATGATCGATCAACTTGTTCAAATTGGGAAGACGGACGATTTTATCTCCCTTGCTCCTGGAGGTCCTTTTGATTATCAATACCATCATCGTGATGCAAAAGCGATCGGGCGCCGTTTGTATGAGATCGGTGGGGAAGAATTGATGATGGCAGTCCGCCAGACTATCAAATACAAACTGAAGGATGTTCTGGCGGAACATCTTGACCATGCCTGGAAGGGTATCGGCAACTGGCGGCCATAACAGGTCTTATTATAAAAATTGGGCGGGTTCAAAACCCGCCCAAATACTTTAAGAATTTAGAATTGTTCCAAGGGTTACTTCAACTCGAGTACGTAAGTGTACACGCCATTTTTCTCTGAGACTTTTTCAAACCCCAATTTTTCGAACATGTTTGGAACACCGTGATACTGGCGCTCGGGATGTGCGCTCCAGAGAAAAGGCCGCCCGACAACACGGTCAAAGCCTTGCTTACGGAAGTCCTCCACAACGGTTTCAAGCATCCGCTGGGCGAGCCCTTGCCCGCGATAATCGGGGTGGATAAGGAAACAAACGACCACGCCAGATTTACCCTCAAATTGAAGCATCTCGGGGTCATCTTCCAGCAAAGCGTAATTTTGCCAGTCATTGGCATTGACCCAGCCTACAGGTTTATCTCCATCAAAAGCCATGAAGCCTTTCATCACACCGTTGCTGATATTTTCATGTGCCAATTCCTGGTTTGCTTCGGCGGAGCGAGCGCGCCATTCTTCGGTTGTGCATTTCAAATGATAATACTGACAATTGCAGAATTGCCAGTGGGGGGCATGTCGAAAATCCATGCTGCTGATATAGGAGGTAAAGGTTTCGGCTAGATTCGGGGATAAGGGCTTAATCTCAATAGTCATTATGCGCCACTCCTTGTTTTTTTTAATGTTCAGCTATAATAACAAAAAAATGCGCGAGTGTCTATACTCGCGCATGAATTTGGTATTGAGGTCGGGCTATTTTGATCAGATCCGGTTGACAAAGTGTTCAATTCGATCCAGCGCTTCTTCCAGATGTTCATAGGAGGTTGCGTAAGAAACACGGGCGAATCCAGTACCAGAATCGCCAAAAGCGTTTCCCGGCACAATGGCTACTTTTTCTTCCTGGAGCAGGCGGTTACAGAATTCATCATCGCTTAAACCAGTTGAGCGCAGGTCAGGGAAGGCATAGAAGGCACCCTTGGGCTCAAAAGTTTTTAATCCGATCGAGTTGAGCCTTTTAACAACCAATTTTCTACGACGGTCGTATTCCTTGTGCATTTCCTGTACATAAGGCTCACCAATCATGAGTGCAGAGAGGGCAGCATATTGTGAAACAGTAGGTGCAGACATGACAGAATATTGATGCACGCGAACCATGCCGTTAAGAATATCTTTCGGACCAGCGGCATATCCGATTCTCCAGCCAGTCATGGCGTACGCTTTTGAGAAACCACCCAAAAGAATGGTTCGTTCCTGCATACCGGGCAAACTGGCGAAGCAAACATGTTCCGTACCATAAACCAGGCGGTCGTAGATCTCATCTGAAACCACGATCAGATCGCGTTTTTCTGCAAGGTCTGCCAACTGCAGCAGGAATTCGCGGTCATAAACGGCACCTGTGGGGTTGCTTGGGCTACCGATCAGGATCGCCCGGGTTTTAGGAGTGATGGCAGCCTGGATGTCTTCGATTCTTGGAACGAAGTTGTTTTCGACGTAGGTTGATACCTCAACCGGGACACCACCCGCCATGGCTACTTCGGCTTGATAGGATACAAAGCAAGGAGTTGGAATGATTACTTCATCTTCAGGGTCAAGAATTGCGGTGAACGCCAGGTAAAGGGCTTCGGAAACCCCAACGGTCATGACGATCTCGTTTGTGAAGTACTCAACAGAATACAAGCGTTTGAGGTGATCAGCAACAGCTTGCCTGAGGACCAGGAGCCCGTGGTTTGAGGTGTAGTGAGTTTCACCCCGCCGCAAAGCTTCGACACCTGCCTGAATTATTGGTTCAGGGGTGTCAAAATCCGGTTCTCCGATGCCAAGTGAGATGACATCTTTCATGGTTGCAGCTATATCAAAAAACAGACGGATACCCGACGGTTTTAGCCCTGCTACCTTTTCAGATAATACCCTTTTCATTAACTCTCCTTTTATGTTTTGTGATTTTTACCAATTCGCCCAGGAGTTGTCTCCGAGGTTAAATTTACCTTTCATCCCATTGATGACCACATCATATCCGAGGAGTGATCCTTCCAGGTTCGAGCCGGTGATATGCACTCCCTGGCTGAGGATCGAATCTTTGATGGTGCTGTTGCTGATGATGCTGCCTGCGGCGATTGACACATATGGACCGATGATTGAGGTGTTAACTCGAGCATCAGGATGGATGAAAACAGGGGGGATGATGACATTATCATCATAGGTGCCTGGTTCTTCCATATTAGCCCGTCCATTTTCAAGGAGATAACGGTTGGTATCCAGCAAGGCTTCGGAGGTGCCGGCATCGAGCCAAACCTTGACCTGCTCAACCCGCATTGTTGCCCGATGTTCAAGCATCAGATTGAGAGCGTCGGTAAGATAATACTCACCTCGCAGGGCAATTTTGCGTTCTATCTGCTCTTCAATTGCCCGAAGCAGCTTTTTACCGTCATTGAAAAAGTAACAACCTACCACTGCCAGGTTGTTGTTCATATCATTCGGTTTTTCGATCAGGCTGGTGACCAAGCCACGCGAATCTACTTCCACTACACCAAACCGACGGGGGTCTGGTACGGCTTTGACCCAGGCGATAGCATCCAGGTCTTCATTGGCAATGCCGCTGAAGTCATTTTGGATCAAGGTATCCGAAAAAACTATCAATGCGGGACCGTCCAGATAATCGCGGGCATTCCAAAGAGCATCGGATTGACCTTTTTTTTCGGGCTGTTCCAAGTAATGTACTTTGAGTTTGGGGTAGTTTTTCTGCATGTGAGCCTGGATGAGCGTTTGCTGACCAGGAGACATAATGAACACATATTCTGCTTTTTCAATCTCAGGTACCGTCTTGAAGGTGGCCAGGAGGTGATCAAGTACTGTGGCTCCTGCAAGGGACACCAACGGTTTGGGCCGGCTCCAGGTTAGTGGACGCAGGCGACTTCCAAGACCAGCCATGGGAATGATGATTTTGAGTTTTTGGTCCATTCTCTCCTCTTCTTGTCATCAAGACATGGAAAATCTCAATATGTTCCCCCATTATATCCTTGATTATTTGTTTCGCTGATCAGTTTGAGGTTGGGTAAAGAGACTATCTTATGGATTCGAAATTTCCAGATCAGAAACCCGAACAGTCAGGGCGTGCTCGCTGCTATTCTGCGCAATCACCCCCAAGGCGCCCGATATTTCTCTTAACGGTGAATAAGAGAACTGCTGCGTTTGGTTCACGAAAACTTCCAGACTGCCGTTTTGGGAGCGAACCCCAATCCGGTTTTTGGCAGGTGAACCGATCTGAAATTTCCTGGCAATTTGCCACTTTTGCAGGACGGTGATTCCGGATGGCAAAACGCGGTCCAGCATAACCTGACCCGAGCAGCTGAACCAAAGTCGATAGGTGCCAGAGGAGCTATTGTTCCATAGAATCAGCCCAAACTGATCTTCAGGCGAACACATCAGGGCATCAAGGTTGATTTCGAGATAGAAATCTGGGGGCAATTCATGGGAGCTGAGGCTGGTGAGGGTATTTTTACCGCTTGCCAGCGCCAGCGAAAGTGCATCGGTTTCATAAGCAACCGTGCCGGCAGAGCTTGTGCTTGTCTGCCAAAGTTCCTTATCGCTGAAATCGTCTGCAACAATCAGGTTGGCGGCTATTGGGGTTGTACGTGTTGCTTGGCTGGGTTGCGGTGTAACTGGAATTTGGGGTGTAGCGGTTGGCGTGCGTGGAAACCAGTCAATGGTAGCACTGGGTTCAGGGGTTGGCAGGGCAGGTGTGAGGGTAGGCTCAGGCGTTTGAGTAGCCTCAGCCTGGCAGGCACTCAGAAAGACCAAAACCGCCATAATTATCAGCATCCTGTAAGAGAAACGCGATCGCATGCATGTATTTTACCCAAAGACAATATATTCAGCGTTAATTTTTAAAGGCAATCATATATGTGACAACCCTGCCCTGGCAGCGAAGGGGATAAGGTTCTTGCCATGCAGAAGACCGGAGACCGTGGAAGGTCTCCCTTACCACACCATTTTTAGAGATGGCTTCAAAGTCTTCCCGTAAATCGGGAGATCATGGCAGATCTACTCCACAAAAAAGTCTTCTACTTAATTGAGTCTTGATTTATTGAAAACTTCTCTAATGATATAATCCATCCAGGAGTATGCCATGAACAAAAGAACGAAATTTCTATCTTTTGCAGTCCTTTTTTTATTAATTTCATCGCTGTCTTTTGCAGCTGGTAAAACAAGCAATATTGCCAATGCCCAAACACCGTACAACACCCCGACTGCGGATGCAGCTGGCAGGATCATTTATGTTGTCCAACCAGGGGAATTTTGTTCTCAGATCCAGGAGCGCACCGGTGTGCCAATTTCAGAAATTATTCGCCTGAACGGTTTAACTGAAGCCTGTGAGGTTTTCGGCGGTGACGAAATCGTGATCGGGATGGTTGAAGTGACCCCGCTGCCAGCCACACCGACCGCCACGATCCCGCCTGATCAGATCACCCCGACGCTGACACCTATGCCCGGTCTGGCTAAAATTTGTGTGGTGCTTTTCCATGACATGGATGGCAACGGCAAGCGCACGGAAGGTGAAGATTACCTCTATGGCGGTGAAGTAAGCATCAACGATCGTTTAGGGAACGTCTCCAGAACCGGCACAACAGTTGCCGGTAGCCCGGACATCGTCGACCCTTATTGTTTTGCTGATCTTCCGGTTGGAACCTACAACATATCGATCGCTATCCCCGATGATTTCAACCCGACCACTGTGACCAACTACCCATTGGAAGTTCGCGCAGGCGAATCTGCCACGATCGACTTCGGCGCCCAGCTGGCAAGCCAACCTGGTGCGGAAGTGGTCAGCGACACAGTCAACCGAGTCCCGATATTAGGAATTGTAGGTCTGATCGTGCTCCTGGCTGGTGTCGGTCTGGGTGTCTACATGTGGCGCTCAAACAGGGCAGAACAATAATTTCTTATTGATTGAGAAAAACGAAAGGCAGACGCAGTCTGCCTTTTTTGTTGTCTGTACACGATACCATTAATTTAAATAGATTACCTCGAAAGGAGCAAGCCC
>DHUW01000009.1:22916-43064 GCA_002409365.1 Anaerolineaceae bacterium UBA5224 | reverse complement strand
GCAGGTCTCCCATACGAAGGCAAGCATCAAAGCTTAAACTATCAACCTCTGATCCTCTGCTCCAGCCAGACATCTGCATCATTATGGTAGCCTGCCTGTTCCCAGAAACCAGGTACATCGACTGCGCTGAACTCCAGCCCGCGCAGCCACTTGGCACCTTTCCAGAAATAGACATCTTTAAGGTCTTTCCTTCCGGGTATGGCGCCGCAAATTCCACGCAAGGGGGCACCATGTTCCGGAGTGAGGGGCTCACCTTCATAATGCGTTGCCAGGAGGAAATTCTTGGCTTCCATGACCTCAATTGGAAGGTTGGCAGTGAAGCCATATTCGGCATGTTGGATCACAAAATGCGCTTTTTCTGTCGGCACAACCAGACCCAGTTCAAACAATGTGTTCAGGCTTACGCCTTCCCAGGAGGTATCCAGTTTGCTCCATTTGGTCACGCAGTGGATGTCCATGGTCAGTTTTCTGCGAGGTATTTCTTTGAATTCTTCCCAGCTAAGAGTAAGCGGTTTTTCCACCTCTCCCCACACACGGAACTTCCATGTTTTCGGGTCAAACGCTGGCACCGGACCCATGTGCAGCACTGGGAAACGGGCGGTCAGGTATTGACCAGGGGGTACCCGTTTTTTCGTTTCATCATCAAGATTTCCAAACATAACGACTCCTACAGACTCAGGCTTTCCCCGGGCTTAAGCACTACCACCTTTGTCTCGGTTTCAGCTTCAACTTGTTTTTTCCAAGCTTGAGGGTCCTGAGTAATAACGTCCCAGGTGCTGTAATGGGTAGGGACCACCTTTTTTGGCCGCAGTAGTTTGACGGCCTTTAGCGCGTCGTCTGGACCCATTGTGTACTTACCGCCAATCGGAATCACTGCCAGGTCCAATCGCTCGTCCCCAATTAAACTCATATCACCAAACAAGCCGGTATCACCAGCGAAGTAGATCTTTTTATCGTCTGGTGTGGTCAACAGAAAGCCAACCGGGTTGCCGCCAGCGCTGCCATCCGGTAATCCAGAACTATGAATCGCCTTGGTCAGTTTGAGATAACCAAAGGGATAGTCGTAGCCGCCACCAATGTTCTGGGGATAAGTTTTCAGTCCTTTCTTGCGCAGCCAATTGCTGATCTCGGCATTGCTGATGCAGAGCGCACCAGTTCGCTTTGCGATCGCCTCGGTATCGCCGATATGGTCATAGTGACCATGAGTAATCAGGATGAAATCAGCGTCCACCTCATCTGCAGTGGCTGAAGCAACCGGGTTTCCGGTGAAATAGGGATCGATCAGGAGTTTGTATTGTCCCACATGCAAGCCGTGGGTGGCGTGTCCGTACCAGGTATAAATTGTTTCCATAGCGTCCTCCTGTGTTTATTATAGCGTTAGCAGAAGGCGGGAGGGGTGATTGTAAGGATCTGTCATTCTGAACGAAGTGACACGAAGTGTACTGTGTCAGAATGACAGGATAAAAAGCCTTATAAAATTTCCAGCTTTGCCATGGATGCGATCAGGGCTTTCAAGCCGTGACCTTCAAAATAGACTTCCACGGTTTCATCACCATGTTCAAACTTGCTGTTTTTCACCACCCCGCGACCATAAGTTGGATGTTTGACCTGCATGCCGCTTTTATAACGGGTTTGGGCGGGTCTGTCCATCGGTACCTGGGTGCTGCGCAGCCAGGCGGGTGTTTCCCAGCGGGATGATTTTTCCCGGTCCGGGTTAAAGTTGTTCCTGCGCGGTTGGGCATAAATATCCTGTTTCACCAGGCTCATTGGCAGATCTTTCAAGAATCGCGAAGCAATCGTGTCTTCATAGGTGCCATAAGGGCTGCGGCGTCTGAGTGCCCGGGTGAGGGTCAGCTTTTTGCGGGCACGGGTGATGCCTACATACAGCAGGCGGCGCTCCTCGGCCAGGTCTTCCTCATCATCGCGGGAGCGGCTGTGGGGGAGCAACATTTCATCCAGCCCAACAATGTAGACCCGGTCAAACTCGAGCCCTTTGGCTGCATGCAGGGTCAGCATGGTTGGGGCATCCAGTTCGTCTGGAATTGTGTCCTGGTCTGCCACCAGCGCCATTGACTCCAGAAAGTCCTGCAGACCGCGGGTTTCATATTCCATCGCGACAACACGCAATTCGAGCAGGTTTTCCCAACGATCGACTCCTTCTTCACTCTTATCCTGGATAAAACTTTCAAAGTCTAAATCGGAAACAATGCGATCAAAGAGAATACTCAGAGTGTTATCCTGGGCGACATGCCGCCAGTCCAAAACTAAATTGGCAAACCGAACCAGCTTATCTCCGGACCTGCCCAGCTCTGCCAGGTCAGGGTTGCCAGGCTGGGTCAGCCCGAGCAGGGTTTCACCCATGCTCAAGCCCTTCTTTTGCGCAAGTTCTGCCAGGGATTGAATAGTCTTATCCCCGATTCCGCGGGGCGGCAGATTGATAACCCGACGCAAACTGACTTCGTCCATTGGGTTGTAAACCAGGCGCAAAAAGGCGATCATATCGCGCACTTCTTTGCGGCCATAGAAGCGCTGGGCACCCACCAGGCGATAACTGATCCCTTCCCGCCGGAAGGCTTCCTCCAACACGCGGCTTTGGGCGTTGGTACGGTACATGATGGCAAACTCACTGGGGTTGATCCCCGCCCGGATGCCGTCGCGGATGTCATTGACCACCAGGTACGCTTCCTCACGGTCATCCTCTGCCACAATCAGGCGGATTTTATCGCCTGTTTGCGCCTCGGTAAAAAGCTTCTTTTTGGTGCGATTCAGGTTTTGATCGATCACTGCCATGGCGCAATCCAGGATGGTTTGGGAGGAGCGATAGTTTTGCTCCAGCAGGATCACTTTGGTGGCAGGGAAGTCTTTTTTGAAGCGGTCGAGGTTGCGATAATCAGCCCCGCGCCAGCGATAGATTGATTGATCTTCATCACCGACAACGTAGATGTTTTTGTGTGCACTGGCAAGACTGCGCAGGATGGCATATTGCGAATAATTGGTGTCCTGGAATTCGTCCACCAGGATGTGCTCAAATTTATGCGCGTAGGTGTCCCGAACAACGGGATAGTTCTCGAAAAGCTGATTGGTGTAAACCAGCATGTCGTCAAAATCCATAGCATTGTTTTGGACAAGGCGTTGTTGGTAGATCGCATAAAGTCGCTTGACTTGCTCTTCGCGGAAGTCCTTGACCGGGTAATTTTCGGGACTTACCAGGTCGTTTTTGGCATTGGAAATTGCCGCCAAAATTGAGACCGGTCTGTAGATTTTTTCATCCAGGTTGTTATCCTTTAGAATTTGCTTCATCAGGGCTTCCTGGTCGTCGGTGTCGAAGATTACAAAATTCTTGTTAACTGGCAAGAGGTCTGCTTCACGGCGAAGAATGCGTCCAAAGATGGCATGGAAAGTGCCCAGCCAGATGCCTTCAGCATGCGGACCGATCAGCTGGGTGACCCGCTCGGCCATTTGACGGGCGGCTTTGTTGGTGAAGGTCACCGCCAGGATGTTGTAAGCAGGAACATTCAGGACACTGATCAGGTAGGCGATGCGGTAGGTAAGTACGCGTGTTTTGCCCGAACCAGGGCCAGCCAGTATGATCGTAGGTCCGGGAGGGGCAGCAACAGCGAGTTGTTGTTGGCGGTTGAGACGTTTAAGTAAATCTTCCATAGCAGACGAATTGTACCAAATGGATCGGTGATACGACGAAATTCACAAAGCGGAATGGCGCAAGCCGCATTCCTTATGGAATGATCAAGACCCTTAAAATGCCTAAAACAAAGCCTGCTGCTACGAGCACATAGGGTTGTGCTTCGGTGAATAACAAAACTGCGACTCCAGCGAGCAAAGCCAACACCGTCCAGACGTCAACCAAGGCGTTTTTAGCCAGGTTGATGGAAACGAAAAGAATCAAGGCAACCACCGCCGGGTTAACCCCTTTGAGAAAGCTGCTGGTGAGATGATTCTCACGCATTTTTTTGACCAGGGGGGCAGTGATCGCGACGATCAGGAAAGATGGCAAAAACACACCCAGCGTTGAGGCAATTCCACCGGCTGGACCGCCAGCAATATAGCCGACAAAGGTGCTCGCAGACAATACCGGACCTGGTGTGATCTGCCCCAGGGCGATCGAGTCCGCCAGTTGCTGCGAAGTGAGCCAGCCAAAACGGTTGACCACATCCTCTTCAATCAGGGCGAACAAAACCAGGGAAGAACCAAAAAGAATCGAGCCCGTTCGGAAGAAGTAGATAAAAATGTTCCAGAAAGTCTCTTTACCTTGTTCTGCCACCTTGCTGATAAAATCTGCTAATGCTGGGAGCGGGAAAAATGCGAATAAAAGTTGTGTTGGGGGCGTCCCATTCTTCCAATTAACCAGGACGTGATGCAACAGGATGCCCACTACACCACCACCAATGAGGATAATGGCCTCGTTGACACCCAGGAGCTTGGCAGCAATTGCGAGTGCAAAGATTAGAATTTGTTTCCAGCCTTTTATACTGGATTTCCCAATATGCCAGGTGGTTTCCACTACAATTGCCAGGACCAACGGGTTGAGGAAGTAGAAAATTCCATCGACCTGGGGCAAATTGCCATAAGTTACATAGATGTAGGCGAAGAGCATACTGAATGCAAAGGCTGGTGTGAGAAAACCAAGGCCGGCAATTACCAAACCCGGATAACCAGCACGGATATATCCGACGTGGTAGCAGGTTTCGCTGGCATTTGGACCAGGGATCAGATTGGCTGCCGCCAAGAGATCCAAAAAATGCTCTTCTGTGATCCATTTTCGTTTACGCACAAACTCTCGTTCCATCATGGCGATATGCGCAGTGGGTGATCCGAAACTGGTCAAACCGATTTTTAATGTCGCCAGAAATAACTCCACGAGTCGGGTTTTCAAGGGAATTTCCCTGGCTTTCGCAGTATCGAGGTCCGTATTCGATAACAGGATGTTATCTTCGGGTTTCTTGGAGATGTTAATATCTTCGTCCATTATGCCACCATCAACAAAGGCAATCTGAGAAGCAGGTTTTCAATCACAAGGCGGGGATTAAGGTTGGCATCCAGATCTACAAGCGCTTTTTCATGGTCCTTGAGCAGTTGTTCGATCTGCCTGGATGGAATCAGATGAGCCGTTTCACTGATGTGAATTTCATGTTCGATGTTAACCAGTGGGATCTCCGCATTTTCATGACGGATCATCACATCCCGCCAAAAGGTCAACCAGGTCGAAATCAGAAAAACAGCCTGCTCCCGTGGGGAGCTCTTGGCTTTTTGCAAACGCTCCACATACTGCAGACGCTCACGCAGGCGGCTGTTGAGCAGATCGCCCAGGTCATTCAGGACCTCATCATAAGCATCGAGCAGATCCTGACTTTGATCAAAGGTTAGAGCCGTGCCAACCCGCCCACCGGCAAGATGAGCAAGGCGTTTTGCCCTGGCAGAGTTGAGTCCTTTTTCGTCGACCAGGTATTGTTCAAGCGTTTCAATGGAAGATGGACGTAAACGCAGAACCTCGCAACGGGAGGATATCGTTTCGAGCAGGCTCTCTTTTGCGTCAGCGGTCAGAATCAGGAGAGCTTTTGAGGGTGGTTCCTCCAGCGATTTCAGGAGAGCATTGGAGGCGCCTATAGTGGCGTGCTGAAAATCAGGGACAAGCACGATGCGGTAAGGAGATTGATAAGGGGCGAGTGCCAGCGTTTGCTGCATTTCGCGGATCTGGTCGATTTTTAGATCCTTGCTGCCCTCGCCGACCCGCAAAACCATGAGGTCGGGGTAGCGCAGCTCATCGATCTGGCGGCATGCCAGGCATATACCGCAAAATTCACCTGGAGCTGGCGGATTTTGGCAATTGAGTGTTTTGGCAAAAGCAAGAGCCAGGGTTTCCCTGCCAATTCCCTCGGGACCTGTGATCAGGTAGGCATGACGGGTATTCCCGAATTGGACGTGATTCTTGAGGAATTTTATGGCGGTTTCATGACCGAGAATGTTCCATTGCATATCTCGATTTTAACACGTAACAGTCAGACAATTCGTGAATAAGAAATTTTCCGGGGTATATCAATTAATGTTGGTCAATTGGTAAAGAAAAATCCCTCCATATTCGCGTTGAAACGAGACAAAAAATGTCCATAAATGCCTTATAATGAGACGGTCTTAATTTGGAGGAATTGAAAATCTATGAGTGAAAAACCAAGAGAAGTAATAAAGGACCCCGAAGATATTTTGAACGTCTCCTGGCATGCCCTGGAGCCAACAGAAGTGCTCGAAAGCCTGCAAGTTCCGGTGGAGACAGGCTTGAGTGATTCGGAAGTAAGAGATAGACTCGAGAAGTTTGGCTACAACGAACTGAAAGAACAACCGGGCAGAACCTTCTGGGAAAAACTTTGGGAGCAAATTAACAGCTTCGTGATCTGGCTGCTGATTGGCGCTGCAGTGATTTCTGCCGTGCTTGGCGACTGGGTGGAAGCAGGTGCGATCCTGTTGATCGTGGTGTTGAATGCAATTATGGGCATTGTCCAGGAATCCCGCGCAGAAGCTTCGCTGGCAGCCCTGAAGAAGATGTCTGCTCCGGAAGCCCAGGTTTTGAGAGACGGGCATCGTATTATGGTACCCTCGCGCGAGCTGGTTCCGGGCGATATCGTATTTATTGAAGCTGGTAATTTCATTCCGGCGGACATTCGCCTGTTGGATGCAGTCAACCTGAGCATTGATGAAGCCTCCCTGACCGGGGAATCTGTGCCGGCAAAGAAAAATGCAGAAAGCAACCTGCAGGCTGACATACCCCTCGGAGATCGGGAGAACACAGCTTTCTCGGGCACCACGGTCAGTTACGGTCGCGGCAAGGGTGTGGTTATAAGCACGGGTATGCACACTCAACTTGGTTTGATCGCAACCATGCTCCAGTCGGTTGAACAAGAACAAACCCCATTACAGAAACGGCTTGAAGAGCTGGGCAAAACCTTAGGTATCGCAGCGCTGATTGTTTGTGGACTGGTATTTGTTATCGGCGTTGCCCGGCTATTGACCCCTCCCGAAGTTGTGGAGTTTGGTTCGGCTGAATTCTGGGAAGAAGCCCTGGCACTTTTCATGGTCGCTGTCTCCCTGGCAATTGCCGCGGTCCCCGAAGGTTTACCTGCCGTCGTAACCATCAGCCTGGCTGGTGGTATGCGTGAGATGGTGAGCCGCCATGCACTGATCCGCCGGCTTTCTTCTGTTGAAACCCTTGGTTCAGTGACTACCATTTGTACCGATAAAACCGGCACGCTCACCCAAAACCAGATGACTGTCACCAGACTGTGGGTGGATGGTCAATTTGTAGATGTTACCGGCACAGGTTACGAACCGGTGGGTGAGTTTAAAGTCGATGGTGAGACGGTCAACCTGATGGACTATCCGGCAGCACGCACAGCTCTCTGGGTAGGCACGATCAATAACGATGCTCAGCTTGAGCCCGCTGGCGAGAGCGAAGGTAAAGCCTCTTACCGAATGGTTGGCGATCCTACTGAAGGTTCCATCCTGGTCGCAGCCCTCAAGGCTGGCGCGGCTGCCAACGTCGTGAACCAAAACTATCCGCGCAAGCAGGAAATCCCCTTCGATTCAACCCGCAAGCGTATGGTCACCATTCATAATATTCTCAACCCCGGTCACGGCGATATTTCTCCTTACGTGACCGACGAAAGAACCAACTGGTATACGATCGCTGTTAAAGGTGCTCCGGATGTGGTTTTAGGATTATGCAAATACAAATCCGATATGCATAACAATCCGGTTGAGTTGACTGAGGATATGCGGCAGGAAATTTTGGCTGCCAACGATGATATGACCAGCCGTGCCCTGCGCGTTTTGGGCGTAGCTTATCGCCCGGTTCCTGAAATGCCTACCGACATGAGCCCTGACAACCTCGAAAAAGACCTCATTTTTGTTGGTCTGATTGGCATGATCGATCCTTCGAGACCGGAAGTTAAACCTGCTTTGAAGGAAGCCCAGGATGCCGGTATTCGTTCGGTCATGATCACTGGTGACTACCCCAATACTGCCAAAGCAATCGCTGAGGATATCGGGCTGCTGCAACCTGGTCACCAGGTGCTGACCGGCGCAGATATCGATCATGTATCCGATGAAGAAATGCGCGAGATTGTCAAAATCACCGATGTTTACGCCCGCGTCAGTCCCGAGCATAAGATGAAAATTGTTGACGCCCTGCGCGATAATGGCGAAGTGGTAGCAATGACCGGTGACGGTGTCAACGACGCTCCGGCGATCAAACGTGCTGATATCGGCGTTGCCATGGGCATTACCGGTACTGATGTTGCGAAAGAAACAGCCGACATGGTTCTGACTGATGATAACTATGCTTCGATTGTCTCTGCAGTCGAGCAGGGCAGAATCATCTACAGTAACATCCGAAAGTTCGTCTACTATCTGATCTCATGTAACATTGCCGAGATCATGATCATCTTCCTGGCGAT
This sequence comes from Anaerolineaceae bacterium UBA5224, assembly GCA_002409365.1. GTDB lineage: Bacteria > Chloroflexota > Anaerolineae > Anaerolineales > Anaerolineaceae > Mesolinea. Next base: position 34,602 of record DHUW01000009.1, on the reverse strand, counting down.
CTTGTTAAACTGGAACACACCACTCGCGCCGATTCAACTGCTCTGGCTGAACCTGGTCACTGATGGTGCACCGGCATTGGCATTGGGGACTGAAAAAGGTGACCCGGACATCATGCAACATCCGCCACGGCCTGCCAATGAACCGATTATCAACAGGTTTATGATCCGGGGAATCATTGTCCAGACCATCGCAATTACCTCTGCAACTTTGTTGGCGTTCTGGCTGGGAGGTGGGGCATTGAAATCTGCTCCTACTGAAGCAAGGATTCTTTCCGAAACCTTCGCTTTTGTGACCCTCTCGCTCTCAGAGCTCTTCAGAGCTTATACTGCCCGATCTGAGTACTTCCCGCTCTTAAAGATTGGTGTTTTCTCCAGCAAGAACATGAACATTGCTGTTCTGATCTCTGTGATCCTGGTGCTGTTGGTGGTTTATGTGCCATTCTTACGATCTGTATTCGACACTGTCGCCTTACGCTGGATCGACTGGTTAGAGATTTTACCGCTGGTATTGATTCCTACAGTTGCGGCTGAAGTGATGAAATCGATCACCTATAAAAAGTATCAAAGAGAACGCGCAGCCACCAAGGCTTAAACAGACTATTTTCTAAAGAGAAGAGCTCCAATTTATTGGAGCTCTTTTTTTGTAACTAATCGGTAGAGGACACTGAAAACAACTGAGTTATCTACGCAGCAAACCCTGGCTATAGGGTTCGGCGAAGAGGGCGGGGGTACCGCCAGTGTGCCAGAACAAGACTTTCTCGTTGGGCTTAAAAAATCCGTTACGCACCAGGTCAAGCAGCCCTGCAGCTGCCCTACCGGTATAAACCGGGTCAAGCAGAATGCCTTCTTCACTCGCAAAGAGGTTCACTGCTTCAATCTCGGCTTGGGTAAGTACGCCGTAGCCAGCGCTGCAATAGAGGTAGTTCACGAGCACTTCCTCGGGTGCGACCGACCAATCATATCCCAATTCTTGTGCAGTCTGCTTGACCAAATCCGCAATTTGAGCAGAAAAATGAGTGGAATCGAACTCAATGCTGATACCGAGGATCCTGCCTTTAAAGCCCGTCAGATGCGCTCCCAAAATCATGCCAGCCTGTGTTCCCCCGGACGAACTGGCGAAAACGATCCAATCTGGTTCCAGCTCCTGCTCCTGCAACTCACGCATGGCATTCAGGTAGCCCAGGGCACCGATCGGGTTTGAGCCGCCATAAGGAATGAGGTAAGGCTTCAGTCCATCCTGTTCGGCTTGCGTGTATTGCTGCTGCAATTCATGGTCTCGATTGACCTTGCTGGTGTAGAAGATTTGGGCACCGCTGAGTTTGTCCAGCAGAAGGTTGCCTTGAGCTTCAACCGGTTCCTCTCCTGCCAGAACCAATTGACAACCCAGCCCGAGTTTGGCAGCAGCTGCTGCCACCTGCCGGCAGTGGTTTGACTGAACTGCGCCGGTGCTGATCAGTGTTTTCGCGCCTTTTGCCAGGGCATCAGCAGCCAGGTATTCCAATTTGCGGGTTTTGTTGCCTCCCATTCCGAGACCAGTGAGGTCGTCACGCTTGATGTATAGCTGTGGTCCCCCCAGAATCCGGGTGAGCCGCGGTAAAGCTTCGATTGGTGTAGGGAGATGAGCAAGAGGAAGACGTTCAATCATTTTGCACCAGTCTGAGGTTTTCAGATTTTCCCCTCTTGCGCATGACATCCAGCAATTTGGGCAGGGTTTGTGTGTACGCCTTGTAGAGCAGGGGGCGGGGGCTGTAATCCCAGGCACCAAGGTGGCGGGCAGTGATGCCATTAAAGCCTTGCTTGAACCGGTACACCCCCCACATCGAATCCGATTCGTCGAAAACGTCGGGGGCGCCCCACATATCATAAGTGTGACAGCTCAACTGCTTTGAAAGTCGGATGGCTTCCCATTGCAGCAGGTAATTTGGCATGAGTTCTCGATAACGCTCTGTAGACATGCCATACATGTAGCGACATATGCCATTGAAGTGGAAAAGGATCAGAGCGGCCACAGGTTGACTCTCCACCTCAGCCACCAATATTTTCGCCATATCCGCTTCCAAAAAAGTACGCCAGGTTTTGAGATAATAGTCTCCATGGCGGATGACAAAATCGTCCCGCACTGCAGTCTGGGCATACATATCGTAGAGCATCGGCAATTCTTCAAGCGTTCCCTGGCGCACCGAGACGCCTTTTTTGGCAGCCAGGCGAATGTTGTAACGGGTCTTTTGTTTCATCGCCGCTAAAAGTTCTTCTTCGCTCTGACGCAAATCGATCAAAACTGTGTTCCGAAATTGAATTTGATCCTGCGAAAACTTCCAACCGCGTTTCTCCAGGTCCTTCTGTAGGGCGAGACCATTTTCGTCAGGTTGCTCGTCATCGCTGCCTGGAACACCGGTGCCCAGTAAAACATCTGGATCGATCTTAAGGAAAATTGCTTTTTCTTTTCTACAGAGAGCTTGTAAAAAATCGAGCGTCTGAGTGACCACGGGCTTGTTTGTCCAATCCAGGGTGGGACCTTTGGGGACGTAGAGGACAGTGAATTTCAAGCCGAGAAAACTGACCTGGCGGCGTAAAACCAACGCCAGGGCATCCAGATTGTGGCGGCTTTTCCCGTTCCACAAGAAAAGCGGTTCCCAGTCGTTCTGCCTTTTCGCTTGCGCCCACTGCAAGGTTTGCAGTATATGGGCATCCGGAAACTCCGTCAGATACTGGTTCCAATCCTTGACTTGATCTGATGCCAGCTGAAACACCTTAATCAGCCATCCTTCCGGCACGGATTTTCTCGTAGAGCTTATAGAGCAAGGGTCTGTAGACTTTAATAAATGCAGGGACGCTGCGAACGACCTGACCGCCGAAACCGCGCTTGAAGCGGTAGACACCCCACAGCCCATCCGAGCGATTCGTAAAATTGGCTTCCAATTCATCCTCATCGGCATCCGGTATGCCCCACAAGTCATACTCTGTGGCACCATGAGTTTTCGCCCAGAGCATCGCTTCCCATTGTAAAAGGTAAGTAGGCATCAGGTTGCGCTGATTGTTATCAGAAGCGCCATAAAAATACCAGGCGCGTGAACCAGAAAGGAAGAGCATCAGGTATGCCAGGGGTGTTTCTTCGAAGTAAGCTGCCAGGAGAACGCAGTTGTCCGAAGGTGAGAAAATATCGTAGGCTCTTTGATAATACACAAGGTTGTGCACGGCGAAACCATCGCGGTTGCCGGTGGTTTGCATCATTTCGTGAAAACCCCTGATATCATCGGTTGCCCGTACGACCACGCCTTTTTTACCAGCCAGGCGTATGTTGTAACGAGTTTTTTGTTTCATTGCTGCTAGCAAATCGTCATCGTTTGCTTCCAGTGAAATCAGCACTGTACGACGAGGTTGGATGGTGTGTTCTTCACGGATAAAACCTTGCGTGAACTGGGCTTCAACTTCAGCAGGAAAAGGCAGGTTGATATCCGGCTCGACTTGCAGGAAAATGGTTTTTCGTTTTCGGCATTCCTGGTCAATCTGTGACCAAAGGGAACTCCAGTTTGAACCAACCGGCCCCTTTGGCAAATAAGCGATCGAAAAACCTAAAGGGAGGGAGCGAAACAAAACCTGGGCTGCAGCAGTTTGGTTATGGAATACCTTGCTCTGCCATCCAAAATGGCTCTTGAATTCAGCCCATTCTGGTAGTTGCAGCAAATGAGCTTCTGGATAGACTTGCGTAATCTCAAATTTGTTCGTCCCTTCAGGAGAAGCATCCATGTTACCGCCCTTTGAATCCCAGGACGCTTGTAAGAGTGCGAATAATGATTGCAATATCCATCAGAATGGAAGCGTTCTCGATGTAATACAGGTCGTACTCAAGCTTGATCGCAGTCTCTTCGACGGTCTCTGCATAGTTCTGATGAATCTGAGCCCAACCAGTGATACCTGGTTTGACAAGCATGCGCGCCCGGTAAAAAGGAACTTCACTTTGAAAAATAGTAACCAGCTCAGCGCGCTCTGACCGCGGACCCACAAAACTCATCTCTCCCCGCAAAACATTGATGATCTGGGGAAGTTCATCAAGATGGGACTTGCGTAAAAAGCGCCCGATTCGTGTCACCCGGGGATCATTAGCAGCCGTAACCAGGGCTTCGCGTACCATGTCTTTATTGTCTTTCATCGTCCGGAATTTGAGAATAGTATAAGGATTGCCACCGCGTCCCAATCTGGTTTGTTTAAAAATGATAGGACCCTTCGAATCCACGACAATCATCAGGGCAATAATAGGATACAGGATCAAAAGACCAACCAGACCTACAAGCCCGAAACTCACATCCACCATTCTTTTGAACAAACGATAAAAACCGCTGGCAGGTTTGCGATCAATAAATGATCGAATCACCCAGTCCGATTCCAGCAGATTGATTGGCACCCGGTTGGTGAGTGATTCGTAGGTGTCTTGCATAGTCGACATGACCATACCCTTTTCCTGGGCAGCGAGGATCGCCTGGAACATGCCCGGATTCATCTCATTTGAAATAGAGAGGATAAGATCAGTGATTTGCTGTTTTTCTATAATTTCCGGCAAACTTTTATGGTCTCCAAGAATAGGAAAACCTTCGACGTTCATGCCCAATTTTTCAGGATCATCATCGATCAGACCGACGAGAGTGAAGGGTGGCGGGTCTTGTTCAGAGACTATTTTGGCAAGTGCTGAACCCGCTCGGCCGGCACCTATGATGAGTGCACGTTTGTGCTTGCTGGCAGAGGTAAAAAACTGGATATACACGAGCCGCCATAACAAGGTAAATACACCTGCAAACACCAGGAAGCTGGCAAAACCAAAACGTGGCAGGCTGTTTGGCTTGGAGGCAAAATAAACCACCAGGTAAATTGCGGTGGAGGCAATAAGAGCTACCCCGAGTGATTTAAGGGTGGACTTCAGGTTGCCTGCTTTGCGAATATCGTAAGAATCTGCCATCAGGATCATCCAGAGTAGTGGCAGAAAATAGAACCATCCAGGGATGCGTTCACGCAAAAACTGTATCGAGAGACCCAGCCAGGTGTCACCCTTTGCCCAGATCAACAGGGCGATGCCAAGTGCGAGAACTGCTGCCGATAAATCACCCAACGCGAGCAACACGGTCTGCTCGCGGCGTTCAAATCGAAACTTGTCTTTGGATGGGCTGGTTGAATCTTCTTTCATTATCACTTCCTGTCAGGATGAGAAAATAACCCCATGATTAGCGAGGTCCCCCAGGAAAAATGCATGACTATAGTTGCAAGTACAATCCCAATGCTTAGCGAGACATCGCCTGACTTTTGGGCGATGCGTATAGCCGGGATCAATTGTACCAGCAGGTAAAGCCCCAGCCCAACAGCCAGGACTACCCAGGCAGGTCCCCAGAAAAAGCCGATCGCAGCCAGTGCGATCAATCCTAAAACAAACAAAGGCGGTAATGCCTGGCGCCAGCGTAAGGTTTCGGGGTAGCGTTTGAGCATCTGCGCCTTCCAGAAACCGTAACCCCAGTATTGCTTTGCCAGGGCTGCCAGGGTAGGTCGGGCAAAGTAGGTGCACTGGATGGCAGGGTCCAGCCAGATGCGCCCACCAGACTGGCGAATGCGGGTATTGAATTCGTAATCTTCGTTGGCAAGGAGGCTCTCGTCAAAATAGCCAACCTTATCAAAAAGTTCCCGCTTGTAAGAACCGTAGGGGACAGTATCGACATAACCAGCTTTATCGGTGAAGCGGTAACGGGCATCACCGACCGCCAGCGGGTTGGCTGCCGCAGCGGCAATGGAACGTGCAATCCAACTCTTATTTTGAGGGCTGATATTCCAGACACCACCTACATTTTCAGCCTTACCTTCCATGAGTGCATCAACACAGCGCTGCACATAATCTGCTTTGGGGAGCGAATGGGCGTCCATGCGTATGATCACATCACCTTGTGAAGCTTTAATGGCGGTGTTAAGTCCTGCCGGGATGATCCGTTTGGGGTTATCAACCAAGAGAATTTTGAGGGCTGGATGAGTTTCACAAAAAACGTGTATTGCGCTTCGGGTGCCATCAGTGGAAAAACCATCAGCGATAACCACTTCCATTTTCTCCAATGGAAAAATTTGCTGGAAGAGAGCTTCCAGCACAAGGTGAATAGTTTTTTCCTCATTCCGACAGGGAATGATCACGGATACAAGCGGATTCATTGATTATTAAACAGCCTGTCAGTTGTTAGTAGCAGCAACAATTCTCATCATTATGCTCATGTGGTTTCACAGCGATCGCTTCGATTTCGACGATGCCATTCTTGGGCAGCCCGCCAACCTGGATTGCGGATCGGGCGGGAAAGTCGCTGGTGAAAAATTCGGCATAGACCGAATTCATATCTGAAAACTGATCCATATCGAGCAAAAAAACGGTCGTTTTCACCACATTTTCCATGCTTAAGCCCACACTTTCGAGGATTACCTTCATGTTTTCAAGTGCTCTGCGCGTTTGAGCCTGGATCCCTCCAGCGACCAAACTACCAGTCACCTTATCGAGCCCTAATTGACCCGAGACAAAGACCAGTGAGCCTGTGGAGACAGCCACAGAATAAGGGCCAATCGCAGCAGGCGCATTTTCACAAGAAATCGGTTCCTTTTTCGTGCAGCAACAACTCATATTTACCTCTTTCCGTTCATAGGATTTGTCGTATTATATCATTCGAAGGCACGATCGGAGACAGGGACTGATTCCATCTTGACCAAAGACCGTTTTTGGGATAATGTTAATAATAATTATTTGAGGCGAGAAATGGCTCTCATCAAAAATCGAAGAACTCACCCAAACCGATTACGGGCGGTATTGTATTACGCTCGTTTTATTCTATTTACACAATCCAACCAATCTAATAAAGGAGAGTTTAATGACAGGTAGTACAAATGCTTTTCAGATGGCGCAAGCTCAGTTTGACAAGGTTGCAGACCAACTTGATTTAGCCCAGGACGTGCGCGAATTTTTGCGCTGGCCAATGCGCGAATTCCATTTCCGTGTTCCAGTTCGCATGGATGACGGTACTCTACGTATTTTCCAGGCCTATCGCGTGCAGCACAACGATGTGCGCGGTCCCAATAAGGGTGGCTTGCGTTTTGCTGCTGGCGAGACGGTTGATACTGTGCGCGCGTTATCCATGTGGATGACCTGGAAGACAGCAGTTGCTGATATCCCACTCGGTGGTGGCAAAGGCGGCGTAGATGTTGACCCCTCAACCCTCTCCGACGGCGAGAAAGAACGACTTGTTCGTGGCTATGTTAAAGCTATTTGGAAGAACATCGGTCCCCGTCAAGACGTTCCGGCACCCGATGTTGGTACCAATGCCCAGATGATGGTCTGGATGATGGACGAATATTCTTCGATCGTAGGCAAATACACTCCTGGTGTGATCACCGGCAAGCCCTTGGGCGGTGGTGGTTCAGAAGGTCGAACAGAAGCCACTGGCTTTGGTGTAATTTTCACAGTCCGCGAAGCCATGAAACACCTCGGAATTGACCCTGGGACGACAACCGCAGCAATCCAGGGTTTTGGTAATGTTGGTCAATTTGTAGCCATTGGTTACAACCGGTTCCTGGGCGGAAAAGTCGTTTGTGTTTCCTGCTGGGACAGAATTGACAAAAAATCGTATACTTTTGCCAAGGAAGATGGCATCGATCCGGTCTTCCTGAAGAGCATCACCGATCAATATGGGACCATCAACAAAGACAAAGCCCGCGAAGCTGGCTATCAGATCGAAGATGGTGATGCCTGGATCAGCAAGGATGTGGATGTGCTCATCCCAGCCGCGCTCGAAGGTCAGATCACTGGTGACACGGTCAATAAGATCAGTAAACAGGTCAAAATCCTGGCAGAAGCTGCCAACGGTCCTACAACTCCCGACGCTGACAAGGTGTTGATTGAGAGAGGCACATTCCTGATCCCTGATTTTCTCTGCAACGCCGGTGGTGTGACGGTTTCTTACTTTGAAGGCGTTCAGAACGATCAGAACTTCTACTGGTCAAAGGAAGAAGTCAGCACTCGTCTGGATCAGAAGATGACCAGCGCTTTCAGCTCTGTCTTGAATATGTCTTTGGCTAAGAATGTTTACATGCGCGATGCTGCCTACATGGTCGCAATCGACAAAGTTGTCAAAGCGATGAAGCAAAGAGGTTGGATCTAATTTTAGTTTTTGGCATCACAAGCCGGTCATTTGACCGGCTTTTTTTTACCCGTGGTGTTTTCGAACAGGTCCTAAACCCGCCTTTGATCGAATATTCGTTGCATTCAATGGCACTTGCGCAAACAGATGGCAAGATCAGGGGACCTTCGCCAATACACAGAGATTATTGCTGACACTCACGGACATGTCGTTACAATAATTTTGACTCAATGGGGTGAGGTTGTTATTATCAAATCATCAAGTGCTTAAAAAGGAGACAGAAATGGCAGACAGAACAGCAACAGCAGTATGGGAAGGAGATCTTAAGAACGGCAAAGGCACGATGCATTTTGCAGATTATGTCGGCCAATATAGTTGGTCATCCCGTTTCGAAGAAGGTGAAGGCACCAATCCTGAAGAGTTATTGGCAGGGGCACACGCCGGATGTTATGCAATGTCAGTAAGTTCCGGACTTACGAAAGCAGGCTTCCTTCCGAAAAGAATTGAGACCACAGCCCGTATCGCCTTGCGACGAATTGAAGGCAAATCCCGAATTGTGAGCAGTCACCTGGTGATCAAAGCAGATGTGCCGGGAATCTCAGATGAAGAGTTTCAAGCGATCGCCCAGGCGAGTAGTGACGGTTGCCCTGTATCGGCTGCTCTTGCCGGGATAGAGATAACGCACGAAGCAAAATTGATCAACGATTAGCACGAATTTGGATTGTGTTGCCATTCTTGCGTTGCACGAGAAGATCGGGTTATTGTTCCGATTCGGTGGGATATTTAAATCTGCATCCCTTAAAACTGTTCATTTTCTATGACTGGTTGGGTGTAGTTCTCTGAAGAATCTTCTTCGGGGGTCATTTCGGCAGGGGGTTCAACGGGTTCCACCCGCTCTTCCATGCGCATCTGACCGCGGAAAAAAGCACCATCTTCACTGCTGAATGACGATGTAACCACATCGCCCCAGACTTTCCCGCTGGAACGGATCTCGAGTTTCTGACAAGTGATATTCCCCTTGACTATACCTGCCACGATCACAGTATCTGCTTTAAGCTGCTTGCAGTCAACTTTTCCAGTTTCTCCCACCACGATCAACCCGGAAATAGCAATTTCACCGGTAATGGTACCTTCAATACGCACGCCACCCTTACCGCGCAAATCGCCCAGCCAGCTGATGCCTGGTCCGATTACAGAAGTAACCTGGCTCCGGGTGGTGTCAGGGTTAAAGGCTGGACCGTCTTTTTTCTTGGAAAACAACATAAAACTATTTTACACCGTTCTGAATCAATTCTTTGACTTGCTCCCAACCCAGCTCCCAACGCAAGGGTATTGAATTCCACGGCTCAGGCGTTTTCCCTAAACCGACTCGCGGCCCGACTGTCACAAGATCGGTTGGCACGCTGATTCCCTCTTCAAGAAACAATTCACCGTCAGGTTGAGTGAGGTCGTAGCCATTCATCCTGCCGTCTAATCCAAATGCCTGGGCCAGTTTGGCGGGACCATTGAGCCACTGTTTGCTGTTGGCCAGGTTAGGTCGGTTTTGCGCCATGATCTCCAGCCCTTCCACCGGGAAAACTGCCCTGATAAGCACGGCGCCGGCTTTTCCAACGGAGTCGGAAACAATGTTGAATAACCAATGCATGCCATAGGTAAAATAAACATAAGCTTTTCCGGGTTTCTCAAAAATCACCTGGTTGCGTTTGGTTTTGCCAAAATGGGCATGAGAGCCGAGATCACCCTCTCCCATGTAAGCCTCAGTTTCGGTGATGATCCCAGCCAAACGCCTACCATTCTGCAGACGGACCAACTTCTTTCCGATAAGATCCGGAGCTAGAAGCTCTGCAGGACGGTCATAAAATTCAATGTACAGCATTTAATCGGTAACTGCTTTTGACTTGGGGTATTTTTCCATCGTTAAGCGTAACCCGGTTTCCAGGGGGACCAACGGGAGGAAATTAAGTTTTTCGTAGGCTTTGCTGATATCGGCACACATGCGTTCTGTTCCGCCGGATTTATTCGGATTGAAAATCTCTTCCGGTTTCTTCCCTGTCACCAGGCGTACCAGGCGCACTAACTCGAGCACGCTGGTCTCGACGCCGGAACCAATATTGATCACTTCCTGGTCGACTCCAACAGCAGAGACAGAGCTGACCATGGCATTGACCAGGTCGTCGATATAAATGTAATCACGGGTTTGTTTACCATCACCGTGAATCACTACGGAGCTGTTGGAGAGAGCATTTCTCAGAAAGTTGGGGATGATCGGTGGATGGGAAACGGGAATGCGCTGCCCAGGTCCGTAGGCATTAAAAATTCGCAGGCAGACTGCCTCTACGCCCGCCTGATAACCAATCGTGCGGACGTAATGTTCAGCTGCCAGTTTTGAAACAGCATAAGGGGAGCGAGGTTTGACTTCGTAGGTTTCCTTATAGGGAATTTGGGTCTGATCGCCGTAAATTGCCCCGGAAGATGCCAGTACGATGCGCCTTACGCGGGTATCGCGAACGGCTTCCATCAAGGTGACGGTGCCGCTGACATTGACATGATTGTAGCTGCTGGGAAACAAGATCGATTCCGGAACGGAAACCTTGGCAGCCAGATGATAGACACAATCCACATCCTGTAAAAGTGTCCAGAGCAAGGTCTTGTCGGAAATATTTCCTTTGGTAAACTGTACATCTTTGGAGAGTTGAGTTGGGTCACCTGTCGAGCAGTCATCCAGAACAAGCACCCGATGCCCCTGACTCGCCAGCCGATTGCTCAGTGCTGCACCAATAAACCCTGCTCCACCTGTGATTAAAAATTTCATACGTCTATACCTTTAGTGCAAAATTATAGCACGCAAGCACTTGCTCTCTTTTGTTAAAAAATATGGCAGATTATCGAATTCTTCGTGAGCTGATGATCAAGAGTACAACCCCGAACAAAACCAGTGCCAGGACGCCTATTGCCAAAAAACGGGCGTTGGAGGAAAACACTCTTTGGAAAAAGCCCGTTTCAACCGTTGGGGTTGGTTCTGCTTCTGTTTCTGGAGCTTTCAGGAGGGCTAAAGGTGCGGTTGAACTGGGTTGCGGCGTGGTAGCGGGCAGGGTTAATTCAGGGGTGAGCGTGCTCTGACCGAGATTTGTCTCACCTCCCTTTACAATGATCAACTGATCACCGGGGTAGATCGGTGAGTCTTCCGTCAGATTGTTCAAGCTGAGCAGGTCTTGCAAAGGAATCCCATACAACTGCACAATGTGATAAAGAAACTGGTCTGGCAGCACTGTGTGGCGGATCTCACCGTTGAGTCCGGGCGTGGCGGTCTGTGAGTACAGATTCTGATTGAGGGTCGGCACAGACGTCTCGACCACCGAAGGGGTCTCGCCCTGGACCAAAGGTTCAGCCTTCGCCTGGAGCAAGCCGCTCAGCAAGAGTGCACTTACCAGGAGGAGTACCAGGAGGTATCGAATGGGGTTTTTATTTTTTTTCATCATTTTTGGTCAATGTACGACCATGTTTGATTATAGCTTATTCGGTGTTTTTCCTCCGCAGGGAAT
>DHUW01000009.1:18471-22647 GCA_002409365.1 Anaerolineaceae bacterium UBA5224 | reverse complement strand
TGATTGACAGACTAGCATGGCAGGTTTTCCTAAACAGGTGTACTTGCTGTCGAAACCATCTTTCATTGGAACCTTCCCGCCCTCCTTTCGTCTTAAATTAAGTTAAAAATACACGTTTTATCTTAAAGGAACTAAATTTTAAGGATATAGTAAACTAAAACACGATCGCAATTTAAAGCGAACAAACTTAAGGGCAAGATTATGGCACCAAAAATCAATGAAAACACCACCCCAGTTCGAGTAGTAGAAAAGCGAAGCAGAGCTTATCCAATCCGGCTGCAAATTTTGTTTGCTGTTGGTCTGGGCTTGCTGCTGGCAGCATTCTCATTGGCAGGGGTCATTGCTAAATACGAAAGTGACTATACAGACAAAATTTATCCGGGTGTTTCTGTAACTGGAGTGGACCTTTCAGGGTTGACCCTTGGGCAGGCAGTGGTCAGCCTGAACACAAACCTGGCATACGCACGCTTTGGTCAGCTTCGGCTCAATAACGGTCAGGATGAATGGGTTTTCACTCCTGAGGCTCTTGGATTTTCCTATGACCCGGTTGAGGTCGCCAACCAGGCGTTTGCAATCGGACGCGGAAAAGGCACAATGGTCAATTTGGGTGAACAGCTCAAGGCTCGGAGCGAAGGGATTGATATTACCCCCGGCATTGTTTATGACCAGGCAAAAGCCTATGAGGTCGTGCAAAGCCTGGCGCAAAAAACCAATGTCGCCTTGATCGAACCTTCCATCACTTTGAATCAAACGGAAGTTAAAGTTGTCAACGGTCAGGCTGGCAGAACTGTAGACATCCTGGCTACTTTGAGAAACATAGAGCCATTTTTGCTATTGCAGCAAAGCGGAACTGTACCAATGGTGATCGTTGAGCATACTCCCGCTACTGTCAATGTAGAGGATACTGCCAAACTAGCTGAGAATATCCTGAGCCAGGTGTTTACGATCAAACCGGATGATCCAAATGCTGGATTAGGTCCCTGGACGATCGAACCAAAGGACCTGGCTAGCCTGCTCATGATCGAGCAAAAAGAAGAGCAAGGTAATCGTGTATACACACTGACAGTCAACCGTCCGGCACTGCTCGCCTATATCTCCAGTATCGCTCCTGGCTTGCAGGTTGACCCTGTCAATGCCCGTATGATGTTCAATGACGACACCCGCCAACTGGAGGTGATCGCCAGTGCGGTGGTGGGTAAGTCTTTGGATATCGAACAAAGTGTCGACAGTGTTCTCCGGAAAATTCAGAGCGGTGAGCATGAAGCCACTCTCGTGATGCAAACGGTAGAGCCGGCGGTAAAAGATGACAGCAAGGCAGCCGATCTGGGTATCACAGAGCTGGTGGCAGAAACCACTTCTTATTTCTATGGTTCTGATGCAGCCCGTGTACAAAACATTCGCGCGTCCGCAGCCAGCTTTCATGGTGTCCTGGTTGGTCCAGGCGAAGTTTTCTCGATGGCTGAATATCTGACTGATATCAGCCTTGATAATGGTTACGCTGAAGCTCCGATCATTGTTGGCGATCAAACCGTTGATGGTATCGGCGGGGGAATTTGCCAGGTAAGCACGACGGTTTTTCGGAATGCTTTCTTTGCTGGATATCCGATCGTCGAACGCCACCCTCATGCTTACCGGGTTTACTATTACGAGCAGATGTCCAATGGCGGTATTGATAACGCCCTGGCTGGTCTGGACGCGACGGTTTATGTGCCGCTGGTTGATTTCAAATTCCGCAATGACACCCCTTATTGGCTGTTGATGGAAACCTACCCCACGGATACTTCCCTGACCTGGAAGTTTTACTCCACCAGCGATGGCCGCCAGGTTGACTGGTGGACGACAGGCATTACCGATGTAACCGAGCCGCCGGAACCTGTCTATCGTGAAGACCCGACACTTGCTACCGGTGAGATCAGACAGACCGACTGGCCGGTTAACGGTGCTACTGTAGAGGTCTATCGTACAGTCACAATCAATGGAGCAATTGCCTACCAGGACACAATCCGCACAGATTATGTTGCCTGGCCAGCGGGTTATAATTATGGTCCAGGGACAGATATCCCCTAAAATGCGGTAACGCTATGGTAAAATTTTGACAGGATATCTAATTAGTAGGAATTGGAGAGACTTGTGATCAATCAAGAATTATTGGATTTACTACGCTGTCCGGTGTGCGTGAAAGATAAGGCCGGTGAACTGGAATTCTATAACGAAAGCTGGCTGATCTGCAAAACTTGCGACCGCAAGTATCCGGTCTGGGAAGATATCCCCATCATGCTGATTGATGAGGGCGACAAATGGCAGGGTACTCCCAAGTCAGATCTGCCCATCCCACCACCAAAACCGAATTAAAAATATTAACCAAAAGAGAAAAGAGCGGTGATTCCGCTCTTTTTTTAACCTAGCCGATGATCAACTGATACCCTCTCAGCGAAAAGCTATGCCGTTATGGCTCGTTTTGCTCGGATGGTCTATGGGGTTGAAGGCAGGTATTGGCTCAGATACGTGGCGAGTTCTGCCAACGCACGTGAGACTGTCTCAGAACCCCCGCTTGCCAGCATGTTTTGTGCCTGGGCGGTCAGCAGGTCGACTGTGTTGGGTTCTTCGAGCAACTCCAGCCTGCTTAATGCCCTTTCCAGGTCCTGGTTGCTTGCATATGCGAGGGCAATCATCGCCCGGTAGTCGTCTTTTGCCTGCGGGCTTAGCTCGCCTGGCAGGGCGTCAGCATTTTCAACTGGCATAACCAAGATCGAAAAAACCAACCCGATCGCCAGACCAAGCAGCAAACCAGTCAGCAGGTACCAATGAGTTTGTTTTTGTCTGGCTTCCATCAGTTCGCCCCTTGTTGCTCCAGCCATTGCTGATAACCTGCAGGGTCTATGCCGCTGAGCAGGTTTTCAATCAGCAGCAGATCTTCAGCCGGGTAGCCAATCTGGCGGGCATAGGCCAGGCTGGTTCCTATCAGGCTGAGTGGGTCTTCATAACTGACTCTAGTCAACTGTTCCAATACCAGCAGGGTATCAGGATTGTTTTGGAAGTGCTCAGCCATCATCAGCACCAGGTCGGTCTTGTAATCCACCCGCAGCATTTTCATGATCGCATTGCTGGGGGCTTTCGGCGGCATCACCAGCCAGCCTAAAGCCAATCCGGCAGCAATTCCCAGGACGATTGCGAGTGAAAAAAAGAAGATCCGCCTGGATTTCATCCCTACTCTTTGGGCATCATGGGAATTTTGACGCCGTGTTCTTTGGCGAACCGAATAGCTTCAGGGTAACCGGCATCAACGTGACGAATCACACCCATGCCGGGGTCGCCCAACAGAACGCGCTTCAGGCGTTTGGCAGCTTCGGGGGAGCCATCGGCAACGATTACCTGACCGGCATGCTGGCTGTAGCCGATGCCGACACCACCGCCATGATGGAAACTGACCCAGGTGGCACCGTTGGCAGTGTTGAGCAAGGCGTTCAGGATCGGCCAGTCACTGACTGCATCTGTGCCATCACGCATGGATTCGGTTTCGCGGTTGGGGGAAGCCACAGAGCCAGCATCCAGGTGGTCGCGCCCGATCACGATCGGCGCTTTCAGGATGCCATCGGCAACCATTTGGTTGAACGCCAACCCGGCTTTGTCGCGTTCGCCATAACCCAGCCAACATATTCGGGAGGGCAGCCCCTGGAAGGGCACCTGTTCACGTGCCATCTTGAGCCAGCGATGCAAATGTTCATCTTCAGGGAAGAGCTCGATTAGTTTTTCGTCTGTCTTGTAGATATCTTCCGGGTCACCGGAAAGCGCCACCCAGCGGAAGGGACCTTTGCCTTCGCAGAAGAGCGGTCGAATATAAGCCGGCACGAAACCAGGGAAGTCGAAAGCGTTTTTGACGCCCTGGTCGAAAGCGCGCTGGCGAATATTGTTGCCGTAATCAAAAGTAATCGCGCCCTTCGCCTGGAAACCAAGCATGGCTCCCACGTGCTTTGCCATGGTCTTGAGGGAAAGCTCGATGTATTTTTGCGGATCATCTTTGCGTAATTGGTAAGCCGCAGTCAGGCTCATACCACTGGGAACGTAAGAGAGCGGGTCGTGAGCGGAGGTCTGGTCGGTGACTACATCGGGGATCACACCCCGCAGGAGCAGTTCGCTGTGCACGTCAGCAGCGTTACCGATCAGTCCGATCGATTT
>DHUW01000009.1:15034-18165 GCA_002409365.1 Anaerolineaceae bacterium UBA5224 | reverse complement strand
CCGCCCATGCCACCCAAGCCTGCCGTGAGCACAAACTTGCCTTTCAAAGAAGGCCATCCTTGCTGCCGGGAGAGCGAGCCCAGGGTTTCGTAAGTGCCCTGCAAAATGCCCTGCGCACCGATATAGATCCACGAACCGGCGGTCATCTGACCATACATCATGAGCCCTTTGGCTGCCAGCTCATCGAAGTGTTCCTGGGTCGCCCAATGGGGGACCAGGTTTGAGTTGGCGATCAGTACGCGCGGAGCGTCTGTGTGGGTCTTAAAAATCCCGACCGGTTTGCCGGATTGCACCAACAGGGTTTCGTCTTCGTTGAGATCCTTCAATGAAGCCAGGATGGCGTCGAATGCCTCCCATGAGCGGGCAGCCTGACCACGCCCACCATAAACCACGAGCCTGTCAGGGTCTTCAGCGACAGCGGGGTCAAGGTTGTTTTGGATCATGCGGTATGCGGCTTCGATCAGCCAGTTTTTACAAGTGAGTTGTGTGCCTGTTGGGGCGTGGATTTCTCTGGGACCGGACATTGGGTGAGCCTCCTGGTGTGTGAAAAAGTCGTGTTATCGTTATTATAACAAAGGACGCTGTGAGTGGCTTGCGCAGTGAGGTATAGGTTTGTTATGGATGATGGAGGCTTGCTCTGTACAGTGGGGGCTTGCTCTCACCGCAGAGATTTACCTCATCTGGCTCAGCGTATGGACCAAAGCCTATCCGTACGTATGAGTTTACGATGTTGAACTGTCGAGACTGGCTATAATTATTGCCAACCCTGATTCGGGTCTCAAGTCATAATCATGGCAAAGGTAAATTTTAACTATTAATAAATTATGGAATACAACAAGATAGAATTTCTGCGATACATAAGTAATCACGATATCAAAGGTGTAATTAATTACTTACAACAAATACCAGAAAAGCAGGAAGAATATAAGAGATATGTTTCTGTTTTCGAAAGCGAGCAGTACGAAGATCTCACTGATAATCAAGAACTAAATGATCTGTTGAAGGTGTATCACAAATATTATCGAAATGTTTTTTATTTAAAGATCGATAGAAACATAGCAACTGCCACTATGACCCAGGACTTTATTGAAATATTAAATATTGATCAAGAAGTCCTTGAAATTGAGAATCTTAATTTTGATGATGACATTGAAGACAAGTATGTGAGACCCATATTCGAAAAAAACGGATATTCCTTTTTAGGCGGTGATACCTCTGGATTTTATGGACCCTATATTTGGCAGGATAGCTATCTGAAGACCTTTGATGTGGAGTTACCGTTCAGTCATGAAGAATATACTATTCGGATCAATAGTGGTTTCATCTCCAATAGCTGGCTAGATTTTATCTCACAAGGGGTCACTGGAACAGGCGGCTGGGCAGGCAAAGATGGAATTATTAACTGCAATGCTGGAAAATATGACTTTGAAGGGGGAATTTTTCAAGTGAGTTTATTAAAGCATGAGGCTCAACACATTCTTGATAATAAAACTTACCAGGATATGGAAACAGCAGATCTTGAATACAGAGCAAAACTAATTGAGCTTATTTATTCGAATGATATAGAAATGCTAAAAGGTTTTGCGAGAGATGCAAGAAATGATGATGAAACGAATGGTCATCAGATCTCTCAATATAAAATTAAAAATGAATTCGAAAAGGAACTGGCAACCCGAAAAATCGATGCATTATCAGATAATGATATTACTGAAGTTAATAAAATAGCAGAGGAATTATATGTAAAAAGCAACAATGAAATGGATAAGAAATATGAAAGGAAATAATATTCATAGTTTGCCTGAAAACTTAAACATTTTTAATTTTGTAATGTAAGTATTGCGTATTTTGTGTCCTTAATTGTTAGGATTGGAAAATACTTTCAATTTCTATTAATTTCGAATTAGGGTCTGGAGGTTTCATATTGATTCATCAAATCGAGTTACCAATTATTGAAGCGCTGCAAAATACCCTGAAAAACCTGCAACCCATCTGGCTTGCGATCACCTACCTGGGAGACCAGACTCTTTACTTGCTCGTAATGCCCATGATTTACTGGTGCGTGGATGCATTGGTCGGTATGCGGATCGGAGCAGTCTTGCTCCTCTCAGGCTTTGGTAACGGTTTTATCAAAATTATTATTAAAAGCCCGCGACCTTATTGGCTGAGTGATAAGATCACAGCTGGTGCCGAACATAATTCATTCGGTCTGCCATCAGGGCACGCCATGAACTCAGCAGCTGTTTGGGGCTGGACTGCCCATGAGATCCGGCAGGATTGGGCGAAATGGGTGATGGGGATAATGATCTTCCTGATTGGCTTTTCCCGGATTGCCCTTGGGGTACATTTCATTAGTGATGTCCTCTTGGGCTGGACTGTGGGTTTGCTGCTCGTGTGGATTTTGGCACGGAATATGACCAAGCTTGGCAAAAATCTCATGAATATGCCGATGAAATTTCAGCTGCTCATGGTCGCGCTTTCTTCTGGTTTAATGATCTTGTTGCCTGTGTTGGTCAGGGCTCTTTCACCCGGCTGGCAACTACCAGCGGAATGGGTTCAAAGGGCAGGTCCGATCGATCCAATGAATCTGGAATTTAGCCTAACCCTTGCCGGTTTGTGGCTGGGGTTCCTGGGCGGTTTTGTGCTCCTGATGCACCAGAAGGGAATCCTTCAGAGTAACCATGGAACATGGCAAAAGATCGTTCGTTACTTGATCGGGATGGCCGGTGTGATTGTTTTGTATGCTGGCCTGGGCGCGCTCTTCCCTGACGATATCAGTTTGCCTGGTATGGTTTTGAGGTTTGTGCGTTATGCGTTAATTGGTTTGTGGGTAAGCTGGGGCAGCCCGCTTCTGTTTGAAAAAATGAGCGTTGGTGTGATCAAACCCTACTTACCACCGCAAACCACGGCGGCGAAATAATCTTTTCTATTGAAGAGGTATGAGACTGATCACCTCATCCACCCTCGCTCACTGTTCTCCCGGGATATTCGACCTTCTCCTCTGGAGAAGGATGGGAGCTTGAGCGTAAAATTTAGACGATCATTCCAAACTCGAGACGCACTTCACCGCGCTGGATATCGTCATTCTGATAATGAGTAGTGTCGAGACCGATGAGTTCAAATCCGCAGGACTG
>DHUW01000009.1:8434-14801 GCA_002409365.1 Anaerolineaceae bacterium UBA5224 | reverse complement strand
CCTCCGGCTTTGGCGGTTTCGATGGCTTTGGCAATCAATTGCTTACCGATGCCCTGGTAACGATGCGCTGCATCCACCCAAATGTTGGCGATACGCAGGCGGTGGTTCCAGTCTTCAAGGGAGAGCTCAATAAAACCGAACAATTCACCATCTTCAAAAGCGCCGAAAACCTGTGGCTTGATCAGCCAGTCGGAATAGAGACTGCTCTCAAAATTTTTGGTAATAGGTTCTGGAAATGCTTCCCGCTTGAGGTGAATTTTGATTTCCCCTGGGTTGTTCGAAATGTCTACCTTGTAGTGGCAGGATGTAGTGTAACGAAAAAGGAAATTTTTGCCTTTCCAGGTCTGGTCAAGTTCACTTAGCTGGATCATAAGGAGTACTCTTCATTAACAAAAAGAGCGGAGAGAGTGGGATTCGAACCCACGATAGGTACGAGACCTATAACGGTTTTCGAGACCGCCCCGTTCAACCGCTCCGGCATCTCTCCGAACAGGAAAGCAATTATACCCGAGGAATTATCAAATGTAACGGTCATCCTGAGCATTTGTTGCGATACGAAGTCTGCTTCGAAAGGCTCTGCCGTTGGCTGAAAAAGGTTCTTCGCTGCACTCAGGATGACAGATTTTTTCTACAATTCGAACGATTGCCCTTTTTCTGCATAAACAGGCACGGGCAGGTCGATGTGTTCGGCGAGTTTATCGATCAAAGCAGTCGCCGCCTTTTCTTCGCCATGATACAGGATCAGCTTCTCGAGTGTATCCTTGCTCGATAAGGCATAGTCGACCAGCAAGTTTTGCCCTGCATGCGCACTCAACCCACCAATAGTTACCACCTCAGCCTTGCGATAATATTCCTCACCAAAGATGCGCACCTTGCGTTCCTGGTCTGCCAGTTTCCGCCCAAGGGTATCAGCCGCCTGCCAGGAGATGATCAGGATGGTATTGCGCCCGTCTTCGATATTATTTTTCAGATGATGCAGGATACGCCCGTTTTCCGCCATGCCTGATGCTGAGATGATGATCATGGGCTCATGCCAATCGTTGAGTGCCTTGGATTCATCCACGGTGCGCGTGTAAATGATATTGGAGTAATCCAACCCGTGCATGCGGTGTTCCGCAATGAATTGCCAGGTCTCGTCATCAAAACATTCAGTGTGCTTGCGATACAAATCGGAGGCGCTTACTGCCAAGGGGCTATCAACCACCACAGGGATATCCGGAATTTCTTCGTTCTCAATCGCCTGGCTGAGAAAATAGGTCAGATTTTGGGTACGACCAATGGCAAATGCGGGCACGATGATCTTTCCACCCCGATTGACGGTACGCCGTACTGCATCAATAAATTCATCATAAGCCTCATCCATGCTCTCATGAGGTTTATCGCCATAAGTGCATTCCATCAGCACAGTCTGGGCTTCGCTGGGGAGGACAGGGTCACGCAATATCGGCACATCGTACCTGCCGACATCGCCCGAATACCAAAACCGTTTTGGTTTGCCAGCTTCGTCAAGGTAATCGAGAACCACGGCTGAAGAGCCAAGGATATGACCTGCTTCAACCAGTTGAGCGATCACACCGGGAATGACCTCTTTTTTTTCATCGTACCAAAGCGATCGGAATTGGGGCATCGCCATAAGAGCGTCTTTTTGTGTATAAATCGGTTCCAGGCTGGGCAAGCCTTGTTTGCGGCGTTTTTTGTTGAGGTACTTGATATCATTTTCCAGGATATGACCCGAATCGCGCAGCATGATGTCAGCAAGATCGACGCTGGCATTGGTCGCATAAATTGGACCCGTAAAGCCCTGCTTGACCAGGTTGGGAATATTTCCACTGTGGTCAATATGAGCATGGCTGAGGATCATCGCATCAATCTCAGCAGGATCGAAGGGGAAATTCTGGTTAATGCGGTACGATTCATCACGCTTGCCCTGGTAGCTGCCACAATCAAGCAATAACTTTTTTCCATTATGTTCGACCAGGTGCATGGACCCGGTAACAGTTTGAGCTGCGCCAAAGATTGTCAGTTTCATTAGTTATTCCTTTTCGTCAGAGTCAGAATGTCTGTTCCGTACTCCTGGTAATGATGGGGATAATCGCGCATGACCTGCGCCAACTCCTCATCAGATTGAGGATCCTGGTGGGCAAGCAGTTCCACCAGATCGCGTGAGAGTACCGCATTGGAGGGAATACCCTCTTTTTCGCCAGCTTCTTTACGCCATTCTGCCAGTTTTTCGCGAAGTTTCAGCTCGCGGTCACTCAGACGGTGATTTTTGCGAGGGACGACTGGTTGCGGATTCTCGCGCCATGTTTTGATAACCTGCATAATATGTTTTCCGTATCGCCTGATCATGGAAAGGGACACAGAAGGAAGCAAGCTAAGTTCTTCAAGGTAATGTGGCTGCGTGGTGGCGATTTCGACCATCGCCTTATCTGAGCAGACCTTGAAGGGCGGTACATCTCTCTGCTGTGCAATTCTTTCACGCAAATGATTGAGTCCTTTGAGCAGGCTCAAGGCACTTGGTTTGAGATCCTGCGAACCTTTTACCTTCCAGATATCCTCTTCGTGGTCCTTCATCGGCAATGTGATCCGGGCGAGCTCGGCACTGTCTTCAAGGACTAACGCCAAACGATCGGTTTCATTCAATTTTTCAACGAGTAGATCCCGAAGCTGCAAGAGGTAATGCGAATCACCCTGGGCGTAAACCAACATTTCGGGATCGAGGGGGCGCTTGCCCCAATCGGCACGTTGGTACTTCTTCTCGAGTTGGATGTCAAAATACTTATCCAGTAAAGCCGCCAGCCCAATGGAGGGCTCTCCCAGGGCGGTAGCCGCCAGCATGGTGTCGAAAATGTTCACGAAATCAAAACCAAAATCACGTTTGAGGGTGGTCAGGTCATAATCGCCGGCGTGGAATACTTTTTGGATAGAAGGGTCGGCGAAAACCTCGCCCAGAGGGCTCATGTCTTGAATTGGGAATGGATCGACCAGGTAATCAGCCCCCGGTATGGAAATCTGGATCAGGCAGACCCGTTCCTGGTACGCATGCAGACTGTTGGATTCAGTGTCGACGGCAATCGAGGGGTGTTTTTTCAGATCTGCCACCATGTGGCTAAGAGTTTCCTGCGTATTGACAAGATGGGCAGGTGGTAATGATGATAAATTCATAAAATTTATTATACACTGCCTGATTTGGTTTCCTCGTTGGATAGATGTTGTTTTTATCTCTCCTGTGGTATGATTTTTGCCATCAAGACTCTTCAAATTGCCCTTATATGACAGCCTATTCTGAACACGTGGAGTTTTTCTTATGACCAAAATTGAATTTACCAGCAATTATGACGACCTCTCGACCAATGAAGGATTCCAGTTTGAATTTAAGTGTGACCGCTGTGGAACTGGTTATCGCACCTCATTTCAGCCCTATGCGATTGGCAAGATCAGTGGCGCACTGGACACTGCCAGCAGTATGTTTGGCGGTATCTTTAGTCATGCCTCCACGCTTGGCGAACGGGCGAAAAGTGCAACCTGGGAAAAGGACCATGACAGTTCCTTCATTAAAGCTGCGGCCGAAGTGAAAGGCGATTTTGTGCAATGCCCGCGCTGCTCAGCCTGGGTTTGCCGGGAGAAATGCTGGAATACCAGCAAGGGTCTATGTAAAAATTGCTCACCTGATTTAGGGGTTGAGATGGCAGCGGCGCAATCCAGCCGGACAGTTGAAGAGATTTGGGCTCACTCAAAAATGGCAGAAGATGATCGGGCTATGTTGAAGGAAGAGAGTTGGCGGGAAGGTGTTCGGGCAACCTGCCCTGAATGTGGCGCGGCTTTGGGTGAGAAGACCAAGTTTTGCCCGGAATGCGGCGCTAAGATTCTGCAGGTAGTTTTTTGCAAAGAGTGCGGTGCCAAGCTTGACCCGAACACAAAGTTTTGTCCGGAGTGCGGGACGAAGGTCGGAGCCTAAGACAGCACAGCGACCCGGGGAAAACCCACCCATACATATAAGACGCTAACTTTTCGATAATCTTGGTAAACTTGATCCGAGGCAAATTATGCATTTAGTCATGATCAGGCACGGACAACAAGATTATTCAATAACAGAAGGCAAAGGATTCAAAGGTCCCGCTCGCGAGTTCGCACCACTCACCAAGCTGGGAGTTGAGCAAGCTGAAGCGGTTGCCCTTGACCCCCGCCTGAAAGGCAGCCAACTGATCATCAGCTCTCCCTATACGCGTTCTTTGCAAACCGCGGCAATCATTTCACGTGTGACAGGTTTGAAGATCGATGTTGCTTTTGACCTGCATGAATGGCTTATCGATACCCATTATGAAAATAAGAATCTGGAAGATACCCTGGCAGCGATTAAAGAGGTCAGCCAATTTAAAGGTGTTCGCAAAGAAGGTGCCACACTGCATTGGGAGGGTTATGACCAGGTTGCCAAGCGGGCATATGCCGCCCTTCACCCTTATTTATATCTGGACAAAGTGATCGTTGTTTGTCATGTCTATGTTATCAAGCAATTTTATAACCCCGGTAGAATCGATTATTGCCAGATAGTTGAAGTTGATTTCGACGAAAACTTCACCTGGCCTGGCTATATTGAACGCGGAACGAGGAGCCTTTACTGATGCGAGCCGTTTTACAGAGAGTCAGTTTCGGAAAAGTGAGTGTTGATGATGAGGTAGTTGCCTCGATTGGTAAGGGCTTGGTGATCTTGTTGGGGGTCGGATCGGAGGATACCATTGCCAAGGCAGAAGTCCTGGCAGAAAAGTGTGCCCAGTTGCGGATTTTCGAGGATGATGCCGGCAAGATGAACCTTTCCCTGCTTGATGTGGGCGGTGAGGCAATTGTCGTCTCCCAATTTACGCTTTATGCTGACACCAGCCGGGGGCGCAGACCTTCGTTCGTGTACGCTGGCAAGCCAGAAATCGCTGAACCTTTGGTGGATGTTTTTACCGCAAAATTACGCAAGTTGGGAGTGACGACTGGACAGGGCGTCTTTGGTGCTCATATGATGGTGGAATTGTGCAACGATGGCCCGGTGACGATCCTACTGGAGGGTTAATTCTTCATTCTGTCCTTGCGTAGGAGCACTAGCGACAGTGGCGCTAACATTAAGGGTTTTTACCTGGCAACAAGCCTTTTAGCAAATACCAAAAGCCTTTCAAAAATCGTTTATTCAGGATGTGGCACATGCCAATGGAAACGTCCATAGGGATGCCGCCCATGACAAAGGAGCGCAAAGGCGCGTCCATGGTTGATGCTTCGACTGTGCGGCGGGCATTGCCCGTATTATCGTTGGTATTAACGATCAGGCGCTCGGCAGCTTTCATCGCATATTTGTAAACCAGGCGACCTTGCCAGGTGCCCTGGGCTTCCCAGAGGGTTGAGTTGAGGTCAAAGCTGCCCGTAACGCCCAGTGGTTCGGTGAACCTCACCGAACCCGGCAGATTTTCAAACTGTTCCAGACTGAAATCACCCGGGTCTTGTGGCAATTGATAGTATTGCGGACTTGAAATGCGGAAATCAGGAGATTGGATCGCTATTGATGCTTTAAGCTGAATCTGTACGCTTAACGGCAGATTCTGGCTGCTGTCGCCAACCCTGATTTCATAAATACCTCCCTCCACCTGCCAGGCATGCCCTTCCGGATTCCAGAAGGCAAAATCCTGGTAACTCAATGCGATCTCAACTTCTTTGCACTCACCTGGCTGCAGTTCAACTTTACTAAATCCTTTGAGTTCTTTTGCTGGTTTGAAATTTGGGCTGCCAGGTGCACTTGCGTAGATCTGTACCACTTCTTTGCCCATTTTATCCCCAGTGTTACGGATTTTAATTTTGAGCAAAAGCATATCGCCAGGATGAAGAATTTCGGAGGAGACGTCCAAACTCTCAAATTCGAATCGTGTATAGGAGAGTCCATAACCAAATGGGAATCGAACCGCATTGCCTGCGCTGTCGTAATAACGATAACCAACGAAGATACTTTCGAGGTAGGGCGTGTTGTAACGCTGCCCGTAGCTGACGCTGGAAGGAACATCTTCAAGAGCCAGCGGCCAGGTTTCAGCCAGTTTACCACTGGGGTTTGCCTGCCCCAGGAGCAAATCAAGGCAGCCTTCGCCGAAAGCTTGCCCAGCCAACCCGACAAAAAACAAGGCACGGATTTCATCCAGCCAGGGCAGCCTGACAACTCCGCCACCTTGCAAAACCACCACCAGATTTGGGTTGACTTTGGCAAGCGCAGCGATCAGCTCGTTTTGAACAGGCTGCAAATCGAGGTGCTGGCGATCATAACCCTCAGCTTCGTCGTCTTCGGTCAGACCAACCACGACAACCACAGCCTCTTTCCCCTCAGCTGCCTGGATGGCTTCAG
>DHUW01000009.1:763-8184 GCA_002409365.1 Anaerolineaceae bacterium UBA5224 | reverse complement strand
TCCAGACCACGTGCTGATGCTGCCTGTGTGATATTGGTGAGAATCATGGGGTTGACCCGGCTGCTGCCCGAACCCTGATAATGCGGACTTTGGGCTAACTCCCCGACGATCAGAACATCCATATTTGAGTTCAATGGAAGGAGAGAGTCTTCATTTTTCAGTAAGACGGCTGATTCAGCCAAAACTCTTCGTGCTAACTGATGATTCTCCTGGTAGATGTTTTCTGAAGGAATGGCTTTCTCTTCATGACACTTTTCTATCAACCCGAGCAGCTTTTTTACAGCCCGATCCAGGTTCCGTTCCGCTATGCGGCCCTTTTTAATCGTTTTAAGCAACTGTGCGTCCCGATAGCCTTCGCTGGATGGCATCTCCAGGTCCAGCCCTGCCTTCACGGCCGCCACACGGTCATCTACGGCACCCCAGTCACTGACGAATAACCCTTCAAACCCCCATTCTTCTCGTGCGATTTTGGTGAGAAGATCCTTATTCTCGCAGGCATAAACGCCATTAATGCGGTTGTAGGAGGGCATGATCGTCCAGGGTTGGGCTTTGCGCACAACGATTTCAAAGGCTTTGAGGTAGATTTCACGCAGGGCACGCTCATCGACCTGGGAGTTGTTGATCATACGGCAAAACTCCTGGCTGTTGCCGGCAAAGTGTTTGACGCTTGTGCCTATCCCCTGGGCTTGCATGCCTTGCACATAGGCTGCCGCCAACTCACCACTGAGAACGGGATCTTCAGAGAAGTATTCAAAATTTCTACCGCATAAGGGTGAGCGTTTGATGTTGATGCCCGGTCCCAGGACGATATCAATATTTTGCCTGATGGCTTCTTTACCCAAAGCTGCACCTACCTGCCAGAGCAGTTCACGGTCAAAAGAACAGGCGCTGCTGGCAGCTGTTGGGAAGCAGGTCGCGGGAATGCTTTTGGCCAATCCGAGTGCGTCGGAGGCGTCAGGTTGCTTGCGCAGACCATGAGGTCCATCATGGAGGAGAAGAGATGGAATACCCAGACGAGGGATTGCCTTGGTACACCAGGTATTCAGCCCTGAGCCCAGGGCGCACTTCTCCTCCAGGCTCAGTTGGGAGAGGGTCTCTTCAATCGAGCTCATCGGGCAATTGCTTATAGCACGCCGGTGATCAGCAGAATTGCCAGTACCAGCACAACCAGTCCGAGCAATACCAATAAATAAAAATTCCGCGAAGCAGTTTTGTCCAACTCATCCATTTTCGTGCTGATATCGGTACGTTCCTGGGTGGTTGCTGCCAGCTTTTGGTAGGTGGCATCCAGCTGGGTGTAATTCTCCTGTAATCCTTCCGAGGCAGGTCGGGCACTATCCACCTGGTAACCAAGGGATTTGATCATAGGGCCCATCTTCTCTTCCAGATCCTTGATCTCTTCACTTTTGGTGCGCAGCTGCTTTTCAAGTGCTTCAACCTGAAGGTTAAGCGGTTCCAACTCCTGTGCCTTCTGCCCCTCAAGCTGGCGTACCTGGTCTGAAAGCTCATTTACCTGGGTGTTCAGTGCAAGTACCTCAGACTGAAAAGTGGGGATCCTGCCAGCCAGCTCGGGCTCATCATTGCTCACTTCCAATAATTGTGAGACCAGGCCATCCAGCCGTGATTTCAGACCGCTCATTATTTGGTCTCGGTCAGGTTCGTCCGACCCTTCTGTGTTGATCAGATCACTGCGGGTGGCTTTGATCTCACGCTGCAAACTGCCCTTTTCGCTAGCGAGGGAATCAATATCGGATTCCAACTGGCGCAAGGAAGACTGCGCCTGGTTCAGCTTGGTCTCAGCGTCTTTGCGCTGCAGTTCCACCTGGGAAATTTTGTTGTCAAAATCGAGTGTGAGGTTCTCGCTTTCAGAAGTGAGCCGGTTCAGATTATCCTGCAGGGTGCGCGAGTGGTCTTTGATAGCATCAATTTGTCTCTCGACGGCTTCGATGTCAGCCCAAGCCTGAGCATAGGCAGGGTCGCTCACCCGGGATTGCCAGGCCTTTTGACCAAGTTCTTCAATCTGGGTGATTTTGAACTTTTCAATCTTTTTAGCTTCATTAGAAAGCTGGAGATCCTGGATGCGCCACTTGCCGCTTTGGGTGCCAGCCTGATACCACTGCTGCAGCTTTCCGGTGGTGTAAAGCCAAACCAACAGTCCAGCTAACGAAAGAATCAAGATGATGCCAATTACGATAGTGAGCCAGTTGGTCGTTTGCTTTTGTGCGAAAAATGTTGGGAGGAGAACCCCAAATAATGAGAAGAATAGATAACTTGTCATAATCCCTCCAGGATTGTCGAGGATTGTTTAATTAAAGTATACCTTATGGATTCAGGCTCAGAGGGTGTGTGATATGCAATTAGCAGTTTGCTGCTGCGGTAATCGACCTTTTGAAGTGACTGAGGTTATTCTTCCGGGGATGGGTCTACAGAAAATTGGGAGAGGATGTTCAGTGTGGCATTGGCGCAGAGTGTAACTTTTTTGGGGTGCTTGAGCATTTTGATTTGGAGTTCACGTTTCAGGGCAGTGCTGCGATCGGCAACTTCTTCTATGTAAACCAACTGACAGGGACTGTTCATACGAGTATAGCGTGCACCCAACCCGGCGTTATGCTGCTTAAGCCTGCGAATGGGGTCTGTGGTCCAACCGGTGTAGTAGCCGCCATTTGAACATAAGACCATATAACAATAGTAAGCCACTTGAGCCTTTTAGCCGCCAATCAGGAAGTTCACAATCGCCATCAGTGGACGGCGAATTATGGTTCCAAAAAGGTCAAAACCGATCAAAGGTCCCAGAAAGACCAGGGCAAGCAAAACAAAGGGACCGTATTGGCGGATGGCTTGCAGAGCACCTTGCCAGCTGTTGGGCAGGAAAAATTCCAGCACTTTTTCACCATCCAGCGGTGCCAAAGGGATCATGTTGAACAGGAAAAGGGCGACGTTGGTGTAGATAAATTCCACCAAAAAGTAGCCAATCGTTGGGAAGATGCCGCTCATCTGGTAAGACGCCTGGAACAAACCTAAGCGCAAGGGGAAGGCAGCCAGGACTGCCATGAGCAGGTTGGAGACAGGACCGGCGATGGAGGTGAGCATTACTCCCGCTTTGTTATGCTGGCGGATTACATAGGGGTCAATCGGCGTCGGTTTTGCCCAGCCAAATCCGACCAGGATGAGCATGAGGGAGCCGATCGGGTCAAGATGTTTCAGCGGGTTGAGCGTCAGGCGACCAGCCCGGCGGGGTGTGTCGTCGCCAAAGCGTGTGGCGACAAAGGCGTGTGAAAATTCGTGCACAGAGAGTGCGATGATCAGTGTGATCACACGGGAGATAAGAGTGGCTGGATTCAGATTCATTATGATGCGCCTATGCTGCAACGGATCGACCTTATACAGGAAAAAATTATATCATGGCGATGATATAATCCCGCCATGCTTAGCGACATCAAAGTTGGTGACAGAGTGCGTTTGCGCAAGGCTCACCCCTGTGGGGGTTACGAATGGGAGGTTGTGCGAATTGGCGCTGATATCGGGCTGGTATGCCTGACGTGTGGACACAAGGTCTTCTTATCACGGCGGGAATTACAGCGCAGGACGAAAGAACTTTACCCAAAAGAAGACTCCTCGGAGTAGTATTCACTATAATGTGGTTTGAATTGTACTGGCAACCCCAACGCATCTCCCACGGCGTGACCATAAATTGCTGCGCGTAGTTGATCTTTTGTCATAATCAGCTCGTTTAGGTACGTCTAATTATATATTTATGGCTCGTGAACTTGGGCTTTATAGGTGGTGATATAAGGAGTCAACTATCACCTAATAGCCAGTAATGCAGTTCCTCCACAACAAGTTAGGATTGCCTCTGCAAATAAGGTACAATCGAGGGCATGAAGATTAAACGATGGCATATCTGGGCAGGTTTACTGATCAGTGCCATTTTTTTATGGCTCGCTTTTCGCAAAGTTGATTTCGCCCTGGTTTGGGAACAGTTAAAAGCTGCCAATCTGACTTATGTTGCCCTGGGGATCGGTGCTTACTTTGTGACCTTGTTCGTGCGCACCTGGCGTTGGCAGGTTTTACTTATGCCGATGAAATCGGTCTCCTTGGTTAAACTATTCCCAATCCTTTCTGCTGGATACATGGCAAACAATATTTACCCGGCGCGGGCTGGCGATCTTTTGCGAACAGTTTTGCTGCGCAAGAAGGCAGAAGTCCCTATCTCGGCTTCCCTGGCGACCATTATCGTGGAGCACCTTTTTGATGGAATCGCGATTATGGCACTGGTACTGCTCAACCTGGGGCAACTGATCAATTTTGCACCCAACAGCCAGTGGGTTGGGATCATCGAAACCAGTGCATTTTGGGTTGGGCTGATTTTCGGCTTGATTTTACTGGTTTTTATCGGCATGGTTTTGCTGCCTGAAAAGATGCAGGTTGTTACCAATTGGGTGATCAACCATCTCGTGCCAACCAAGCTTCGCGATAAACTGAGTGGAATTGTCGAAAAGTTTATCGACGGCTTGCGGGTGCTGCGATCACCGCTGCAGTCGTTATTGGTCATGTTCCAATCGGTTTTGATCTGGGTCATTGAAACCGGGCTGTATTGGGGCGTGATGAAGGCAATGGGTCTTAACTTGACCTTCCAAAGCTTGCTGATGATCGTCGGGATCGTGAACCTGGTTCTGCTCGTACCGGCAGCACCGGGCGGGTTGGGTACTTTTGATGCTGCCACAAAATCGATGATGGAATTGTTTGGTGTCAGCCCGGAAAACGCGCTCAGTTACGCCTTGCTTCTGCGCGTAGCCTTATGGCTGCCTGTGACATTGGTCGGGGCATTCTTCTTTGTGAAGGAAGGCTTTGGCCTGACTACCGATCTGAAAAGCATCCAGGAAGAATACAAAGACGAGGACGCCAACCAGGCTGAGTAACTCGAGGAGAAAGAATGACAGATAATAAACAAAAAATCGCCGTGATCGGTGCCGGATTTGCTGGAATGAGCGCCGCATTGGATTTGAGAAAAGCTGGGCATGACGTAACTATTTTCGAGTCGGGCGATATCCCGGGTGGTTTGGCTTCCGGTTTCAAGGAGCCTGCGTGGGATTGGTCTGTCGAGCGGTTTTACCACCACTGGTTCCAGACTGATTCGCACTTGCTGGGTTTAATTGAAGAGCTAGGCTGGTCGGACGAGGTGCTTTTCCCCAGGCCGATCAGTGTCATGTATTTTAAGGGTAAGTTTTACCCATTCGATTCAATTCCCGCTGCCATCATGTACCCCGGTTTGGGTTGGGGCATCAACAAGATCCGTTTTGGACTGGTGGGGCTTTATCTGCGCTTTACAAAAAACTGGAAACC
Organism: Anaerolineaceae bacterium UBA5224; assembly: GCA_002409365.1. Taxonomy (GTDB): domain Bacteria; phylum Chloroflexota; class Anaerolineae; order Anaerolineales; family Anaerolineaceae; genus Mesolinea. The sequence continues at coordinate 2,841 of DHUW01000009.1, read as the reverse complement.
GTTGGAAAAAGTGACCACAGATGCCTGGATGCGCAAATGGGCTGGCAACAAGGTGTTTGAGAGCATGTGGAAACCCATGCTGGATGGCAAATTTGGCGGAAACTGGTCTGATAAAGTCAATATGGCCTGGATGTGGGCAAGACTGCATGTGCGCACAACCCGCCTGGGCACTTTCAAAGGCGGCTTCCAGCGCTTTGCCGATAAGTTTGCCCAAAAGCTGATCGATGATGGGGTAAATATTCGCTATGCAACAGCAGTAAAAAAAATTAGCAAAAACGAAACTGGCGGGCTGGATGTTCTGATCAGCGAGGACCAGGTTGAACACTTTGACCAGGTTCTGGTAACGCTTGCGCCAGGTCTGATGGCGAAACTTGCCCCTGAGTTGCCTTCGGATTACCTGGGTGAGCTGCTCAAACTCAACCATATGGGTGCAGTGGTGATGACCCTTTCGCTGAAGCACGCCCTTTCACCTGAGGGTTACTATTGGTACAACATCCCCAAACAGGCAGATTATCCTTTCCTGTCGTTGGTCGAGCACACCAACTTCCTCAAACCGGAATATTTTGGTGGCGATCACATTATCTACATTGGCGATTACCTGGAGAAAGATCATCCTAACTTCAGCAAAACCGATGAGGAGCTATTGGCAGAGTTTCTGCCGCACCTGAAAAAGATCAACCCTGAGTTTTCCGAAGATTGGGTTAAGAAGGTGTGGGTCAGTAAAACCGGCTATGCTCAGCCGATCCCTTTGTTGAATCACAGTAAGAATATACCTGTGATCAAGACACCTGTAGATGGCTTGTGGTTTGCCAGTATGAGCCAGGTTTACCCCTGGGATCGGGGCACAAATTTTGCGGTTGAGATCGGCCGCAGGGCTGCCAAACAGATGCTCCAAGAATAATTAGGACTTGGCGCATAGGTTAAAGAAAGTCAAAAAAGTAAATGCCAATACTTGCAAGACTATCTGTTATTCCTGATAAAAAATCGAATTATTTTTGCTGGCATCCTACCGCCAATTATTGGAATATTTGATCTAATTTTCAAAAGTGAACCTATATATGGGGGTTCGATTTCCCTCTACTCCTGCTAATTAGGGTTACAATTTTCCACTTTGAAAATCAGGATTTTTGGAGTTTGTTAAAGAATTGCTTAAAAATGCCAAACCTTAAAACATTTGAACATTTTAAGCCGCAAGCTAAAAAAGCTCGTTTTCAGGTGTTAGAATTTCTGTATTCACTAGCCGAAAACAAACTTGGATTTGCTGAGTGAATCGATTATTTCCAACCGATCACGTTTGTTAACTGTCGGTAGAACTTGACAGAAAAGGATTTTAGGAGAGACCGCATGAATGCTCAACAAGCATGGCAGGCAACAATCGGACAATTACAAATGGAACTCAGTAAAGCTTCCTTTGATACCTGGGTAAAGAATACACAGTTGATCTCTTATGAGGATGCTTCAGGAACTTTTGCCCTAGGTGCCGGTAATGCCTATGCTTGTGACTGGTTGGACAGCCGCTTGAAAAGCACTGTGGTCAACAAACTATCAGGCATGATGGCACGACAGGTCAACGTGGAATTCAAGGTCTGGGCTGCTCCACAAGTTGATCTGGAAGAAGAAACTGTCTCAATCCCGAAACCGATACCTGTAGAAAAAGACAGCTACGATACGCACCTCAACCCGCGCTATCGCTTTGATAATTTCGTCGTCGGATCTGCCAATCGTCTGGCACATGCTGCCTGCCAGGCAGTCGCTGAAAACCCTGCCCGGGCATACAATCCGCTTTTCATCTACAGCGGCGTTGGACTGGGCAAAACACATATGCTGCACGCCATCGGTAACGCTGTTCTGCAGCAAGGCAAACAGGTTTTGTACGTTTCATCAGAAGAGTTCACAAACGACCTGGTTCACGCCATTCGCACCAAGACCACTACCGCCTTCCGCGAAAAATACCGCGAAGTGGATGTGCTCCTCATTGATGATATCCAGTTTATCGCCGGCAAAGACTCCACCCAGGAAGAATTTTTCCACACTTTCAACGCCCTTTATGGGCAGGATAAACAAATCGTCATGACCTC
>DHUW01000009.1:0-468 GCA_002409365.1 Anaerolineaceae bacterium UBA5224 | reverse complement strand
GTACCAGAAGAAGTGATTGACCGGATTGCCAAACTGATCCAGACCAATGTGCGCGAGCTGGAAGGTGCCTGGAACCGCGTTTTGGCTTTCTCACAATTAAGCGGGCAACCACTGACGCTCAGCCTGTGTGATCGGGCACTGGCAGACTTTCTGCCCCAGCCCAGCAGCATCACCCCGAAAACAGTAATCGAGGTGGTATCTGAGTTCTTTGGCGTGAGCAATAGCAGCCTGACTGGGTCCAGTCGGGCGAGGGATGTGGCTTTCCCGCGCCAGGTGGCGATGTATCTGATGCGCGATTTGGGGGATCTTTCGCTTCCCCGTATCGGTGAAGAGCTGGGTGGAAGAGACCACACCACAGTTATGTACGCCTGCGATAAGATTGCTGAGATGGTGGAAACCGACGACCGTACCCGCAAGCAAATTTTGCAGTTAAAGGGCAGGCTGCAGAGCCAATCAGTCAGTGTGTAA
>DHUW01000046.1:9767-20543 GCA_002409365.1 Anaerolineaceae bacterium UBA5224 | reverse complement strand
TGCCCTGAATGGTAGGACATGTGAAAAGATAAGAACAGGATCGTTGCTCCCTTCGTGCCCGACCAGCCAGGTTCTTTGAAGTAATCATCGCTTTGTTCATCAAGGGCTTGGCACGCCAAATTGCTGAGCGCCGCGTAGTCCGCCCGAATCTTTGCCAGATCCGGTAAACCAGGTTCGTCCCCCAGGAGAGGTTCACTGGTCCGCGCAAAACGTTCATACACATCGTAGCCCTTCGGTGTAGATCCCCCCAATTCCACCGTCAGATCCTTCATGCTCTCCGCCATGTGCCCCAAAATCCAAAGCATGCAGTTCCCACCGGGTTGAGGTTGCAGCAGCAGATCCTCCCGAGTTAACCCTTCAGTCTGCACGTCGATAATCGACTGCCAGGTTTCGAATAAACTTTTGAAATCCTCTTTAGTGATCATGGCGCTCCTTTTGTCGAATCTTTAGTACAGAACTGATTGTAAATCAACCCCCGTTTATGGTACGATTATTAACACAATTTCACGGGGAGCCTGAAGGCTGAGAGGGACCACATGGTCCGACCCGCAACACCTGATCCGGATCATACCGGCGGAGGGATGCAAAAAAGCGCTTCAGCAACCCTCCCTGTGGAGGGTTTTTTGATGAAAGACTACAAACGCGCAATTTTATTCGCCAACGGTGATTTTCCTGAGAACGACTCACTGACCATAGAGGATGACGATTTCCTGGTCGCAGTAGATGGCGGTCTGCGCCATTTGCTCTCCCTGTCTCTCACCCCTCAACTCCTGATCGGCGACCTCGATTCTGTAAGTTTGCCAGACCTGGACCTTTGCATGCAGTGGGGTGTCGAAACTATGCGCTTTCCAACCGAAAAGGATGAAACCGACCTGGAAATCGCCCTGCTTGAGGTCCTTCGGCGCGGTTTTAGTGACATCGTCTTCACTTGTGCTTTAGGTGATCGGCTTGATCATACCCTCGCTAACCTCGCCCTCCTCGCTCATCCCCAATTGAAAGACGCACACGTCTATATATCAAACGGCGAAACAACTGTTTACTATGTAAGCCACTACATTGAGCTGGAAAGTTATCCGGGTGCCTTGATTTCGCTCCTGCCCTGGAGCGAACCAGTCCACGGAGTGACGACGACCGGACTGAAATATGCCCTCAGCGACTCCACGCTTTACCCCTGGAAGACAGTCGGCATAAGTAATTTATCAACCGGCGATCATTTTTCTGTTTCTGTAAAATCCGGTCAGTTATTTCTCTTCCATATAACTGAACAATCCTCATCAACACGAAAGGATTCTAATGATTAAAAAGTATCTCCCTCTTCTGATTATTCTTTTCCTGGTGTTGGCAGCTTGTCAGCCTGCTGCGACACCAACCGCTCAGCCTCAGACGCTTACAGTCATGACCCACGACAGTTTCTCGGTCAGCGAAGACCTCGTAAAGCAATTTGAGGTTGAAAACAACGCTACCCTGGTCTTCATTAAAGGCGGCGATACGGGAGCAGCTCTTAACCGTCTGATCCTCACATCCGTTGACAGTAAAACTCCCGAAGCGGATGTTTTTTACGGTTTGGACAACATCTTCCTTTCCCGCGCTCTTGACCAGGGTCTTTTCGAAAGCTATCAACCTGCTGCCCTGGAATCGATCCCGGCTGAGTTCAAGCTCGACCCTACATTTAAAGTGGTTCCCGTCGATTACGGTGATGTCTGCATCAACTACGATAAAGCTTGGTTCACCAAAAACAACCTCGAGCTGCCAAACTCCTTGCAGGATTTGACAAAACCTGAGTACAACGGATTGCTGGTGGTGGAAAACCCGGCAACCAGTTCGCCCGGTCTGGCTTTCATGATGGCAAGCATCGCCGAATTCGGCGAGAGTGGCTGGCTGGACTGGTGGCAAGCCCTGAAAGATAACAATGTCACCGTCGTCTCTGACTGGGAGACCGCCTACTACTCCAATTTCTCCGGCTCTTCTGGTAAGGGTCCCCAGCCTATGGTTGTCTCTTATGCCTCCAGTCCGGTTGCTGAATTGATCTACGCCGAAACCAAGTTAAGCGAATCGCCAACCGGTTCGCTGGTCGCTCCTGGCATGTGCTGGCGACAGGTGGAGTTTGCCGGTATCCTCAAAAACACACCCAGTCGCGCCCTGGCTGAAAAATTTATTGACTTCCTGCTCAGCAAACCCTTCCAGGAAGATGTGCCTATGCAAATGTTCGTCTACCCGGTGCTGCCCGATGCCGTTTTGCCCGAAGGCTTTGTGATCGCCAGCCAGATCCCCGAAACGGTCGGAGCACTTGACCCCGCACTGATTGCTGCCAATCGCGATGCCTGGGTGAACGACTGGACGAATTTAATGCTGAAGTAAACCAAAAATGAAGCGTTCAGGATCTCTTACCTGGCTGTTGTGGCTGATACCGCTGGTTTTTTTGCTGTATTTCTTTTACCAGCCCCTGTTGGCTATCTTCAGGCAGGTATTCTCTGAACGCTTCAATCAAGGCTGGCAATTCTTCAGCTGGGACCAGGTCACCCGACCGCTGGTCTTCACACTTTGGCAAGCCATCCTTTCAACACTATTGACCCTGCTCATTGGTCTGCCGGCGGCTTACCTCTTCGCCAGGTTTGATTTTGCCGGGCGGAAAGGGCTGCACACGCTCAGCTTGCTGCCCTTCATCCTGCCAACGGTAGTCGTTGCCACGGCTTTCAACACCCTTATCGGACCGAGAGGCTGGTTAAACCTGATTTTAATGGATGTCTTCAACCTCTCCACTCCGCCCATCAAGCTGCTCAACAGCCTGCCTGCGATTCTGCTGGCACATGTCTTTTACAACACCTCCATCGTTATTCGCATGGTAGGCAACAGCCTTTCACGTCTCAACCCACACTATGAAGAGGCTGCCCGCGTACTCAACGCCTCCCCATGGCAAGCCTTCAAAGAGGTCACCTTGCCGCTCCTGGTGCCTGCCATCCTGGGTGCCAGCTTGCTGGTGTTCTTATTCGATTTCACCAGTTTCGGGGTGGTACTCATGCTCGGTGGACCACAATTTGCCACTCTGGAAGTCGAAATCTATAACCAGGCGATGAATCGCTTCAATTTACCCATGGCGGGGCTGCTTTCCATCATTCAACTGTTAGTCACTTTGCTGATCACGCTGGCGCAAAACCAGGTGAGAAAACCCCGCTTCGGTAAAGCCGCCCTCAGCAGTGAGCGGAAAGCCCGCCAGCGACCTGTTGGCAGGTGGCAAAAAACCTTCGTGGTTCTGATGATCATCTTGCTGGTTGTTTTGTTTGTCTCCCCGATCCTGAGCCTGGTAACACGTTCTTTGGTCGCCTTTGAAGCTGCACGTGGGGAGCGCGGTGCATTCTATACCGGTTTCACTACCCGTTATTACATCGAACTTTTTCAAAACCGTTCAGGTTCTATTTTTTATGCCAACCCTCTGGCTGCCATTCGTAATTCTCTGGTCTATTCCGTTATGACCATGGTGATCGCGACCTCCCTGGGCTTGATCACGGCTTATGCGCTTTCCCGTTCGGGTAAGTTTACCCGGTGGTTGGAACCTGTCTTTATGTTGCCCCTGGGCGCCAGTGCTGTCATTCTTGGGCTGGGTTTTTTGCTTACCTTTAATAAACCGCCTTGGACCAGTGGACCTTTTCCGATTCTGATCCCCATCGCCCATTCGCTGATCGCCCTACCTTTCGTAGTGCGTACTATTCTGCCAGCCATCCAGAGCATTCCGAATTTGCTGCGCGAAGCTGCCAGAGTGATGGGAGCCAAGACCCTGCAGGTTTTTCGCGAAATCGACCTGCCCATTCTGCTGCGCGCTGTGATCGTCAGTCTGGTATTCTCATTCACCATTTCGCTGGGCGAATTTGGGGCTACAAGCTTTTTGGCAAACGCACGCACGCCCACCATCCCGGTCACCATTTTCCGCTATATTTCCCAGCCAGGTGCGCTCAACTATGGGCAGGCACTGGCAATGTCCACCCTTCTATTAATTACCAGCGCTGCCGGCAGCCTGCTGATCGAAAAAATCCGCCTCCCAGGCGAGGAGCTGTTCTGATGTTACGTGTTGAAGAAATCTTCAAAGACTATGATGGCAAACCCCTGCTCAAAGGCATCTCTTTTGAGGTTCAAGAAGGAGAATTAGTCTGCCTGCTGGGTTCTTCAGGCAGCGGCAAGAGTACCATGCTGCGCATTATTGCCGGGTTGGAAAAGCCTGAATCCGGAAAAGTCTATTGGAACGATGTCGAGTACACCGACAAACCCACCCATGAACGCGACTTTGGGCTCATGTTCCAGGATTACGCCCTCTTCCCTCACCGCAGCGTGGCTGAAAATATTGCCTTTGGTTTGCGCATGGCGCGACGTTCCAAGGCTGAGATCGATTCGCTCGTTGAAAAGGCGCTGAAGAGCATTCATATGCAGGAATTTGCCAACCGACCTGTCACAGAACTCTCCGGTGGTGAACAACAGCGTGTCGCCCTGGCACGTGCCCTTGCCCCTGACCCGCATTTGTTAATGCTGGACGAACCGCTGGGAGCGCTTGATCATAACTTGCGCACTGAGTTACTCAAAGACCTGCGCAAGCGCCTTCACGACAGCAAGAAACCTGTGATTTACGTGACCCATGACCAGGAAGAAGCCTTTGCCCTGGCAGATCGCTTGCTCTTGCTGCACAATGGAAAACTGGTGCAGGAAGGTGTACCTGAAACAGTATTTACTCAACCAGCCAATGCCTGGGTCGCGTCCTTTTTAGGACTTGGCAACCTGGTTCCTGCGAGACTCGTCGGTCCCAACCTGGTTGAATCAGAGCTGGGGCAGTTCGAGTTGTATGCCAGCCAGGCGCTTTCTGTTAGTTCTGAGTGCATGCTGCTTCTGCGTCCGGAGGATGCCCTGATCGGCGAGGAAGCCTCTCGTTTCCCAAATCACCTACGCGCAATTGTTCAGGATAGTGTTTTTCAAGGCGAATTTTACCGCCTGGAAGTTTTGGTCGGCCAGACCTTGCTCCAGGTCCACTCCCCCCAAGCCGTTGAAATCAACCAACCCCTCCCCCTCACCTGGCCTACGAATAAGTTACAGTGCCTTCCTGTATAGGGAACAGCCACTGGGCTATGCAGATAAGACAATCAATCCTACGGAGGGAGCTTGTCTCCCTCCACTTCAGCAGCAAACATCACAACATGAGACCGAAGAAGGTCTCCTTACAATGAGCGGGTTCGAAAAACAAAAAAATTGGACTTCTTTGTCTGTGAACCAAAAAATTTAAGAACTTTAACTATTAAAGCTATCTTTGGATCAACGGCAAATAATTAATCCAGGTTGTCTGCAGCACCGTCCCGGTTACATTCATCACGATCATCATATTGGGGTAGCCAACGTTTGCCACAAGGGTAGGTTCGGGTATACCACATTCTGCAGCTGCGATATAGCTCGGTCCAGTTTCCCCCAGATTATTTGAACCAATAAAGAAGCTGTTGCCCGCAGCCTCACCATCCGGGGTGAAAATATCGACTACGAGTTTTGAGCCAGCAGGAGCAGTACCGCTTACTGGAACATTGAGAATCGTCATCTCTTGGCTTGTCACATCAGTGATCGTGGTGCCGATCAGGGTCATATTAGCAAATTGGAAAATACCATTCAGAGTGTATAAGCGTACTTGAAGCGGTTGAGTTGTCCCGGCTGGAATCGACTGCTCAATTCCAAACGAAACATTGCTTATTTTAAAGTCTTTATCAATACCGAAAGTAGGCAGATCGAAAATTCGTAAATAATGGTTGTCGGTGTGGATACCTCCCATGTTGCATGCTGCTGAATTGCCAACAATCAAGGTTTGGCTGACAGACTCTGTGAGAATTATGCTTCCGGCGTCAACCCCTCGCAGGTTATCCGAGATAGAGTCATCACTATGGCGGGTTGATACGGGATTCGAACTTAAGTTCATATCGCCAATAATGACCAAGTCATCATCGGTTGGTCCATTTCCTTTCGCGGTCACCCCTGAAGGGATGGAGCTGTAGAAAGTGATAAAAAAAATGGTCAATGAAGCAAATATTTTGAACAACTTTTTATTCATCTCGTTCCTCATTTCAATACTTATGTTTTTTTAATAAGCACCAGGAGTCTGCAACAAGAATTTAATATTTTCGAAGCAGTTGGGGGAAAACATGGAAAGTGTAGGCTTAAAAAGAATTTGATTCGGAATATAAAACCCTTAATTATTAATATTGATGATAAAGGGCAAATCGTTCTGTGAAATATTTAACAATTGCTATTTTATAACTATATTTTTACCAGGTCAACCCTAAAAAATTATCAAAGACGAATATTTACGAAACGATCAAAGAGAGTTCCTTCCATAAAACATCGACAATCAGGAGTCTTATCTCCTTCTGCGACTGTTGGTGTCTAATATCGGGAGTCCTTGGAAGCTCTTCCCTATCTTTGGTAGGGTGATTTGTCAGGGACGGCTTCCATGCCGTCACGTATTTTGCGTGCATTTTGAAAGTCATTTAATGGATGTTTCGCACATCGTCCAAACAAAATAAAAAACGGGCTGGCAATTGCCAACCCGTGTCAAGCTACGAACGAACTAAATCAAACTCAAGACCGAATTGATCAGGGAAGATGACCACTGGATCTCATAGCCACCTCTGGCGATCAGCAACGTGCTCACCACAATCACGATGCAGATACAAAGGCATAACACCAGGAGAACGATCAAGGCGATCACCCAGCCATTGTTCTTCTTCTTCTCAACAGGAGGTTGAGTGTAAGTATACGTTTTTGAAGTTGAAGGAGCAGTTGTGAATCCTTCTTTTTCCGGAGTCACTTCAACATAAGGTTCATGCTCATCTCGTACAGGGTCATAGATCTCAGGCTCAGGCAGGGGTTCAGAACTAAATTCTGTCTCCGGAACTGGTTCGGTTACAATCGGTTCCGGCTCTGTTGGCTGATTGGATTGAAATGGTTCCTTAGGAACGTTAGCCCAACGATCTGCGTCGGGGTTTTCATTGATTTCTTGGTCACTCATAATTTATTCCTTTCAATACAAAGGGATTTGATTGATCATATCGCTAAAAGGTCCGCATAAGGCAATACTACCACCAATCACACCAACTGCAATCAGAATGATGAGACAAGCCATCAGAATTGACACTGCGATGCCAACCCAGCCCAGGATCAAACCGACATTTGCCAGGCCTTCGCCGCCTATTCTGTCGTTACTCTTTTTAATTTCATTCTTGGCAAAATAACCGGTGATAACAGCTACAATTGCGCCGATGAACCATAAACCAACATAATTGGCGATGCCACTAATCAGGCTAAAAATCGCCCAAAGCGAGGTGGTTTCCTCCAAGTTTTTTTGATGTTCTTGATTTTCAGTCATTACTCCTCCTAAATTTCACTTTCAATAACTTTCTCGCGTGCTCTTTTACGCCGATTGAAGAATGCTGCTACCAACCAGATCAGCAGGAAGACCAGGATGATCATCAGGATTGGCAGCACTACCGATAAAACAGAAATAACAGTTGCCAAAATATCTTCGAGCGTACTCACTACCGGCACACCGATCCCCACAGTGCTGGCTTCGACTACTGGTCGGGCGACCAACGATTTTGCTGCATGCACCGATCCAGCCACCAACAATCCGCAGATCATTGAGAGCACCGGGTTGACATCAGTGATCGTTTTGGCGCTGGTTGCGAAAAGGATTGCACCGGCAACAGGTCGGATAAAGGTTTGGATAGCGTCGTTGACCTCGTCGACTGCCGGTACCTTGTCGGCAATAAACTCCACGACGCCTAACACAGCCAGTACGCCGATCACCCACCAACTCTCCAACGCACTCCAGGGCTCTGACAATTCGATCAGGCTGGTGAATTTAGCCAAAAGCGATACAACCAAAAGTGGGATGTACGCATTCAAACCCGCAGAGGCTGAAAGACCAAAAGCGCCCAGCACACCCCCAATAATTTCCGTCATAAAACTCCTCCTGCCGGGTGAAAATCCTCCCGACAAAAGTAATTATAGTCTGGTTGTTATGAGAAAACCTTAGATAATCATAGGTCCAGAGGCGTCCAGGTTCCGGTTAACCAAAACCTTAGCAAACTGGTAACCAAAATTTGAATAAAGGCGACGTTCAAGCCGATCAAAACCGGCAGCCTCATTTGTGTCCATGTTGGCTGACGATTGCTGCGCCGGGTCAAGATCAGGGCAAGCACGGTGTGCAGCGCACCCAGTAAAACGATGATGCTTAAGCCTGAAAGGAGCATCGCCGGAAAGATAACCACCGGTTGCTCGCTGTAAACCCCCACAACCATCAGCCCGCCCAGCAAAAGCAGCAGAGGAAAGCTATACCATTTTTCGAAAAAACTGCGATTGATCCAGTCTGACCAGGCTGTCTGGTTGAAAAGCGGTGCCAAAATCGCCCCAATCCCCAACCCCACGCCGGTACCGGTGATCAGCCGAAAGAGGTTGGAGGGTTGGTAACCATAGGTGAATCCGGGTATGAAATGCAGGAAGGAATTGATCCCATCGATCCCGAACCAAATTAACAAAGCGCCTAAAATAACGAACACCCGACCTGGTGGGAAATGCCCCTTTCGCCCCTGGAACGCCTGATAAAACAGCGCAAGCAGCCCGCCCAGGTACATCCCTGTACAGCGGGCACACAGGGGCGATTGCATATCGTGATAATGAAAGCTGCGCGCCTCAATCTGGTGGCAGACCGCATAACCCAGCAGCCTTACTTTCTCCCACCAACCCGGAGGCGTTATCCCTATCCAGATCGCTGCCAAAACAAACAGCAGAACCGTAAGGCCGATGATCCAGGGTCGGTCATTGCGATCGACCCTTTCTTCTCCAACCTGGATAGGACTTTCTGCTACCAAAGCTTATGCCTCTCTCAAATATTCGTGAGCATCCTTCAGGTAATCAATGATGGTCAGATGCTGAGGGCAGGAGTCCTCACAATTCCCGCACTCGATGCAGTGATCAGCCCGTCCATCTTCAGGGATTTCATTGTGATACTCGCGCTTGCCACGTTCGCCCAGGTCATACATGACAGTATTGTTATAGATCTCGAAAATCCGGGGGATGAGTACACCATTGGGACAAGGCTGACAATAATCGCAATGCGTGCAGGCAACGGGTGCCAGACCTTCCCAGGCATCGCGCGCTTCTTCGATAATCCCGACTTCCTCTGTTGTTAAGCTGCCAACTCCAGAGCGGCTTGCGCTGGCAACGTTTTGCTCCACCTGCTCCATTGTTGACATACCTGAAAGCACCAGGCTTACTTCCGGTTGGTTCCAGAGCCACTGCAAAGCCCACTCAGCTGGTTTTCGGGGGGTCTTTGCACGATCAAAAACACGTTTCACGGGCTCAGGAGGTACTTCCATCGCTAGCCTTCCACCTTTGAGCGGTTCCATGATCACCACGCCTAAGCCGCGTTCAGCAGCCATTTTCAGCCCGCGCTGACCAGCCTGGTAATCGACATCCATGTAGTTATATTGGATCTGGCAGAAATCCCAATGATCATAGGCGTTCAAAATGGATTCAAAGACAGGAAGTTCATCATGAAATGAGAAACCCAGGTGCCGGATCCTGCCATCTGCCAGTTGCTTTTCTGCCCAATCGAACAGGTTATGTTTGAGGTAATTATCCCAACTCTTTTGCCGCAGCGAATGCAAGAGGTAAAAATCGATGTGGTCGGTCTGTAGTTTTTCCAATTGTAGATCGAAGTAGTGATCAAAATCTTCACTTTTTTCAATCAGCCAGGAGGGCATCTTTGTCGCTAAGGCTACTTTTTCCCGGTAGCCATCCTGCAAAATTCTGCCAAGTACTACTTCACTTTGTCCGCCGTGGTAACTCCAGGCAGTGTCCACGTAATTGAGACCCTGATCAATGGCGTAACGAACCATGCGTGTGGCTTCCGGCTCATCGATCCCGCCGTCCTCTCCGGGTAATTGGGGTAGACGCATACATCCAAACCCCAGTGCGGAGGGTTTGAAATCTGATTTTCCAAAGTTTCTATATTTCATAGTCTTCCTCTTACTTTTTTTCTATTTTACCCCGAGTGACCTTGGAAACAGTTTCACAGTTCAAATTAGTTAATATAATATGAAACGACCTGATACGGTCGCCCTGAAAATCTTGCACTTAAAGCTTTCAACTGGATCAAAAAAATAAGGCGGGCGTTGGACCCGCCTGTACGCTAATCTTCTTTTGTAGGAGCGACCTGCCATGGCCGCACATGGGGGCGGTTTGGAACCAACCCTACGTTTCTTACGCCATTTGCGCTACGATCTCCTCCACCGTCACGTCATCGTGCAGTACACCGCCAAAATCTGTTTTTGCGTCGATCGCTTTCTTCACCTTCATGTCCAGACCAGTCTCGCCAAGCAGGTTCGCCCCGATCATTACGCCATTCCTAAAAAGGAAACTCATATAGGTATCATCTTTTTTGGCTGTGATCAGCCGGTCGCCCTCTTCCGTTGGCATAAATTGACCAATGCTGTACAAATCGATCCCCAACACCTTCAATTTCGCCGCAGGAGGTTCCCCGGGAAAATCAGTCTGCTGCCCGGCGGCATTCCTTCCTGCAACCTCCCCTTGCTTTCTGGCAGGGATCCATAACCCATAGAGAATACCGTGAAATTCAGTTACATCGCCGGCAGCGTAAATATCCGGTTTCGAGGTTTGCATATTTTCATTGACCAAAACTCCCTTATTTACTTCAACCCCCGCCATCTTCGCCAGGTCGAGGTTCGGGCGCACACCAGC
>DHUW01000046.1:0-9493 GCA_002409365.1 Anaerolineaceae bacterium UBA5224 | reverse complement strand
GAAATCCCCATCGTTCCAATGAAGTTACGCAGGATTTCGGCAGCTTCCCTCCCCAACTGTCGCGGCAAAAGCCAATCCAACGCTTCCAGTACGGTAACCTTCATTCCATGCCTGGCAATCGCGCCGGCGATCTCCAGCCCCAGCAACCCACCTCCAATACAAACTATGTTGGCAGGATGATCATAGGTCTGGATAATGCGGTTGGCATCTTCCAGCGAGCGCAGGGTCATCACACCGGGCAGATCCTTCCCTGGAATGGGTGGAACAAAGGGGCTGGCGCCATTTGTCAGGATGAGCTTTTCATAGTGAAAAACGCGTCCATCGTCCACAGTGACCAGTTTCGAATCTGCATCGATATCGGTGACACACACGCCGAGCAGAAGATTGATATGGTTTTCGAGATACCAATCCTCTTTATGCAAATCGAGTTGGTTTCGTTCCAGTTCACCAGCCAGGTAACGGGTCAGGTTCATTCGAAAATAGGGTAAATTGGGTTCATCCGAGATCAAAGTAATGTCTGCATTTGGGTCGACCTTATGTATCGCCTCAGCGGCAGTTACGCCAGCAATGCCACTACCGGCTATTAAAAAACGAGTCATAATTGGAGACGTTATCATAGTTTCTCTTTCTAATAATCAGGCTATTGGGACCAAAGCGGTCAGGAGTAAACCTCCAATTTGAAGTTGGTATTGACCATCTGCAAAAGCAAAATTTGCCCAGATGATCAGACCGCAAACCGCCAAAAAGAACAAAATTGTCAAAACGACCATGATGCTAATGCATCCACATCCACAACCGAGACAACTGCGATCTTCCATCCCTTCACCTCCAGTATTAACTTCATTCTACGATAGCTTGTTATGTTAAAACAAGAAAAGTATAAGGATTAGCCTATGCTATAATTTTTGTTTACGGTCTGGCATGAATTGAACCGTACTCAAAGGACGAAAAATATGTTTAAGAAGCTTGGACAACTTTTTAAGGGAGATCCGCATCGAAGAAAAATCGAAGAATTGGTTGTCACCGTTGATCAGATCAACGCCCTGGAAGACCAATTTGAGAAGCTGACTGATGCTCAATTAAAAGAAAAAACCAATGAATACCGTCAGCGCCTGAAAAGTGGCGAAACGATGGATGATTTACTGCCTGAAGCCTACGCCACAGTACGCGAGGCGAGCAAACGCGTGCTCGGTCAGCGGCATTATGATGTTCAGCTGATTTGCGGCATTAACCTGCACCAGGGTGCCATTTCGGAATTGCGCACCGGTGAAGGTAAGACGCTTTCAGCAACCCTGCCGCTTTACCTGAATGCCCTGCAAGGCAAAGGCGCACACCTGATCACAGTCAACGATTACCTGGCTCGTCGTGACGGACGCTGGATGGGTGCGATTTATCACTTTTTAGGCTTGAGTGTAGGCGTTCTGCAGGCGATCACTGCCGTTGAAGGCAGCCCACGTGCCTACATTTACGATCCCAACGAGCATTCATTGAATGAAGATCAAAACTTCCTGCGGCAGACCTCCCGACAGCAAGCTTACCTGGCAGACATTACCTACGGTACTAACAGTGAGTTTGGTTTCGACTATCTGCGTGACAATATCGCCATGCAGTGGAACCAGCGCGTTCAGCGCGGCCACAATTATGCCATTATCGACGAAGTCGACAACATCCTCATCGATGAAGCCCGTACTCCCTTGATCATTTCTGGTCCAGCGCATGAAGATTCTGAAAATTACATTCGCATGGCGCAGATCGTCAAAGCGCTCAACCCCGAGGATTACGAAATTGGGGAAAAAGAAAAGATGATCTCCCTGACCGAGATCGGCCTGGCACATGTGGAAGACATGCTTGGTGTGGAACTCTCAGACCCGGAACGACCGGAAGATGTCACTCCCGAACAAGCCCGGCTTATGGGCTTTTTGGAGCAGGCGCTGCGTGCTCAATATCTCTTTCACCGCAATAAGGAATATATTGTGCAAAGCGGTGAGGTCATCATCGTCGACGAATTTACCGGTCGTATGATGCCCGGCAGAAGATGGTCCGACGGTCTCCACCAGGCGGTTGAAGCCAAAGAGGGTGTCAAGGTACAGGCAGAGAACATCACTCATGCCACGATCACCATCCAGAATTACTTCCGTATGTATGACAAGTTATCTGGTATGACCGGTACAGCCCTGACTGAAAAGGAAGAATTCTATCGAATTTACGGGCTGGACGTATTGCCCATCCCTTCAAATTTGGAATACAAGGCTGAACGGGCCGACTCAGGTTTGAACGCCGAAGAAACCAAAGACGAAGACGGCTATAAATATACTTACTACTATGAAGAGGATGACACGTCAAAGTCTCCGCTTTTTTACAAACGAAAAGATTACCCGGACGTGATCTACCGCACCACCGAGGGTAAAATTCGTGCGATTGTAATGGAGATCATCCGTTACCACGTGATCGGCAGACCCCAATTGGTGGGCACCACCTCCGTGGAAAGCTCAGAACGTCTGTCTGAGCGGTTAAGCCCCGAATTGGTCAGGCGCTTATTACAGATCAGCCTGATCAAAAGCGCCTGGCTTAAAGCCAAAGGCGCCAAAGTGGAAGACTACCTCGATGCGCCAGAATTGGCTGCCCTCAACGAGCCATTGGACCAGCTGCGTATGGCAGAATTGCGCCGATTGGGGCGCGATTACGGTCTCAGCATGGATCTCAACGATGCGAGTAACCGCCAGGCACTGCTGGACTCTCTTTACCTTGAAGAAAAAGATTGGAACAGGCTGCAGCCTCTATTTGATGGCGGCGTCCCCCACCAGGTCTTGAACGCCCGCAAACACACCGAAGAATCCCTGATCATCGCGGGTGCAGGTGCTTTTGGCGCTGTCACCATCGCCACCAACATGGCTGGTCGCGGTGTCGATATCAAGCTGGGCGGTGAGTTGGATGAAGCGCTCCTCTCCAAGGTCAACCAGGTTTTGGCAAAATACAGCCCCGAAGACCCCTACAACATGACCATGCCCGAACGTCTGGAGGCTGTGAGAAATCTGCAGGTCGAGTTTGAAGATGAAGAAGAACAAACAGCCTTTGACATTTTTGTAAAATATATGGAAGACATGGCAAAAGTACGCGAGTTGGGCGGCTTGCACGTGATCGGCTCGGAACGCCATGAAGCCCGCCGTATCGACAACCAGCTGCGCGGTCGTGCCGGACGTCAGGGCGACCCTGGTTCTTCCCGCTTCTACCTCAGCCTAGAAGACGATCTGATGCGCATGTTCGGTGGGGAGCAGCTCGAGAATATGCTCTCACGTTTCAAAATTGATGAGAACATGCCCATCGAAATGAACATGATCAACAAGATGGTCGAGCAAGCCCAAACCCGGGTTGAAGGCTCCAACTATGATGTGCGCAAGCACCTTCTAGAATATGACGATGTCCTTAACTCCCAGCGTAACCGTATTTACCAGGAACGCGACAAGATCTTCACCAAAGAAGATCTCCATGAGGATGTCGCTGAAATGCTGCGAACAGAGTTGTCCAAACGGGTTGAAAGTGCTTTAGCCGACGCGGAAGGTCCCTGGAAGCTGCTGGCGTACCTGGAAGAAATCCAACCGAGCATCAATACAGACTTTGGTTCCTACCCTTCCTTCACCTTTCAGGCTGTAATGGATAAGTTGGAAGGCTCTGACACGGTCGAAGATTTGAAAAATGGTATCCTCAGCCTGGCGAAACAAGCTGTTGAAGTTGAAAATCAGCACGTGAGTGCCAATGCCGCAGAATTGTTCGACAATTCTGAACAGGCACTAAAAAGCCAAATCGCCGAACGTGAAGATACGCTCGACGCCTACCTTGACAGTCTCGACCCTGCAGATAAGCACGATTACCAGGCTGAATTAGGCGCCATTCTTGGCACATCGGTGAAGCTTGGTTCCAACGAAATCCAAATTCTGCAGGAAAACCCTCTCAGCATGAAGAAATCGCTGATCGAAGCTTTACATTCCAGCCTGACGCTCAACATTGCCCGTCGGCTGCTGATGACGCTTGAGCGGCGTTTTGGCGAGAATTGGCAGATCAAACCCGCAGACCTGGCTAACCTGCCTTTCAGCGAATTACGAGCTCTGCTGAATGAACAGGTTCAGGGCAGCCTGAACAAGCGTTTAGAGCGTTTGTTTGGCGAAAATCAGGAAATTACCCGGGATCTGGACAGCAACCAGGATCTAATGGAAGAAGCGTTAGAAGACAACGACGCCCTGCTCAAACTCCTTCAAATGACAACCCAGGGCAGGCATATCGGTTTCGATGAGCGTACCCATAAACGTGAGCTGCGCGTCCATAGCCGCCTGAACTATCTTTTCGCGATTGCTGACGAAATCGGTGCACTCTCGAGTGACGTGTTCACTCAAAAGATTTTGGAACATCTGCAAAATGCAGAAGTGCGCCTGGCAGAAATTTTCGGTTTACATGAGTATAGCCAGTTGCAGTTGAATGAACTCAAGCTGAACGGTCTGCCTGAGAAAACCCGCGAAGAGCTCAAAAACGAACTGGGCGAGAAAACCTGGAATGATGTTGAAAACCAGGCTGTTGGTGAGATTAACGAAGAACTGGCAGAGCGCATCCAGACTATGATGGGCAGCCAGACTCAAAACCGCATCTACCGCGACCTGCTCCTGCGCACCATCACGGAATCATGGGTGGAATACCTGACCAAGATGGAAGCGCTGCGTGTCTCGATCAGCATGGAATCCTATGCCCAGCGGGACCCGCTGGTGCAATACAAGCGCCAGGCGAGCACCATGTTCAGCGAGTTGTTCAGCGAAGTTCGCCAGGGAGTGATCAGCAAAATGTTCCGTTATCGCCCGGTCAGGCCGGCTGAGGCGAACTCGGACTCTGGGGCTTCTCAACAGGCGCAGAGGAATCAAAACAAAAAGAAAAGAAGACGTCACTAAGAGGTTGCATGACAAAAAGGATCCTGGTAACAAATGATGACGGTGTAAATGCGCCTGGTCTGCTGGCGCTTGCTCAGGCAGTTCGCAAAATCGAAGGCGTGGAGGTCAGCGTTTTAGCACCTGATCACAACTGGTCAGCCTGCGGGCATGTAAAGACCATGAGCCGTCCGTTGCGCGTGCGCCTGGTGACCCTCGCCGATGGCAGCCCCGCTTACAGTTCTGATGGCGCGCCATCAGACTGCGTCGCGCTGGCAATGATGGGCGCTTTGGATCTCGAATTCGATGCTGTCGTTTCCGGCATCAACCCCAATGCCAATGTCGGGTTGGACGTCACCTATTCCGGTACAGTCACGGCAGCCATGGAAGGTGTTATCAACGGCGTTCCTGGCTTTGCGGTTTCAATTGACGCGCCGGAACACCACCAGGGTCCGTTGGAATATGCTTCTGCTGCTGAGGCTGCCGCCAGGATCATAGCCCAATTGCTGGAACGTTGGGATGGTCAAACTCCAGCACCTATTTGGAACATCAACCTGCCTTATCGTCCGGATGGGAAGTACGAAGGTGTCCAGCTCACCCGCCAGGGAGTGCGCCTTTATCATGATCTGTTGGAAAAACGAGTTGACCCGCGCGGTGTGCCGTATTACTGGATCGGCGGTGACCCTCCCTCGGGCGTGGTTGAAGATGGAACTGACTATGGCGCCATCAAACAAGGCTTCATTTCCGTCACGCCGTTGCGTATGGACATGACAGATTTAAACCGCTTGGATGAATCACACCCGTTTAATTGATGCGATTCAAGTGGGCTCGTTCCAGACCTGCTTTTTACCTCACTATTAAGGATAAGGAATAGGAAATGGTGTCGGTGTTGCAGTAGGGCTGAGCGTTGTCGGGGGTATCGTTTCAATTATCTCAAGCAGTATTTTTTTTGACGGGTCAAACAACTCTCGTTGAATGAAATCGTAAGTCAATATCTCACCGGTTTTCAAAACCTCAATCACCAGAGCATTGCCCTCTCTCCTCAGAATTTTCAATTCGCCCAGATTTCCAGGAACAAGGGCCAAATTGCTGATGGTTTGCTCTCCTGAATCAATATTGATCATTAAATAGCTCTGCGAAGCATCTTCCCGGCCTATCATCGTAGCAACGCTATAATCCACTCCCTCGATGACATTATGCCAATGGCTGGTCCTGATGATTCCACCCGGAAAGTACATTCGATCATAAAATATTCCAGTTGGGGCAACTTCAGCTGTAATGGCTGGAATGGTGATCGTTGAGAGTAGGTCAACATAATTTTCTTGTGCCATGTTGGTACGCTCAAGAGCTGCCATGGTAAATTCGAAAGTGAAATTATCACTCTCATCGGGGTAAGCAGTAAGAATTTGGTATATCTGAAACTCAACTCCTTGCCATGCACCGGGTCGAGTTGGTTTAACTTGGCTAAGCACATCTTGAATTGGTTCGCTGAAGATGATCAAGCCAAGACAAACAAGGGCAATCACTCCTAGGATAAACAAAGATTTATTCTTGACATTCATCCTATACTCCTTATGGGGCGCCATTCTTAAACCATTTAAAATCAGTAGTGAGAGTTAGACCGGGAATTACTCTATTATACGGGTCAGATTGGATTTCTGTCAGTAGATAATCGTGAGCATCTTGCGGAGAGTTTGTGCGAGGCTGACAAGAAGGGTCTTGTGGATATTGTTGACAAGCCCCCTCCTGAGATGTAGTAGTTGTAAATTTAATTGTTATTGAATATGTTAGATAGCTCAGTAAACCTATACGATACCATTGCTGAGCTTGATAATCTTCCGAGTATATTTCAGGAATACTTCTTAAACGATTTGTATCTAATAGAAAATTCTGAATGAGCACATCGGATTGATTCCAATTATTTACAAAACAATTTGCTGGTACAGAGTAACCAACACGTGGTTCTATTGGAGGGTAATTGGTAGGACAATCCATCGCTGCACCAACAATATTCAGAGAGTTTTTATAAACGCTTAAATAATTGTTTATCCAATTATATGAAACACTTGGCTCATTAAATTCTGGTTCGAGATTTAGCCCACCAGAGAAGACCACACGATCCCCCATGTCGTAGGATGCCATACGTTCGTTGAGTTGTTGAATCATGGTTGACCAATTCTTGCCATGGTCACCAGATATTAGGTGAAAACTGTCGCCATCGGAATTTACTCCAATCCCTAGCAATAAAGCATCGTGTTGATCTCGGTTACAATTAACAAAACCAAGAGCTACAGCCGTAGAGAGATTATTGATGGTCGAAGTGCTTCGAAAAACGCCATCCCACCCCATTGCTCCGTAATCGCCTAAACTATTACGATATGGCATACCGAATAGGAGATTTGAAATATAGACTTCGTTCCGTTCACCTCCATAAGCATTATTACCCATAGCGCAACCCAAGTTAATGTATTGATCGACAGTCGGTTCCCCACTTATGTAGTAACTCCGCATTATTGTGTAATATATAGGGCTAATACTAGTGTTTGCTTTCAGAGTAATAGGTAGATAAACGGAATGGTTTAATGTGGTCTGTGGCTCTGATTTGTTATTTTAAGGAATACACAATGATAACAGTGCTGTAAGAAGAAAGAATACCCGCCAAATTTTCATTATGGCACCTCTTTAATAAATTACCGAAAATTTGTAAGAAAGGACAAAAGAATTATCGAATCATAAATAATTTAGTTATATTATATCATGATTTAAATATGTTATCATTTTGAATGTTTGTTCTATACACATCTATCTGTCAGCCATCCTTTAGCGATTTGATGACGGACAATGTTACCGATTGCCGATTCAATAACGTCCTCAAACTCGCCCTACAGATCCTTTCAACCCACATATAAACAAACCTTGATTTTAACCAGCAATACCGTGTATAATGCAAACTTGCGCGTATAAATGCGCAATGGTTGTTACCTGGAGAGGAGGTGAATAGCAATGACAAGTGTAACTTTGAGACCCAATGAATCGCAAGATTCCCTACTTAAGCGTTTTCGCAAGAAGGTCGTGAAAAGTGGTGTTCTCAGCACCGTGCGACGCAAACGCTGGTTCGTTTCCAAGAGCGAGCAGCGCCGTATGGATGAAAAGAAGGCTGTTCGACGTTCTTTCCGGAAGCCCTACGAAAAGTAGCCAGTAAGTGAGGTGTTATGGCTAAAGAAGAAGAGAAGATTACCGTAGACGGTACCATTATCGAAGCCCTCCCGGGTACACAGTTCCGGGTAAAGCTTGATAACGGGCATGAGGTTATGGCCTACCTCTCAGGACGAATGCGCAGATATTACATCCGCATCCTTCTGGGAGATGCTGTCCGGGTTGAGATGTCGCCATATGACCTGGATCGAGGCCGGATTGTTTACCGAGCCCGCAGGCCGCGATCTTCTGACACGGATAACGAATAAACCTTCAGACTACCAGCTTCCAACGGGAGCTGGTTTTTATTTAAATTTCACTTGGATTTACAATATCAGCGTATGATTCCTGACACGATTTCACCGCCTGGTCACCTCAAAGCCTATGATCCTGCCAAGGATGCAGAGGCAGTCATTAAGCTGGTCGAAGAAAGTTTCAACCTAAAAAACGATCCGGAAGGCAGGGGCGTGATCAACCAAATGCGTCTATCTGCCCAGCGCCAAACCCAATGGAGCAGCATCCCGGTGGGCGACCATCGCCAACCTGGCTACGTCTGGGTGGTCAATGGACAGATCGTTGGCAATATCAATATCATCTCCTTCCTGGACAAGCTTCGTCACATAGCCCTTATCGCCAATGTGGCGGTCAAACCCGAGTTTCAGCACCTGGGCATTGCCACAGCCATGACCAAACAGGCCCTGCGCTATGCCAAGCAAAAGCGTGCCGCCGAAGTATGGCTGCAAGTCACCAGTGACAACCTGGCAGCCCGAAATATGTATGCAAGTCTGGGTTTCGATGTCATCCGGCGGGTGAATAATTGGGTTTTGGACGAAGGAGCGCCAAAATTACGATCCCAGGTTAGTTGCGACCCTAAGGTTTATAAGCTGACTGGCAGGCGCCTGGGAGACTGGTCAAAGCAAAAAACCTGGCTCGAAGAGGTTTACCCCCTTGATACGCGCTGGTATGCCTCGGTCAGCTTCAGCCAGTTTCAACCGCTGGTATGGCTGAACCCGTTCTCCTGGGATTTGGCAGGTAATCTGACTCATTTTGCCCTTCGCAAGAAATCGGAGCTTGGCGGTATTCTCACCTGGCAGCGTGGGATGCAAAACGCGGATTATTTGTGGCTGGCATTGCCCCAAGACCAGGAAGAGGATGCCATCCTTTCTTGCTTGTTGGGTCAATTCCTGAATAATGAGTGGGAGGGACGCTCCACCCGCCTTGAATACCCTGATGGCAGGTCGGAAAACACCCTCGAACGTCTTGGCCTGCGCCTTAATCGTAAACTGGACTGGATGAAACTAAAGCAATAGTTATTTACAAATTGACCCGCGGGAAACTAACTACCGTGATAGTCACCGTAAGCTCGGTCACTGCTAAAAATGACTATGAAA
>DHUW01000105.1:3955-9834 GCA_002409365.1 Anaerolineaceae bacterium UBA5224 | reverse complement strand
AATTTTTAAGAAAGGAAGTACAAATTAGTCTTCTTTGCTTACAGTTATAACCTCACGACCCTGATAGTATCCGCATTTTGGGCAGACACGATGGGGCAGGCGGGGTTCGCCACAGTTGGGGCAGGTCACGCTGGCGCTGGCTTTCAGATGGTCATGCGCACGTCGGCGATCGCGGCGTCCTTGGCTAACTTTTCTCTTTGGTAAAGGTGTCATCTTACACTCCTAACTTGCACTCATATTAATTAACCCGTTTAGTTTACCCATATTCACGAAAAAAAGCAAGTCGAATTTAGATTTTCTTCGGTTGTAACTATCCATATCTTTCCAGAGTCAAAATGAGATAGCGGTGTCACAATATCTTATAATAACATCAGTAATAAAAAAAGATGAAAGGTAAAAACGAACAGGGCAATGCTCAAGAAGTTAAATAACATGATCCTAATCCTGGGTGGAGGAGACGTAGCAAGTGGTGTTGCAGCTGTATTGCATAGACATGGTTGGCAAATTGTTATCTCCGAATTGCCCGAGCCACTCGTAGTGCGCAGGAAGGTTGCTTTTGCTGAAGCGGTCTGGGAAGGTGAGCAGGAGGTGGAAGGAATCCTGGCTGTACTTACAATCAGCGATGAAGAGATCAAGAACATCTTGTCAGCAGGGAAAATAGCTGTAGTTGTTGACCCCGATGCTCAGGTTGCCAAACGATTAGGTTTCGAAGTAATTGTGGACGCTCGCATGCTGAAGCGTTTTCAACCTATTCCCTGCCAGGGAAAAACTCCATTGATCGGACTGGGTCCGGGTTTTATTGCCGGCGAAAATTGCCTGGCAGCGGTTGAGACCAATCGGGGAGAAAACCTGGGGAAAATCTTGTGGCAAGGTTCGCCTGAAGCAGATACCGGAGTGCCGGCGGTTGTTGAAGGTCATGGACTTGAGCGTGTCTTGTATTCTCCTGTCGAAGGCATCATGAAGGCTCATGTTCAAATTGGTGATTTTGTCACCAAAGGACAAATTCTCGCTGAGGTTGGAGGAGCAGCGATCGTGGCTCCGTTTGATGGATTAGTGAGAGGTATGCTGCGGGATGGACTGAGCGTCGGAGCGCATGTCAAAGTTGGGGATATTGATCCAAGGACGGATCCGGACCTGGCGATTAAGATTTCCGATAAGGCATTAATTACCGGTCAAAGTGTGCTGCAAATCATAGAAAGTCTATCTTAATGACAACTGATTTACTCCTTGAAGTCGAACGGTTTCTCGGAAACAGCCATGGTAAATCGATCGCCATCGTCGGTGCAGGCGGGAAGACCAGCCTGATGCGTTATCTGGCGCATCATCTCAAGGGAACAGTAGTATCGACAGCCTCTACTAAACTGGCCGCGGACGATGGAAAATTTTTTGACAGTCATTTCATCTGGGAAGAAGGGATAGAGCTTGTTCCCGAATTTTATACGTCTGCTGGCAAAATCCTGGTAACGGGCAAGTTGGTCGAGATCGCCGGTCAGGACAAACTATCGGGTTTGACAAACGAGCAATTGATCATCCTTAAGGACTATTGTGACCAGAAGCAAATACCCTTGATCATCGAGGCGGATGGGGCAAAAAGACGACCTCTGAAAGCACCAGCGACCTGGGAGCCTGTGATCCCTGAATTTACTGATCTGGTGATCGTTGTGGTCGGGCTAAAAGGTCTGATGAAGCCTTTGAACGAAGAGAATGTTTTTCGCAGCCAGATCTTTTCTCAACTGACTGGGCTGAAGATGGGTGAGGCGGTTGAATTGGAGGCAGTTTTGCGCTTTCTGAAGCACCCTGCGGGTGGGTTGAAAGGTATACCGAAATCCGCAAAGCGCATTGTCCTTTTTATTCTTGCAGGTTTATATGAAGCCGTGGACCAGAATCGAATCTCAGCAGAGTTGAGCGGGATATTTGATAGTGTGTTTTTTTGGAGCATAGCCCCGAAAGAATCTTGATCGCAAATCAAATCCCGATCTGTGTCCTCGGGCTTGTATCGGTTATGATTAAGCCTGATTAGAGTGAAATCATGCAAAAAATACGAGAAAAATATTTCAAAATATTCCAACTTGAAGGAAGCCAGGGTTACGAGAACAAAGCAGTGATGGGCGGGTTGCAAGCCATGGGTAAAACCTGGCCGTCAGAGGCGCGCGAACAAGGCGTGTCGGAAAGTCTGATCCCGGTTATAAGTTCCTTGTTCAATCATTACCCTGTGCTGGACCCTGAAAACCGCCGAAAAGCGCTGCTTGAAATTGGCGATTTGCTCGAAATACCCAATATTCAAACTCTGCCGAACTACAATCAAACCGAGATACCTGCAGCCTACGGAGCAAAACCTGCCAAACCTGATTCCGTAAGCACCAAGACCTGGACAACCTCGAAGATGCCTGAAACGGCACCTGAAACACAGGTTGTGCATTCGAAAGTTAACACACGCCTGAGGGAAATTGCCAGCAAACCGATGAGCGAGGGGGCTCACGGACTGGACGCGCCGGTCAGTGTTATTCGCGGAGTTGGTGAAAAACAAGGCGCTCACCTGGTCAAACTGGGTGTTGAAAAAATCAAAGACATGCTCTATCTCTTCCCACGCCGATATGACGATTATTCCAAGTTGAAAACGATCAACCAACTCGAATATGGGGAAGAGGTCACAATCTTGGCTCGTGTTGTAAGCGTTGATGCCTTTAAAACCAAAAAAGGCAAACGACTAGTTGAGGCGGTAGTATCTGACACGACTGGATCATTGCGTTTACTCTGGATGAATCAGGATTGGCATGTACGCTACCTGAAGAAAGATTTGTTCATCTCTGTTTCGGGAAAAATCGATTCTTATCTCGGCAGACCAGTGATCTGGTACCCTGACTATGAATCCATCGATAAACAGCAGCTGCACACCAACCGCATCGTTCCAGTCTATCCATTGACAGCCAAAATCACGCAGCGCTGGCTAAGACGCACTCAGTTCAACACAGTGCGCTATTGGGCACCCAGAGTCAGCGATTTTCTACCGGACGACATCCGCGAAGAAGCGCAATTGTTGTCTACCAAAGATGGCCTTCTGCAGATCCATTTTCCTGAGAACCAGGATACTCTCAAGGCAGCCCAGCGCCGCTTTGCCTTCGATGAACTCTTACTGCTCCAGCTGGGGGTTCTGCAGCAAAAACAGCAATGGCAGCAACTGGTTGGGCACCCATATACTGTGACGGATGAATGGGTCGCGGAACGGGTGGCAGCCTTGCCCTATGAGCTCACCAATGCCCAAAAACGATCACTGGATGAAATACGTGCTGATATTGGCAAAGACCACCCGATGAACCGCTTGCTGCAAGGCGATGTAGGCTCGGGCAAGACGATCGTGGCTGTGATGGGCATGGCGATGGTGATCGAATCCGGCGCTCAGGCTGCACTGATGGCACCGACCGGAATTTTAGCTGAGCAGCACTACCAAACCATCCAGAAGTTGTTAACTGTGGCCACAGAAGAGCACCCGGCTTTCCTCGAAAAAGGACAGGTACGCCTGCTGACTGGAGATACCGGACAAGCTGAAAGGACAGAAATATTCGAGGGGTTGAAGTCGGGATATGTGAAGCTATTGATCGGAACGCATGCCCTGATCGAGGACCCGGTCACCTTCCAGAATCTGCAAATGGTTGTGGTCGATGAACAGCATCGTTTTGGTGTTTCCCAGAGGGCGGCATTGCGCAACAAAGGTGACAACCCGCACCTGCTGGTGATGACTGCCACTCCGATTCCCCGCTCGCTGCAGTTTACCATTTTCGGCGACCTGGACGTGAGCATTATGGATGAGATGCCAGCCGGCAGATTGCCGATTACAACGATCATCGCCTACCCAACCGAGCGCGAGCGCGTTTATCAAAACGTGCGCAAACATGTGGCAGTAGGAAACCAGGCTTTCGTCATCTACCCCCTGGTGGAAGCTGGTGACAATGTTGAGGTCAAGGCAGCCGTAGATGAACAAGTCAGGTTGCAGCAAGAAGTCTTCCCTGATCTCAAGGTAGGTCTGGTCCACGGTCGTATGAAGGCAGCAGAAAAAGATGAAGTTATGCTGGCATTCCGAGACAGGCAGTACGACATTTTAGTTTCGACCTCCGTTGTTGAGGTCGGTGTAGATATCCCTAATGCGACTGTAATGGTCATCGAAGGGGCAAACCGTTTTGGCTTATCCCAACTACATCAATTCAGAGGTCGTGTTGGTCGGGGTGATGTGCAATCCTATTGTTTCCTGATCCCTGATAATGACAGCGCCGCCGAAAACCGCCGGCTGCAGGTGATGACTGAGACAAATGATGGCTTCAAGTTGGCTGAAGTCGACCTCGAACAACGCGGACCGGGCGATTTCCTTGGCACGCGGCAGGCTGGAGCGATCAATCTGAAAATGGCAAGCCTGGCAGACACTGCTCTCATCAAGCAGACCCGCGAAATTGCCACGAGATTATTGGAACAAGACCAAGAGTTAAACCTGGCAGAGAACCAGGCTCTAAAAGATGCCGTCGCAGCCTTTTGGCCACAAGCGGACGGCGCAGGAGATGTGAGTTAGCATGAGAAAAGTGATATTTCCTGGTACGTTTGATCCGATTCATTACGGACACCTGGATATTGCCAAGCGAGCCTCGCAGATGTTTGACCTGGTTGTCATAGCAGTTTATGACAAACCGATGAAGTCTTTGTTGTTCGACCCGAAAACCCGGATGTCCTTGGTTGAAGAGGCTGTTGCCGGAATTGAAGGCATCGAGGTGGTGGGTTATTCAGGATTAACCGTGGCTTTCGCCAGGGAAATTGGCGCCAAGGCGATTGTGAGAGGGCTGCGAGTTTTCTCGGATTTCGAATTTGAGTTTCGCATGGCGCTGGCTAATCGGCGTCTCGACGATGAAATTGACACGATTGCACTCATTACTGATGAGGAGAACACTTTTTTGTCTTCCTCGACTGTAAAAGAAATTGCTTCACTGGGTGGAGATGTTTCCAGCATGGTGCCGCCGCATGTCAACCGGGCTTTATTAGAACGATTTGCAGAACTTGGCACGAACGAACAGGCTTAATAAACGAATAAAATTCTTTAATGAGCAGTTATAATAACAATAATAGCTACGCTTTAAGAAATTTACGGAGGAAATGATGGACATATTGCATCTGGTTGATCGCCTGGAAGAATTGTTTAACAATAGCAAACCAATTCCTTTATCCCATAGTGTTGTCGTCGATGAAAATTCTTTCATGGATATCATTGACCAGATGAGAATTTCGATCCCGGAAGAAATTAAAAAAGCGCAGCAGATCATTGCTCAAAAAGATCGCATTCTCGCCCAAGCACAGGAAGAAGCCAACCGAACCGTCACGATTGCCCGCGAGAAAAGCGAACGTATGGTGGAGAAGTCAGATATTTACCAATCTGCGCAATCCAAGGCAGAAGATATTACCCGACAGGCGCAGCTTGATGCGGAGCAAACCCAGCATGATGCTGATCGATATGTAGCAGAGACTTTAGTTGGTTTGGAGAGAGAACTGAAACGGGTCCTCACACAGGTAGAAAACGGGATCAACGCTCTCCAGTCAAAATCAGAAGAATAAGTTTCTTCAGTTGAAAATCAAAAGCCGTGAAAACGGCTTTTTTTTACATTATAAATAGTCTGACTCTTAACAGAGGAGTCATTTGTCACATCAGCAACCGGGGTTATTCTCCATCAGTACAAAAAATCCAGGGTTGCAGAGAAAAAAAGCGGTTGGATCAGAGTCCAATCATCGATAAAGTAAGTTTATCATTCCTCATCATCGTGAAGTTCTTTTAATGGTGGACGACGAGTAGGTTTGCGTTTAACGGGGTATATGTTGTTCATATATTTCAAATCACCCACAATAGC
>DHUW01000105.1:3441-3861 GCA_002409365.1 Anaerolineaceae bacterium UBA5224 | reverse complement strand
ATGTGCCGCCAGGACCTTTTCCCTTACCCCGCCGATTTGAAGCACGCGGCCGCGTAAGGTAACTTCGCCAGTCATGGCAACCTCATGCCTGACAGGCACACACAGCACTGAAGAAATCAGCGCAGTCGCCAGGGTGATGCCGGCGCTGGGGCCATCTTTGGGGATGGAACCTTCGGGCACATGAATGTGAATATCGGTTTCCTCAAAGAAATCTTCCGGGATTTCAAAAGCCTTCTGTTTTGATTTCAAATAACTCAAGGCTGCCTGGGCAGATTCCTGCATTATGTCACCGATCTGACCGGTGATCTGCAGGTTGCCTTTACCCGAAACCACCAATACTTCGATGGGCATGATCTCGCCGCCATTTTCCGTCCATGCAAGAGCAGTAGCTACGCCAATCTCATCTTTTGATTCAGCGGA
>DHUW01000105.1:0-3175 GCA_002409365.1 Anaerolineaceae bacterium UBA5224 | reverse complement strand
CCAATTTCGCGCTCAAGGTTGCGCACGCCTGCTTCGTATGTGTAACTGGCAATGATGAGTTTCAAAGCTTCGTCAGTGAACTCAATCGGATCTTCATCCAGACCGTTCTCAAGCATCTGCTCCGGGATCAGGAACTGACGGGAAATGATGATCTTGTCTTCCTCGATATAACCGGGGAACTCAATTAGTTCCATGCGATCGAGCAGGGCGGGCGGGATGGTGGCAATCGTGTTGGCTGTGGTGATGAAGAAAACCTTCGAAAGGTCGTAAGGCACTTCGAGATAATGGTCCGAAAAAGAAAAATTCTGCTCCGGATCAAGCACCTCAAGCAGTGCTGCTGACGGGTCACCGTGAAAATCGGCGCTCAACTTATCGATCTCATCCAGCATGAAGAGAGGGTTGACCACCTTGGCTTTCATCATTGTCTGCAGGATGCGCCCAGGCATGGCTCCAATGTAAGTCCGGCGATGTCCGCGGATCTCAGCCTCATCATGCACGCCACCCAATGACATCCTTACAAATTTTCGGTTCATCGCCGAGGCAATCGATTGACCCAGAGAGGTTTTCCCAGTGCCAGGAGGACCCACGAAGCACAGAATTGGCAAACGGTTCTTCTTGGGACGCAGGCTCTTTACTGCCAGGAACTCAATGATCCGGTCCTTGGCTTTCTTCAGACCATAATGGTTCTTGTCAAGCACTTCGCGCGCTTTGCAGACATCCAGATCGTCTTCAGTAGATGCTGACCAGGGTAAATCCAGCAAAGTGTGAAGGTAATTGGAGAGCATGCTGTTTTCCGGCGAGAGCGGAGGGGTTGCGCGAAGGCGATTAAGTTCTTTGACTGCTGTCTCGTAAGCTTCTTCCGGTAGTTTGGCAGTTTCCAGTTGTGTTTCCAGCTTAAGAATATCAGGGTCAGAAGATTTACCTTCGTTTAGCTCCATTTGCAGGCGGTTGATATGCTCGCGTAAGACGGTATCACGTTGATTCTTATCGAAATCTTCGTGAATTCCGCTTATGACCTGCATATCCAGTTCAAGCATGCGGATTTGGGCAACCAACTTGGCATGAGTTTTTTTCAGACGCGCCAGGTCATTGGTTTCCTGGAGCAATTCCAGGCGTTCATTCGGACTTAATACAGTATTGATACCAATAAAATCAGCAAGGATTCCTACATGATCGATCTGTCCCGCAATTGAAACTGCCTTCTCATCCACAGGGGAGGGAAGAGAAGCATATCGGGCAAAACTGGAGACTGCAGATCGCATTTGGCTCTTGACATCACTGGTACGCCTGGCAGGATGGTAGATCACTTCGACATCGGCGACATAACGCTCCGATTGTTTATGGATCTTGAGAATGCGTACGCGCCGGCGGGCTTCCATGAAAATCTCATCTGAATAAGGATCGGAGTCTTCCAGATTCAGATCAACCCCGAAAGCCATTTCCAATCCAATTTCCCACACATTTTCCAGATCTGGTTCTTCTACATTCTCATTACGCGGGTAACAAGCTACCACCGTGAAATGCTTTTCAAGAGCTTCGATCATCAAATCAGGATCACTGACATCTTCGTCCGAATTAAGCCTGGAAGCAGACCGAGGGAGTAAAGGCTCGTTATATAAGATCAGCAGGGGCGCCGTAAAGAGGGTTTCCTTCTTGTTTGAGGTACGGTTTTTAACCGTCATTGCTGATGAATACATGTGGGGTTCATCACGAGAGGGTTCCTCTTCGTAATCTGAGAAGCGTCTTCTTTCTTGCACTTTTTTCCTTTTATGCTTGCATTTGTAACCAGATGACTCTGGCTGCGGAAGCGATGAAAATGCTTCCCGTCACGAGTATACCTTTAGATTCACCGGCGAGGAAGAGTGCTTTAGAAATTGCATCTTCAGCAGGACTGACTGCGACCACAGGCACAGAATATTTTTCGACTACAGCCTTCAATTCTTCGGCTGTGGCAGCCCTGGGGTGCAGCGATTGGGTGGTGATGACCATTTCGGCACGGGGCAAAATGGCATCGAGCATATCGCCCAACCTTTTATCGGCTGATGCGCCAAAAACAAGGATGAAAGGCCAATTATGGAAGTATTCATCGACGGTTTGTGCAAGACGCTGCATTGAGTCGCCGTTATGAGCAGAGTCGATCACAATCGGTGGATTTTCACGCAGAATTTCGAACCTGGCAGGCCAGTACACATTTCTAAAGCCTGCCTGGAGAGTTTTACGAGTAGGGTGGAAGCCACTAAGCCGGATGATGTCCAGAGCGGCAACCGCTGTAGCGGCATTATCAATTTGATGAGCACCAAGCAGGGGAATGGTCAATCTTAATGGCGAATTGGTGCTTATGTTATGACCCTGGATAGCGAAGTGCCGTGATTGGATCTGAAAGGTCTGCGAACGCAAAGTATGTTTCAAAGGCTCAATGCTGTACTCTTTTTCCGTTTCAATGACCGGTGCATTTCGCGCTTTGGCAATTTTTAGGAGCGCTTCGCGGGCTTCTTGCGCTTGTGGCGCAAGAACCACTGGGCGACCAGGTTTGATGATTCCGCCTTTTTCAGTTGCAATCTCAGTCAGGGTATTTCCCAGTACTGAGGTGTGGTCGTAAGAAATCGAGGTGATCACCGATACCAGAGGGTCAACTACATTCGTGGCATCCAGGCGCCCACCCAAACCGACTTCAAGCACGGCAATATCGATATCTTCCTGGGCAAAATACAAAAAAGCCATGGCAGTTGTGAGTTCGAATGTTGTGGTTTCGGGTACGAGTTCGGTCAGGGGTCGCATTTGATCGGCAAGTTCAATCACGCGTTTTTCGCTGATCATTTCGCCATTGATGACGATGCGTTCACGGAAATCTTCCAAATGTGGCGAAGTATAAAGCCCTACCTTATAGCCGGTTGCCCGTAGTGCTGACGCGATCAGAGAAGCGGTTGATCCCTTTCCTTTTGTACCGGCAACATGAACTGAAGGAAACTTTTGCTGGGGGTTATCCAGCAATTCCATCAGCTTATTCATACGGTCGAGTTTGAAGAAACGATGTTTATCGTCGACATGTCGTTTCATGCTGAAATCGACCCAACTATAGATCCAATCAAGTGTCTCCTGGTAGCGTTCTTCTACAGGTGGTTGCATCATTTGCCTATTCATTTACTGGGGTAATATCCTCGATCAACACGTATCC
>DHUW01000104.1:2276-11882 GCA_002409365.1 Anaerolineaceae bacterium UBA5224 | reverse complement strand
ATCATCACCGAACATCCTGATTTTGAGAGTTCGGATATGTTAATGAAGTCCATTGAGGAGAAAACTATCGTATTTGTTGAAAAATTTTCGTCTCTGCTAGCAACCCCATAAAATTATTGGCCAGCTCAACAATCAAGGTCTTACAAGAAGTTTTATCTGCCTATCCCCAAGGTATATACTGCAAATTACCAGAATAGGAGGTAGACATGCCCTGGACAACCCGAAATTACCCTGTAAGTTGGAAAAACTTTGATCCTCTGCTGCGTAAAAAAGCTATCGACATCGGCAATGCCATGATGGCAGAAGGTTATGACGAAGATCGTGCGATCCCGATCGCAACTAAACAAGCTGAAGAATGGTTCAAGAAGGCTTCAAAAGACGACCTTAAGAAGCTCGAATATAAAAACGTTACAACGAAAACCCGTAAAAAGGGTCCTAGTGGAGCCCGTCTGATGGATGATAACGTCATCGTCAGTTGGGATATGAAAACGAAAGACTGGATCGTGAAGTCAGAAGAAGCCATCAATGCTGACAGTCATCACAAGACTAAAGGTGAAGCCACAAAGAGAGCTAAAGAAATCGCCGCAAAACGTGGCACGAAAGTCATTACGAAAACGAAGAGCGAAAGCTGATTTATGGAATGGTCTCGCACCATTCCGTTTCATGAAGGTCAACCAAGGCTGGGGTCATCTTAAAAAAATGAGCTCCAGCCTTTTGCTTTAAATTCTCTTGAATTGTTAATATATTTTGAAGGAGAAATTTCAGAGTTTTGAAGATGCATAATTTATTAGAAAATATTAACGAAATTCGAACAGAGTATGGAACTCTGTGAGTTGTTTGTGGGTTAAGATTAACAATACCTTGTCTGGAGGATGAGCAAAGCAGTCAATCTCCGGCAAAAATAAACTATAGAGGAGTTTGTATGACTAACAATACTGTGTTTAATGAAACAGCAACCAGGCTTTTTCCGCAATTAAAGCAATTCGTGCCAGTCGTGGATAAGGTTCACGGTCCACATCATCCCGAGTTTCATGAGGTCCGCGCCTTGTTTGGCACTGTCGTCGACAAAACTGAAGCTGCCAGTCCAGGCAAACCTGATTTGACTGAAGAGTTTACGAAACTGGAAGAGATCACTGACAACTACACTGTTCCTGGCGATGTTTGTGAAAGCTATGAAGCTGTTTTCAACTGGCTGGCTGAACTCGACCATGCTTATCAAGCATAACATCTAGGCATAAACAAACAGAGAAATGGTGTAACTTTGCAGCGATTCATCTTGAGCAAGAAGAACCAGGTTGCGTTAATCAGCGCGATCCTGATTGTTGCTGGTTTTGTCAGCCTTTATGCCTTTCATAACGAAACTGCAGCCACTTGGGTATTCGCGATTGCGTCAGTTTTGGGTATAGCCCCGATTGCGATCCAGGCTTACCAGGCATTATGGGTAAAAGTAGTCAGTATTGACTTGCTCGTAACCATTGCAGTCATCGGTGCATTCTTCATCCGTAACTTTGAAGAGTCCGCGATTGTGACTTTCTTGTTTCTCTTCGGTGCTTACCTGGAACAGCGCACACTGAACAAAACCCGATCGGCGATCAAAGAACTGACTGAAATGGCGCCGGAAAGTGCCTTAAAACAGGGCGAAGATGGCGAGTACGTTGAGGTTGAAGTGGATGAGGTCGGTGTTGGTGACATCCTGCTGGTCAAGACCGGCGCGAAGGTGCCCGTGGATGGAACGGTTTTGGCAGGTGAGGGGTATATCAACGAAGCCAGCATCACCGGTGAGTCTGTCCCGGTCAGCAAACATGCCGATTCCGGTGTTTACGCCGGCACGATCCTTGAAAATGGTACCCTGCAGATCGTTGCCGACCGGGTAGGTGAAGACACCACTTTTGGCAGGATCATCGAATTGGTGGAAGAAGCACAGGATTCGAAATCTGCAGCGGAACGTTTCATCGACCGTTTCGCTAGGTGGTACACACCGGCAGTTTTGGCGCTGGCTGCAATTGTCTGGGTTTTCTCACGCAATATTGAGCTGGCGATTACGATCCTGGTTCTTGGCTGCCCTGGCGCACTGGTTATTGGTGTGCCTGTTTCGAACGTCGCTGGAATTGGCAATGGCGCCAAGAATGGTATTTTGTTAAAAGGAAGCGAAGTGATCGTCGATTTCAGCCGGGTTGACACGATCGTTTTCGATAAGACCGGAACTTTAACAGTCGGCAATCCGGAAGTCGCTGAAGTCCAGATCTACTCAGAAGATGCAGATACAGTGAAGGCGTACGTGGCCAGTGTTGAAAGTGAGTCCGACCACCCGCTGGCACAAGCAGTGGTGGATCACATCGGGGAAACCAAACGTTTTCCGGTCAAAAACACCAACGTTGTCAAAGGTGGTGGTGTTGTTGCCGAGGTGGAAGGTCACGCAGTGGCAATCGGCAATGTGGCGCTGATGGACCAGGAAGGCGTTAGTCTTTCTGAATTGGCACGCGCTGATATCGCTCAATTTGAGGTTAGGGGTAACTCGCTTGTGCTCACTTCAATCGATGGTGAACTAAAAGCCCTGATCGGAATCCGGGATCAAGTTCGCCCAGGTGTCAAAGGAGACCTGGCAAAAATTAAGAAGCTGGGCGTGAAAAACCTGGTTGTGCTTTCCGGGGATAACCAGGGGACTGTCGATCGCGTCGCCAGCGACCTTGGGCTCACTGAAGCGCATGGTCATATGCTGCCGGAAGATAAGTCAGCATATATTCAAAATCTGATCGACAAAGATCACATCGTCGCTTTCGTCGGTGACGGTGTGAATGACAGTCCCTCACTAGCTTTGGCACATATCGGGATTGCCATGGGCGGTGGCACAGACGTCGCTATCGAGACATCCGATGTTGTGTTGATGAATTCGGATTTCAGCAAGCTGCCCCATGCCCTGGGTTTGACCAAAGCGACCGCCAGCAACATGCGTCAGAACATCGCAATTGCAGTTGGGGTCGTATTATTTTTACTAGCCAGTGTGTTTTTCAGCGATTGGATGAACATGTCCATTGGAATGTTTGTGCATGAAGGCAGCATTTTAGTGGTAATCTTGAATGGCATGAGATTGCTGAACTACAAATTAAAGTCTTAACGAAGGAGAAAAAAATGCAAAAAGCAACAATTCAATTAGAGACCTTGACTTGCCCATCCTGCAAGATGAAAATCGAAAACGCCACCAAAGCCATGGAAGGCGTGGATAAAGATAGCGTTGAAGTATTGTTCAATTCGAGTAAGTTGAAATTTAACTTTGATGAAACAAAAGTGAAGGTTGAAGAAGTCGAAAACGCGATCAAAAAGCTCGGTTATGATGTGAAGAAATCGCAAGTCAAATCAATTTAAACTGCAAGATAAATCTCAGGAGCAAGGAAAATATCTTGCTCCTGTTGTTTTTAATTGGTTGCCTGTTCCCTCTTATCGGTTAGCGTACCCGCTGGTTTTCAAAGACAACTAATAATCAGGACAAAAAAGAAGAGCGCCAGAAAACTGGCGCTCTGAAATTTACAGAACAAAATCAAATAAACCTTTCGCGAATTTCAGAACTAACGTAATCGAGAATCGCTACGGTTATGGCAATAAACCAGATGGCAATACCAGCAGATTGATAATCGAGAAGCCTGATCCACTGGATCAGCAAGTAACCGATACCTCCGCCGCCCACCATACCGATAACGGTCGACATACGCACATTGATGTCCCAACGATAAATGGTGAAGGATACGAACGGCGGTATGATCTGCGGAATCACCGCATACCAGACAGTCTGTAACCAGTTGGCACCGGTAGCCTGGATTGCTTCAACCGGTCCATGATCGATCGACTCAATGGCTTCGGAATAAAGTTTACCCAAGGCTGCAATCGAGTGGATCGTTAGTGCCAGAATACCGGCAAATGGTCCCAACCCCACAGCAATGATGGCAATGACGGCCCAAACTAACGATTCGATCGAACGCACAATATTCAAGATAGTACGAATGATCATATAGATAGTTTTAGTGAACCAGTTCGCAGACATAAGGTTACGTGAAGCGAGAAAACTAATAGGAATCGAAAGAATTACTCCAAAAAAGGTCGACATCATTCCAAGGAAGATTGTTTCTACCATCTTTTCCACGGAAAGTTTCAGCTCTTCACTTATTACTGGTTTACCAATCGATGCCACCTGACGTGCTTCCAGTTGCCAAACCACGTAGCCCTTCTCACCCTGGGTCGGAATTACCCGATAAGGAATTACCACATCCAGTTGAAAACTCCCATTATCATCCGTTGTGACCTTAACATAATCGCCGCCATACCGATAACGGAATTCGTTTCTTACCTGGTCTACCCACCATATTTCTGTTTCAGTATTGGGAGAAAAATTTCCCCCAGTGACTTTGAGTCTGGTACCCTCTTTCCCACCGATCTCTGAAAGATCACCGCAGGTTGGATCAACGGTTAGGTAAGGGGCATCCGCTTCCAGTTTAGGTGTTTCAAGTTCTACACCAGCACACGGGATCACAACATCAGCACTGCCAATCAACAATTCTTCCGGATAATAAACAGCCTTTTCCCAAGGCCAGAGAACACGCATTAGAAGGGGTAGTGAGTTTTTTCCATTTCTAATCAGCACTGCTGGCTGGATCTCCCCGATCTGCCAACCCAGCACAAAGAAAGCTACCAGTACAGTGACCCATAATAATAACGAATTGGGCTTACTAATATGAGCTGACTTGTAGGCATCCAACGCAATCAGGATGTACATCAAGACCAGCAAAACAAAAATGAGGATCAAAATTGGCTCGAGCCGGATGGCTTTTGTGAACATCGCGGCAAAACCAACCTCGCGCCGCGCTACGACTGTGACTCGCCAAATCCAAAGGCCAGCCGCGGAGAGAAATGCTAAAAGTAAAGTCAACCCTTTGCGATACTTGCGCGCCAGGATGTGACCCAGCCCCGGCAAGATAAGTGAAAGGATCAGTGCTACAAAAGGAGGTACCAGACTGGGTTTTTCTTCAGAAGTATTGGGTTTGGGTTTCATAACTCAATCTCCTCTCCGGCAGCTGTAATATCTTGTTCAGCAATCTCTCCTGTGATTCCACCCATTCTTTCAGCTTCTTCGCCGTAGATGGTCTTAAATTCTGCGTCTGTCATTCGCATGATCTGCTGCTTGTTTCCCTGGTAGACCACCCTGCCCTCGCGTAAGCCGATGACACTTGTACTGTAGCGCTGGACCAAATCGAGGTAATGGAGGCTGCAGAGAATGGTCATACCGTCATCTTTGTTCAAGCTCTCCAGATGCTGCAGAATAGAGTGAGCCAGCACAGGATCCAGGCTGGCAACAGGTTCATCCGCCAGGATGATTTCCGGCTCCTGCATCAATGCTCTGGCAATTCCTACACGTTGCTGTTGCCCCCCACTGAGTTCATCTGCTCGTTTGTTTGCCTGGTCGGTAATGCCCATCCGCTTCATTGCATTGATTGCGCGTTGTTTATCAGCTTCGTCGAACCTTCCGGTAATGCTACGCCAGGTAGGCGCGTAACCAAGTCGACCTGCCATGACATTCATTAGGACAGAAGATCGTTTGACCAAATTGAACTGTTGGAACACCATGCCAATCTTTCGGCGAACATTACGCAAATCCTGACCCTCAAGCTTAGCGATATCGATGCCATTCCAGATTATCTGCCCCTCTGTAGGATCGATCAGACGGTTTATACAGCGTAAGAGGGTTGACTTCCCAGATCCGCTTAAACCTATGATCACGAGGAACTCACCATCAGGGATGTCAAAGCTGACATCGCGCAGGGCAACAGTCCCATCATCATAAATTTTTGTTAAGTTACGAATTTCCAGCATACTGCCTTCCCCATATATTAATACAGGGGACCATAAGGTCCCCTGATTTTCGTTATTTCACCATCAAGAAACGATGCTAGAGATCTTCAGCAGTCACTCCAGCCGAATCCAGCAGCTGGCGGAAGGCATCGTAGAAAGTGTTATCGTGTTTTTCAAGACCATCCCACTCATAGGCTGCATCCATGGCTGCTTTGCCTTCTTCGGTGCCGATGATCTTTATCAGGGCATCCACCAAAATGTTCTTGGTCTCTTCCGGGAAATCCTTGACAAATTGAACGCCGTCATTAGGAATTTCCATAGAAATTTCTACCTGGAGGACCTTATCCATAACATCAGGAAATTCGTCTTCTACGGAAGTACGAGCATCGACAAAGGAAGCACCCGCGTCGCAATCACCGTTGTAAACGCCGAGTACTGCAGCATCGTGACTGCCAGCAAAGGTGACTTCAACATCCTTCTTAGGGTCCACACCAGCTGCCCGCATCATAATGCTGGGGATGATCCAGCCGCTTGTACTGGTTTCATCAGTCGCGCAGAATGTCTTGCCTTTGAGGTCTGCAATGGATTTAATGCCGCTATCCACGTTGGCAATGATTTGCCCTGTGTAAGTTGGGCTTCCATAACGTGTGGCAACAAGAGCAGGGTAAGCGCAATCACGATCGGCTGCAGTGATGGCTGCGAAGGTTGCCAGCGAACCCATTTGGGCTTGCCCGGAGCATTCCGCTTCGATAGCTGCCGTGTAGTCAGTGGCTACAAAGGTTTGAACAACGAGTCCGGTTTCTTTGAAAATCATGTCTGCGACAGCTTCAGCGCCTGCCGAGACTGATTCCATTTCACCGGAAGGAACAAATACCCATTTAATTGGGTTCTCTTCAGTGCCCAGCTCAGGTGCAGCAGGTTGGCAGCCAGCTACTATCAATAAGGCAACGATGAGAATTGTCAGGACGAGGGAAAACTTTTTCATTGCTACTCCTATTAAATTATGTTGGGATAGATTGAGACGAACTAAGACAATATTACACCATTATTCATTTTTTGGTGTATCTTATTGACATTTCCAATAGTTTAAAATGAAGCCTTTCTCATCAAAAGCTATGTGTTTTCAACGAAGAAAGGAGGAAAAGAATACATGCAATTGCCTTCGTTTTTACGAAAGCTTCAGATTGGTATTTACTTAAAACAAATCAGGTCAAATGCGTTTAGTAGATTAAATGATACAAAATGTTGATTGTCATTTAAATTGACTTGACGTAATCGACCAGTGGTTTGATATATTCCCGAGAGGAATGGTCGTAGGAGTTCTTCATATCTGCCACCATACTATTTTGAGCGTCCTCATTGTCTTTCATCCGGCGCATCATTCCCCTGGCAATTGACATGAAAAATTTATCCAAACCCTTCATCTTCTCATAATTGAAACCGCTTGAAAAATAGAAGAAGGGAATCCCGGAATTCCTGGGAACATTCATGCTCCGGACTCGCTCGATTGCTTCAATTTCGTTCGTTGGAGTCGCACCAGTAGCAAAGAGAATCAATTTTTTACCCGAGAAGCTATTTCGGAATTTGTCAATAAATTTGACGCCATCAATCTTCCCAGCCCTGACACCACCGCCAAAAATAACCATGTTATAGTCTTGAAGGTGGACCAGGTTGCTGTTCTCCACCGGATAAACTTCACATTGTAATTCCTCACCGATCCAATTGGCATATTTCTCCGTGAAACCGGTCTTGGATTTATAGATAACCACACATTTTTCCATAAGCCACCTCTTGTTCTAAATAAAGATTGATTTTGGATTCGAAAATCTTGGATACACAAGCAAATAAGCTATTAGTTGGGAATTTCACAAACTATTATACACATTTGTTGAATTAGTTGTATGATGCGAACAACGTCAATATCAGGGATAATTAGACGCCAAATATCCCCGTGAGTACGAATACAAACATGGATCCTGCAATGATGCCTAAGGCTGTGTAACTTCCGCTGCCATACTTACGCGCTGTCGGAATGAGTTCGTCAAGAGTTATAAAGACCATGACACCGCCTGCGAAAGCCAATGCACCTGGCAAAAGGTTCATGAAACGTGTCAGGAAGATGCTTGCCAACAAAGCGCCGACTGGTTCAGCCAACCCAGATAAAAAGGCGACTTTGACCGCATCCCTTTTACAAATGCCCGCCTTGCATAATGGCAAAGCTGTCGCAATCCCTTCAGGAATGTTGTGCAAAAGAATTGCTACGGCGATAAAAACACCAAACTGGGGGCTGTGAAGGTAACCAGCTCCAACCGAAAATCCTTCAGGTAGATTATGAATGGTAATTCCAATAGCTAAAAGCAGACCGGTACTGACCAACGAATGATCAACATCTTCTCCGGTTTTGTTAAGGAATCTCCACTGGTTCCGTTTTCTTTGGGCGTAGGTTTCCTGGTCACAAGGACATTCATCCACTTTAACTTGTTCCTGTCTGACTTCCCTTTCTCCAAACCGGATATGAGGAGCAAAGTTGTCCAATACGAACATAAAGGAGGCTCCCAAGCCGAACCCAATGGTTGCAGTAACCCAGTTTGAGAGCTCAATGGATTGCTGAACCAGTTCTAGAAAAGCCAGGCAGATCATCACCCCTGCCGTGATCCCCATCAAAAATCCGTAGAATCTGCGACCTGGTTTGCGAATAGTCGCTATCAGACCGCCCAGAGCGGTACCGAGGCTGGCCATAAGACTTAACAGAAGGATATTTACCAAGGGATTCAAATTTTCAAACATGATATAGGTGCATCTTTCATTCTAAATTAAGTCCGTAAATTATACAGGAATTTGTAAGACGACATCAACTGTATATACCCTTGTGAAAGGGTACAATTCTTGCACATAATCAAGCAGGAATTGCGAGCCGATGATCAATATACTCGAGATAGACCCGGTTTTAACGGTTTTTCCGTACGCGCTGCTCTACTATGGGCTGCTGTTGGTTTCCAGCATTCTTGCTTTGGAGGTAATAAGCCGGTCAGGCAATGCCAACAAACATGCACTCCAAGTGGCAATTATGATCATCTTCATCTGCCAGGTGGTTTTGTTAACAGCTGATTTAATCGCTTACCAGGGTTTTCAACTCGTTAAAGCTCTCTTTCCGCTCGCACACCGCTTGCTAAACCTGGTCTGCCTGGTTTGGCTGATTTGGGCGCTGTTCCAAAATAATGATCAGAGTATTTCTGGCTGGGTTCCAGTCGCCTTATCTGTCGTCCTTTTGTTCGTAGGGGTGTTGTTCAGTCTGTGGTGGCTGGAGGGTTCTACCACCCAGGACTTTAACCGAAGTTGGATGGATAATGTCCTGGTTGGCATATCGTTGGTGTTGATCCTGCTGAGTGGGATTGCCAATTACATCAATAATCGCAGTAAAATCGTCGAAGCCTGGCTGATTTTAGCAATTGCGGCAGCCGGATTCATTCTTTACCTGCTCTTACCTTCCGCTGGCAACCTGCCTGCGGCGGTCATGGTGAGCCAACTCGTCTATTATCCTCTCCTGATCAGCCTTGCCTCTCGTGAGAATGAAGTCAATATTACGTCTCCACAGTCAGCGCCTGAACAAGATGCTCAGTTGAGGGCAAATGTCGCCAACGCATTCCTGGAAGTCAGCCTGCAGCCCGCAGAAGATGATCTGGAAAAAGCCCTTACTCACAGCCTGAGTCTTTATCTGATGGCTGATCTTTTTGGCCTTATCCACTACGAGCCGGGTAACAGCCAGGC